>CP071065.1:6477500-6823333 GCA_017164015.1 Nostoc sp. UHCC 0702
ACAAGTTTATGCTCACTGGTGTTGCTAGGTTGGGTTGTTTCTGCTCAGTTAGGCGATAAACTTAAAAACTTAATGCAAATAGAAAGCTCTCAATCTATAGGTACAGCAAATACTAATAATAGTAAAGCCCAAAGAGCATCCAAGGCGGCAAAAAATAGCCTTTCCGTTACATCTGAAGACAATGATGCTTTTACAGCAGCGGTACGAATTGCCATTCAAGCTTCTGCATCTGGTAAAACAGCTACTACCTCAACTCAGTGGTTAGAACTAGCTGCTAGGTGGCAAGAAGCTTCTGATTTAATGGGTAAGGTTTCAACCAATCACAGGCGCTATCAAGAAGCACAGATACGCACTAAGTTATATAGAAAATATAGTGAGGCAGCGCAGAAAGAGGCAGATAAGAGTAAATCTTAGTCTTTCGTTATTCTTAAATAATACATCTTATATGGAAGCTCATGAATCAGGCGATGGGTCAGTCTCATCAAACTCTGCAAGAGCTACTTTTAGACTGGCGTTAACACCCTTCCAATCACGTTTAATAGATGCCCAATGTGAAGCAAATGGGCAGAGGATGGTAGAGTAACAATGAAACTGCGGAAAACAGATGCAACTCTTAAACCAGCCGCAGCCCAGTCCTGTAGTACATAGTCAGTAGCTCCTAGAGCAGTTGTCTGAGTAGTAATTAGTCCAACTATTACATCAAGACGAGTTGTGTGATAAGTAACTGATGACAGAACCACGGCAGGACGACGTTTTACGCCAGTGACGCCTGGAAAATCGACTGTTACTACATCACCAGGATTCAATGTCACTAAGATGTCTCCTCACTTTCAGAAAAAAGTATATTTGCGTACTGTAAAGTAAAGTTCGTTATATCAACTAAATCTTGCTCAGTCCAAGTATCACTTTGATCTAAGACAGACACATTTTGCTGAACCAGATCATTAAGTATAAGATTAGCCAAGCGTAGACGCTCTGTTGGTAATAGATTGCGGATAACTTGGGTATAAATTTCTTCGGCAGAAGTTGACATGTTAAGCCCTCCTGCCTATCATCAGAACCCAATTTTATGTAAGAGTAAGTAAGGTAAAGTGAAGCGAAATAAAAAAATATTGTTCTTTCATTACTTCTTTCAACTATCAGGCTAACCTGACAAAATTATGTAGAGACGTGAAAGATGTCTTTACTAAAGCCTTTAGCTAACGCGTCTCTACAAATTATTTAAACCTAACTACACACTCATCTCTAGCATTCGTTGCATTGGACGCAGAGCAGCAACACGAATATCCTCTGGCATAGTAATTTCTGGAGTGCGATTTTTCATCGCTAAGTAAAGCTTTTCTAAAGTGTTTAACCTCATAAAAGGACACTCGTTGCAATTGCAATTATTCATCGGCGGGGCGGGAATAAAATGCTTGTCAGGAGCTAGTTTTTGCATTTGGTGAATAATACCAGGCTCCGTAGCAACGATAAATTCCTTTGTAGGGCTATTTTGACAATACTTGAGTAATGCTGCTGTAGAGCCGATAAAGCTGGCGTGGCGCAAAATACTACTTTCACATTCTGGGTGTGCGATCGCCTCTGCTTGGGGGTGAGCAATTTTTAGCTGCACAATCTTCTTTTCGGAAAAGGTTTCATGGACAATACAGCTACCTTGCCACAGTACCAAATCTCGCCCAGTCTGTTCCATCACATACCGCCCCAAATTGCGATCGGGGGCAAAAATAATTGGCTGGTCTTTTGGTATCTGCTGTACAATCTTCACAGCGTTAGAACTAGTGCAAATAATATCGCTCATCGCCTTAATTTCGGCAGAGCAGTTGATATAAGAAACCACCAGATGATCGGGATGTAGGGCTTTGAAAGCTGCAAATGCCTCTCCTGGACAACTATCTGCTAAAGAACAACCAGCATTCAAATCTGGTAAAAGTACTAATTTGTCAGGATTAAGTATCTTAGCTGTCTCTGCCATGAAGTGAACTCCAGCAAAGACGATGGCATCTGCATTAGTCTTTTCTGCTGCTTTTGCCAGTTGTAATGAATCCCCAATAAAGTCTGCGATATCCTGGATATCCGCCTCTTGATAGTAATGTGCCAGGATAACCGCGTTGAGTTCTTTTTTAAGACTTTCAATAGCAGCAAATAAATCTAGTGGTAGTTCACCCGGTTGGGTTTTGTCTCGTTGAACAAGTGCAGTTGTAAACACAGTTAAGGGGTGCTTGAAGTTGCAGAGTTTTGTCTTGTGAATTAATTATAGTAGTTTTTACCAAAATAGAGATGAGGGGTGACATCCCATTAGTTGTGTTCAAATCCGGCTGAGTTTCCTATGCTGGAGATAGACGGCAAGGAAAGTCGCATGACCACTCAAAAAACTCAACCAATAACCTTGAAAATTGCAGTAGTTGGAGATGTTCACGATCAATGGGAAGTAGAAGATGGGATTGCACTCAAGCATCTAGGTGTTGACTTAGTGCTGTTTGTCGGGGATTTTGGCAATGAGTCGGTGGAAGTGGTGAAAGCGATCGCTTCCCTGGACATTCCCAAAGCAGCGGTAATGGGAAACCATGATGCGTGGTACACTGCCACCGAATGGGGACGTAAAAAGTGCCCTTATGACCGTTCTAAGGAAGACTGGGTACAGGAACAGCTTGATTTATTGGGTTCAGCCCATGTTGGTTACGGAAAGTTAGATTTTCCAGATTGGAATTTAACTGTGGTGGGGGGTCGTCCCTTTACCTGGGGTGGCCCGGAGTGGAGATTTGCTGATATCTGTAAAGAACGATATGGTGTTACCAGTCCAGAAGAATCAGCGGCTAAAATTACGGCGGCGGTGAAAAGTGCCGCTAGTGATACGATTATTTTTCTCGGTCACAACGGGCCGAGTGGGTTAGGCGATCGCCCAGAAGACCCCTGCGGTAAAGATTGGCATCCGATTGGCGGTGACTTTGGCGATCCAGATCTTGCTGAGGCCATTTCTTGGACTCTCACCGCGGGGAAAACGATTCCTTTGGTGACATTTGGTCATATGCACCATAGTCTACGGCACACAAAAAAAGAACTGCGAAAGCCAATTTTTAGAAGCCCAGAGGGGATAATTTACTTGAATGCTGCCAGTGTGCCGAGGATTGTGGAGAATGACAGCCAGAAGCTACGGAATTTTTCCTTGGTTTGTTTAGAGGCGGGTGTGGTGACGCAAACTGCTTTAGTGTGGGTGGGGAATGACTTGCAGGTGTCAGAAGAAATTTTGTACGAGCGATCGCATTCAGTAGTGCAACCTGCCTAGTGATAGGATATAGTATTATCTGTCAGCTTTAGTGCTAACCTACAAATGTGGGCTAGGCATTAGCTTGACAGTTTATTGGAGAGGTGGCAGAGTGGTCGATTGCGTCCGACTTGAAATCGGATGAGGCTAAAACCTCCGGGAGTTCGAATCTCCCCTTCTCCGTTGAATAAATGTAGTTATAAAATATAACTACATTTTTCGCATCTAGAATATATTCAAATGGATGCAAAAAAATATTTGGTTAGCTACTGATGAAAAATCTCAACATTAAAGAAGAAGCTCATAAATTGATTGACAGATTGCCAGAAAATTCCACATGGGATGATTTAATGTACCAAATTTATGTTCGGCAAACTGTTGAAGCTGGACTAGCAGATAGCAAAGCTGCTAATGTGATTTATGTACAAGAAGTGCGGAAAAAATTTGGACTGCCAGAGTGAAAGTTTACTGGACAGAAACAGCGGTAGAAAATCTCTCAGCAATTTATAGTTATATTGCCCAAACTTCTCCACAGTATGCAGCGAGGATAGTTGACCGTATCACTAGGCGTTCTGAGCAAATTGCTAATTTTCCTTTGTCAGGTCGAATTGTATCCGAGTTTGCAGCCGAGCAAATTCGAGAAGTTATTGAAGGTTCCTATAGAATTATTTATTACATTTAACCCGAACAAATTGATGTACTAGCTGTGATAGATGGTTCACAGCAAATTACATTAAATTCTGGAAATGAGTAATGAGATGAATAGACTTCTTGCACGAATGTTGGAGAACAAGAATTTTAAGCCTCACGCAAAGGCGCAAAGACGCAAAGAGTTACAGAAAATTAATCTGTTTAGCAGGCATAATCTGATTCATGCAAGAGGTCTAATGTCACTTTGTTCCACCCATCTTATAAGCTGACAATAAGCTTGTAAATTTTTATATAAATTTAAATTATATAGTAGTTAGATAGTTTATTGGAGAGGTCGCAGAGTGTTCAATTGTGTCCAACTTGAAATTAGATAGATCCGCAAGGATTCCGGGAGTTAGACTCTCCCCCCTCTTTGTTGAAAGTATGGTGGTTGCCAAATAGATTAGGACATCAATAAATCATAAAACACAGACACTAAGAGACTTTCAAGCCTGTTAAGAGTTCCCTGCTATAAAAGCTAAATTATCTCTTATTCAGCAAGATGTGAAATATTGATTGCACAGTAAACATACTGAGCAATATTCTGCTAAATTAACAGCTAGTTGGTAATCGTCCCCTAATTGGACTTTCCAGAATTAACTGGCTCGAAATAGAAACATTAGTAGAACCTTTGTACTATCATAGCCTATATAAGTTAACTACTGGAGGAATTTTTAGATGGTAAAAGAGAGTCGTTTCCTTCGGTCGAAACGACTACGCGCCAGTCTCTGGTATGCGGCTGATGGAAAGTGTCAACTGTGCGGGTGCGATATGCCTTCTGATTGGCATGCAGATCATATTGTTCGGTGGGCAGAAACTTACCGAACTAATGTTCATGAGATGCAGGCATTATGTCCTCAATGCCATTACACAAAAACCGCACAAGAGAATAGAAAGATGACAACTGCCAAGCAACTCGACTTATTTTCACAACCTTCCCATCAGCAGCTAAATCTTAGAAAACACCAAGCCGAGTTTCTAGAGATATGTAAACTCATCAAGGCAGGACAGCCGATTAAAAAAATTCTCATGTTGGTTACACCAGGAGGTGGTAAAAGCTTAATTCCAGTGATTGCTGCTGCACAACTAATTCCAAATCAGCCTTTTAAGGGAGGCTTTTATGGAACTATAGCTGATGCAATATGTTGGATAGTCCCAAGGAAAAATTTACAAAGGCAAGGAGAAGAAAATTTTGATGATAGTTTTTTTCAAAAACACTTAGCGCATCAACACCGAGTGATCGCTAATAATAACGAACCTAATCCATGTAAAGGAATGTCAGGCTATGTAGCTACGTACCATGCAATAGCCGATAGTCCCGACCTTCATGCTCAAGAGTTTCGGCGCAAGCGCTACATTCTCGTATTGGATGAGTTTCATCATGTTAAAGAGGGGGGAATTTGGCACAGAGTCTTGCAACCATTAGTAGATAAAGCAGTTTTGCTAATTCTCGTCACAGGAACCCATGTGCGTGGAGATCGCCAGCCAATAGCCTTTATGCCCTACAAACAAATTTCTGGTGGTCTTACTCCTAATCTGTCTAACTCTGAGGACACAATCGTTATTGAATATACACGCAGCCAAGCTCTTAGAGAACGTGCTATAGTTCCTCTTCATTTTGAGTGGGGAGATGGAGAGGCTGAGTGGATTGATGAAACGGGACAGAAATGCTCAGTGGAAAGTCTTGCAGAAGCTGGAGATTATAGAAGCATAGCACTTCAAACAGCCCTTAGTACAGGATATGCTCGTCAGTTATTAAAAAACTGTGTTAATAATTGGCAACAATATAAAAAAATAAACAATTCACGCTCTAAATTACTTGTACTAGCACCATCAATTTCAACAGCTAACCAATATCTCGATTGGTTGAAAGAGCTAGGAATCAACACAGCTGTTAAAGCAACAAGTGATGAATCAAAAGAAGCGCAATCTGCAATTAAGCGATTCAAGAAAGAATACAAACTCAGCGATTTAAAAGCAGTTGATGTTTTAGTAACTGTGGCAATGGCATACGAAGGGCTTGATGTTCCAGCAATTACCCACGTTGCTTGCTTAACTAATATAAGAAGTGAACCTTGGTTAGAACAGTCATGGGCAAGAGCAGCTAGAGTTGATAGAAAAGCAGGAGAATTAAAGAAATCAGGATTAATTTTTATTCCCGATGATCAGTTAGCTCGTCAGTGTGTAGAGCAAATTATTACAGAACAAGAGATTGTTTTAAAAGAAAAAGAGCAAAACGAAAGAGAAAGTTCAGGTGCTGGCAATGGTAATAACGAAGAAAATAGCAAACTGCAACGAAATAATTATATTATTCCATTAAATTCAAAATTGACTCGATTAAGAGCATCTGACTTAAGTACTGGAGAATCTGTTGATTATTTAGAGACAGAAATAATTCAATCAGTTGCACAGGAATTGGGAATTAGTAGTAGCACAATTAATCTAAAACGTTTTATAGAAACTTACAATTTACGGGTAATCAATAAAGATTTTGAAAATGTAGAATTTTCTCCACAAGAATTTTTAACTAGCAGTGAAGAGTTAAATATTATGCGTGGCAAGATTGAGAATTATGTACGCGCTTATGCAAGAAAAAATGGAAAAAACCCAAAATTTTTTAATACAGAAATTGTCAAGTATTTTGGCAAGTCTCGCCTGGTCATGGAAATAGAAGAATTGAGGGACGTGTGGGCATGGCTACAAAAGAACTATCCAGTGACAGATTAAAAGCTCACATAAAAACTTTAGGAAATGCTGGTGATCTAACAGCACTACCTGGTTCACAAGCTTGGGCAATTGCTGTCAGGTTAGAGATGCAAGCAGTTCTACATGATGCCATGTTTAATGCTCAACAGTTAAAAGCATGGCGTGACTTGATGAAGGAATACGATGGTTATCAGCAACTGGTTGATGAGCATGGAAAGCCTTTCCAAACCTATGAGGAATTATGCAAAGCACAACCACCTTTTGGATTTGGTTGTGAATCATTAGATATTGACAAAATTATTAAGGAATTGGAATTAGCTGATGCAAAGACTTTTGACCTAGAGAATTTACCACTCAAGCAAGGGGGAAATCCAAAAGGGTATTTGCAAAGGTTTTCTCAAGTAGTTCAGGCTTGTCCAGAAAATCAGCCAATTAATGTGGAGAAAATTAGGGAAGTATTGCACCTTGCACTCAGCAAAGCACACCTTTGGCGAAAACGGTGGTATGAACTGGGATGGATTGAAGCATTACCTGGCAAAAAACGTGGTTATTATCAAATCACTGAAGAGGGGCGAAAAATTGCTAGAGATTGGCTAGAAAAAGTACCATCTGCTACTTTTCAGGGCGGATTATGGATTAATATACCTCGTCATAACTCTAAGAAAGCAGCAGAGCAGCTAATTAAAGGTTTGGATTCTGAGCAATTAAGAGAACTTCATAGCCTGATCAGCAAATCACTCGAGCAAAATTCACCTTGAGGGTTCTTTTTGTTCACTAGCTGTTGCATTATGGGCTTATTTCATAACCTCAAAGTATCTAGCTACTATAGAAATTGCAAAAGCCAAAATATCCAAGATGCATGGCAATTTGTGATACAAAACCTTAGACTACACGAGAGCGATCGCTCCCTACAAATTCTGCTGAGAATTCAAGCGATCGCTACCCTTCACTTCCACATGATATGCAAGACTATAAGCTTTAGCCAAAGCCAATAATTTTTCTAATAATTACAAAATATTATCAGTCTTCTGTAGAGTCATTGGAATTTTCTAGCTTATTTAGTGCATCCCAAATTGCTTGTCTGACAAACTCTGGATAGTTATCTAGAGTTTTTAATTTTTCCAGCATGGAAGGGGGAAGTCTGAGAGTTATTTTTGCGGTTAATGGTTCTTCCCTATCGGTTTTAAATTGATGTTTTTTTAAATAAGGTTTTTCTTCGTAATTAGGCATAAAAATTTCTGCTAATATATTGACTTATCACATGAAGTCATGCGATATTTTAATTGGCAGCTAGCCGAGCCTCGCAAGTTGGGGTAGCTGCCAAACCCAATTAGTAAATTAGGCATTACTATGTTTACACGTTCTGAACTTGAAAGCAAAACCCTTAAAGAATTGAAAGACTTGGCTGCACGCTACGGAGTCAAGCCAGTAGGGAATCCAGGGTATAAAATAAGCTGGATTACTCCGTTATTGGCTTTTCCTGTGCAAGCTATTCAGCAGTTCAAAGCTAACAAAAGAGGTTTAAAGAATCTGAGTTTGAGAAGTTTTGAAGCGCTGGGGACAATCTTTAACGAACTAGGAGAACCTACTGATGAACAAGCCGCGCTGATTCGTGCAACGCTAGAAGGTAGGTTACTTTCACTTCCAGAACGTTACGACCAAACTAGGCTGCTAAATCTTCACAAGACTAGGCAGTTGATTCAACAAGCCATTGAGACACTAAATCAATAAGCTGTTCTGCATGTGTTGACTGATGACTCATGACAGTTATCAGTCAAAGACTTTTACAGGTGAGAGGAATGCAGTAGATATGTGCATACAAAAGTAAAGGAAACTGCGGATTGGGTGCCAAATCGAAAACAAACGTGCGTTTGTCTGTGCGGACTCATTATGAATTGGTATATGACGTTTCCTAAGCAACTGAGGTATCCCGATTACCTCAAAGCGATAAAGCTGTGCTTCATCTCCCTTCTCCGTGAGTTCCCAGAGGGGTTGGGGGTGAGGTTCTCAAATGTAGTTCACGCTTATTGTAAAATGCTATAAGCTCTTACCTGACTGGCATCGTGCTACCATTACCAATAAATCTTTTGGGAGGTCAAGCAATGGCTATCCTTAATCCACTAAATATACCTGATGAGTTATACAAACAGCTGCAAGAGTTAGCTGAAGCTGAAAATAGTTCAATTGATGCTCAAGTGATTACAATATTGCAGAATGGCTTGCAGAAGATAAAAACACAGCAAACAGAAGCCGAAAAGCGGAAAAATGTCCCAAAACTTCTAGAGGAAATCCGTATTCGCCGTGAAAGCCGTCGGAGTGATGTGGAATGGCCTGATAGTACTGCATTAATCCGAGAAGACCGCGACAGATGGCTATTCCTCTCAGGTGCGTTGTGGATGCTAGTGTAGCTATTAAGCAATTTATACCCGATGATCCACTCACGCCAAAAGTTAATCAACTGTTTGCTCATCTTGGTAATCCCCAAACAGCAATCTTTGTACCAGACCTGTTTTACATTGAGTGTCGCAACATTATCTGGAAGTATGTCCGTGCCAGACTTTATGCTGTTGCTGATGTACCAGCAGATTTAGCAACTCTCAAAAGCTTCCCGTTGCGTGTTGTCTCAACTGCTGATTTGATGGCTGATGCAGTTAGTATCGCCTTGAATTTTGGAATTTCCGCCTACGATGCCTCTTATGTTGCGCTTTCACAGCAGGTTGGTGCTATTTTACTGACTCTTGATGCCAAACTAGTGAGAGCATTAAGCAATTCGTTTTACAATGTTCTCTCGTTTAATGACTTTGAGGTTCCACCGTTGCATTCAATATAGCAGCGATCGCTCCCCAACTCCTGCAAACCTCATCACTCTTCTACTACTTCCACCAAATCTTCAATCATCACATCCAAAGCACGGGCCATCTTCAGAATTGACGTAAAGTCTACCATTGCCAGCCCTGGCGCTCGTGCATAAGCCCTAACTGAACTATAGGCAACCCCAGAACGGTCAGCCACATCTTTAAGCGTCCAACCCTTCTCGTCTGCAAATTCTCGAATTCTTAGCTTAATTAGCCCCATTAGTATATTGACAAACGATTGAATTCTATCGGTAAATATTTTTTATCATATAAAACGATCGCCTTCCGGCCTAGGAAACTGAAAAGCGATGTCTGACGACAAGCCGCTAAGAGCGTCTACGCATCACTTACAATACGTATCCCGCAAAACAGATAGCGTTCTTACCCGTATCGACTCACAGGCCGGAAATCTACCCAATTCACAGGCATTTTTATGGTATCATCACTTCAGGCAAAAAGGCTTGTCATCCGCGAATCAAAAATTGTACACAAATCGTTAACGCCTCACCGACTAGCACGATTTGTCACGGAAGAAGCAGTTTGCTTGATGTTTCAAATTGACTTTGAAGATATATATACAGTGGAATGCTGGCGATATGTAGTTTACGTCCACGCTAAAGGTGTGAGCAAGTTTGTCAGCTACGCCAGTTTTCCGCCAATTGTGGGAGTGCAACCACCAACTGAAAGCGACTTTTTGAACCTCGCATGACTAGAAGTCACGCGATTCCTGCTTCAACGATCTCTGCCTGAAAAGATCCAGGACTTACAAGTTCTCTACAGGCGTTTAGAGCCTCCGGGATACCCACGGCGGCTATTAATCTCAATCCCTCATCCAATATGTTCAAAGCTGCATTATTGTCTCTTAGGTTGTAACTACTACATTGTGGACAAGACCATTCGCGCAGCTTTAAATCTTTAACTAATGGGTTAACAAAACGACAACAATTACAGGTCTGAGACGAAGGATAAAACGTACCAACTTTCTGCACAATTCTGTCATGCCATAAAGCTTTATATTCGAGCATGGTAACGAACTTAGACCAACTAGCGTCTGAAATACTCAAAGATAATTTATGATTCTTAACCATGTTGGTGACTCGCAAATCTTCGATACAGATAATACTATTTTCTTTAATTAGGCGAGTTGAAAGTTTGTGTAGAAAGTCATCTCTCAAATTCGTAATACGTTCGTAGGTACGAGCCAGCTTGATTTTTGCTTTGACTCTATTACTACTACCTTTTACAGTGCGGGATAGTTTTTTGTGTGCTTTACGTAACTTCCTTTTTTGAGTCCGGTAATATTTGGGATTATCTACAACTTCACCATTGCTTGTAACAAGATAAGAATTAATTCCCAGGTCTAAACCAATATTTTGAGCCACTATTGAGTGTCTCTCCATCTCTGTTTCACACAGAATACTAGCAATATATTTATCTGATGAAGTACGAGTTACAGTAACATTTACAAGTTTTCCAGTAATTTCCTGAGATTTATGAAACTTCACCCATCCTAGCTTGGGAAGCTTTAAACGATTCTCAATTACCTGAATGTTGCCATTAGTCAGGTTGGTTTTGTAAGACTGCTTGCACCCATGCTTCTTTTTGAATTTAGGAAAGCATACGTTTTTTCTACCTTTAATTTTCTTGAAGTCAGCAAAAAAGTTTTTGTATGCTGTCTCTAAATTCCTAAGTGAGTTTTGTAAGGCAAACTTATCTACCTCTTGGAGCCATTCGACTTCTTTTTTGAGTAGAGTTAGTCGCTGACTACAAGCATTATAGTTTAACGTTTTTTGCTCGGTGAGGTATAACTCTTGTTTTAATGCTAGGAAGTGGTTATACACAAACCTTGCACAACCAATACTCTTATTAATTAAGACTTCTTGGTTGTGGTTAAGAATGAGTGTAACTTTAAACGCTTTCTGCATTTTGGTTCTCTATGTATTTCTTCACTTGTGCTTCTGTATTTTCTGAAACAGTGCTTACAAAATATGAAGGATTCCAAAGATGACCTCCCCACAACTTTTTTTTGAGTTCGGGAAATTTTAAAAATAGCTTTCTAGCTGATATTCCTTTTAGCATTTTGACTATATTCGGAATAGTGTGCTGAGGCGTTGCAGATACTAAAACATGAACATGATCCTCTACTACCTCAAGACTCTCGACTTTAAATTTATAGATAATTGCCGTCTCAATTAGAACCTCTTTCAGGAACTCAGCTATTTCATCCTTCAGTACCTTGTGTCTATACTTAACACACCATACAATATGATATTCAATTGCGTAAACGTAGCCTCTGCCGTGTTTTACTTCCATAATTTATCTTACCATGTGCATGACCATAAGAAGAAAAAAAATATGGAAATATGGAGCGCCTAACTCATGACTTCTAGTCACGAGTGTGCGGCTTGCAGAAATCAAATGGCGTAAGCGCTGGCGAAAGCAACACGAAGGTGATTACAGAAAACAAGCACCCAAATGGTGGGCAGAATTTTTTATTCAGGAATTTGGGCTAGCTAATTCCGAGTCTGTATTGTATGGTTGGGGCAAATTAATCGAGTTAATTAATTTTGCTTTTCATGAAGATAGTTTACAAAAACTCCGCCAGAGCTATAGCAGGGGACTGGGGACTGGGGACTGGGGACACAACGACCACGCGGTAGTTGAGCGCAGTCGAAACTCAGTACATCGCTGGGTAAAAAGTCTTTGTCTTGAAAAGTTCAGATCGGCGTCAGCCGCCGCTGGGACGCCAGTTGCTTTGGGACGCAAGCGCGATTGTTCGCACTGGCTCGACTTTTCGCTTTGTGTCTAGGTTTTATCATCTGTTGATGTCCTAACCACCAAGGCTTGTGCTATATCAACAAGAAAAATCGTTTTGCTTGTGATTTTACTTGGTGTCTTTGTGTCTTTGTGGTTTTGTTTTTTCACCACTAAGACACAAAAACACAAAGAAAATTTAAGAGCTATTCAGCGGCTTTATTGCTGGCTCGATTAGCACGCGCCTCAGCAGAAGTCATGACCTCTTCGAGATTCTCTAGGACTTCGCCAGGGAAGTTTTCCAAAACTCTGGTAGAAATAGCCACTCGACCTTTACCTTCATCCAAGTCGATAATTACAGCTTTAATAATTTGACCGACTTGAAAGACTTTTTCTAGAGAATCAATGAATTTTTGGCTGACTTGCTTGATGTGCAGCAAGGCGCTGATACCATCTAGATCGACAAACACGCCAAAAGGTTTAATGCCTGTAATTTTACCTTCCACCAACTGACCTATTTCTAACAAGTTGAAGTTACTAGAACGAGTCGCTAACCGTTGGGAAAGAATGAGTTTGTTGGTGTTGCGGTTAATTTCCAGAAAGCCAACAGTGAGAGTCTGACCTTTGAGTGCTTCTAAGTTATCACGCTCCGCCAAGTGCGATCGCGGAATAAATCCCCGCAAAGAATTCAAATCGACGGTGACACCACCTTTATTCACACCCATAACTCGTACTTGCACTGTCTGGGAATTTTCCTGCATTTGCGCCAGTCGTTCCCAAATGTGTTGAATTTCTAATTGCTTGCGTGAAAGAGTTACTTGACCCTCGGCATCCTGGTCGCGGATAATCAAAAACTCTAGTTCCTCTTGCAATGGCAACACTTCCGATAAATCGGTGACTGTTCTCAAAGAAGCCTCATCGCGGGGGAGAAAAGCTGACGACTTGCCACCAATATCAACATAGGCGCCATCATGGTCAAGTTGGAACACTTTACCATGTACAACCTGTCCTTTTTGAAACTGGTAGTCGTGTTTTTCTAGTGCTTTGGCAAAATCGTCCATTGTAAAAGACGAATTGGCTGTTTGAGAAAGTTTCGATTCGGAGTTCATGACTATTAAAGATAAATTGTGATTTGTCAGTTGTTAGTTGTCATTTGTTAGTTGCTACTGACCACTGACCACTGACAACTGACCACTGACCACTGACCACTGACCACTGACAACTGACTGTTGCACAGATTTTTAGATCAGTTGACCAAAGAGTTGCTTTACCTGCTCCCAAGCATCGGCTGCCGCTTTAGGATTATAGCTGCCGCGATGGTCACAGAAAAATCCGTGGTCAGCTCCATCGTAGCGAAACACACGATGAGGAATGTTGTATTTTTCTAACTCTGCTTCAA
This sequence comes from Nostoc sp. UHCC 0702, assembly GCA_017164015.1. Classification (GTDB taxonomy): domain Bacteria; phylum Cyanobacteriota; class Cyanobacteriia; order Cyanobacteriales; family Nostocaceae; genus Amazonocrinis. The sequence continues at coordinate 6,491,167 of CP071065.1, forward strand.
TTTCGTCTACTTGTTCAATAGGAATACTGCCGTCTTCTGTACCAAAAAATGCATACAGTGTACCTTTGACTTCTGGGGTACGAGTAACGGTAGGGCCGCCTCCTCCGAAGGTACGGGTGGTAATTCCAGCACCGTAGAAGGAAGCAGTAGCTTTGATATCTGGTAAAGTAGCGGCAAGATATGCTACATGACCACCAAAACAAAAGCCAATACAGCCAAAGCCATCTTTTTTCACCTGGGGGAGGCTTTTGAGGTAGTCAATTGCTGATTGAATATCGGTCAATAATTGTGATGCTTGTGTTTGCATCGCATAGCCTCTGCCTGTTTCTATATCTTCTGGGGTATAGCCAGTTTCAAAACCAGGGGCTTGACGCTGGAAAAGTGCAGGTGCGATCGCTACATACCCAAGTTTGGCAATCCGTTCTGTAACTTCCCGAATGTGAATGTTAACACCAAAAATTTCCTGCAAAACTACGATTCCTGGGTATGTTCCAGGTGATTTTGGCTGTGCTAGGTAAGCATCTACTTGGACACCATCTTGGGAAAGTTGAACCGTTGTGGTATCTATTGCCCATGTCATAATAATTTTTACCCGTGCTGTGTGATTTACTATGTAATTATTTGATATAACTATGCCAGTATGTCTAAATAATTTCCAATCAAATTTTCAATCACCCAAGTGAGTGTATTAGCAATTTCCCTGAGCAAAATTTCATGTGTAAATAAAATATTAAACATTTAGCAAATGCAGTTGGTTACTTACCGCTACTAGTATTTAGGAGGGTTGGTGATGATTCAATTCCGTATTCAGCCAGACAGCGAGATTCCCGCATCAGCCCAGCTGTTTAATCAAATCCGGTTTGCGATCGCTTCTCGGCAATATCCACCAGGCTATAAATTGCCAAGCACACGGGCATTGGCAATGCAAACTGGATTACACCGTAATACCATTAGCAAAGTTTACCGCCTGTTAGAAGATGATGGATTTGTGGAAAGTCTAGCTGGTTCGGGAATTTATGTCCGCGCCCAAGGCCATGAGGGTGGTAGCAAGCTGCAATCACCAATCCTCAAACAATATCCTGATGCCTATAAAGTTGTCCAGCAAGCACTTGATGAACTACTCGCTCAAGGATGTTCGCTCAATCAAGCCAGGGAGCTATTTTTAGGGGAAATTGACTGGCGCTTGCGTTGTAGCGCCCAAGTTCTAGTGCCAGTTCCATCTGAGGACATGGGTGCTGGAGAATTGATGGTATATGAATTAGAACAGGCTTTGAAAATCCCCGTACAATTGGTAGCAATGGAAGAATTAGCGGCTGTGCTAGATAAAACTAGCTCTGCTACGGTGGTGACAAGTCGCTATTTCATTAATGATGTGGAAGCGATCGCAGCCCCGAAAGCTGTACGTGTAATTCCTTTGGATATCTATGACTACAGTAAAGAACTCAATTTGTTAAAAACTCTACCGAAAGAAAATTGTGTAGGCATAGTTAGCTTGAGTTCTGGGATAGCCCGTGGCGCCGAAGTTATCCTCCACGGTTTACGTGGGGATGAACTGCTGGTAATGACTTCCCAACCAAAAGATGCTTATAGACTGCAAGCGATCGTCAAACGGGCTGAGGTAATTATCAGCGATCAAGCGAGTTTTCCGGCCGTGCAAGCAGCAGTCCAAGCATCTATGGAAGATATTATCCGTCCACCCAAGCTGATTAAAGTTGACAATTACATCGGCGCTAATTCGATTAACTTGTTAAAACGAGAATTGGGTTTGGGTTAACCCAAAGGTAGAAGGAAGAAATACACACATCAGAGGAGAATGGCATAGAAAGACAAACTTAATAAAATTTATAAAATTATGGTTGTAGAAATGCACCCTTATATTGGTCTGGTGGAAGCAATCAAGCAACGTCGTGCTGCGAGATCTTTCAGTAGCGATCGCATTCCCGAAGCGATTTTGCAAGAAATACTTGAACTAGCAATCCAAGCACCATCTGGCTTTAACCTCCAGCCTTGGCGATTTATTGTCGTGAGGGAGCAAGAAAATAAGGACAAACTCCAAGCTTGTGCTTTTAACCAACGCCAAGTAGGCGAAGCGCCAGTTGTCCTGATTTGTTGTAGCGATCGTCGGGCAACGCATATGGAAAATATTCTATCTGTCATCCATCTAGGGGAAGATGTAGGAATTATGACTGATAGTTACGCCAATTATCTGCGTTCCAGCATTCCCGAATTCTTTGCCAATCATTCTAGTTTTGAAACAATAGAAGCTTGGACAAACCGCCACACCATGTTAGCGGTAGGATACATGATGATTGTGGCCAAAAGCTTTGGTATTGATAGCTGCCCAATGGAAGGATTTGATAGCACTCAAGTTAAGGAAGCCTTCCAAATTCCAGAGGAAGTGGATATTTGCTGTCTACTAGCACTAGGCTATGCGAAGGAACCATTTAAAGAGTATGGCGGACGCTTTCCCCTCGAACAGGTTTGCTTTAATGAAACCTACAGCGAACCATTTAAATTCAGTTGACTGATGACTGATGACTGTTGACTGTTGAGCGTGAACACTAACATAACGTGAGTTCAACGAGTTTAAAAGACCCCGCTTCTATTCCTCTCCGGCACGGTGGATGAGCCTTTTAAACCTTAATTTTTTCGTTCAAAATCGAACTCACGTTAAATTATGAACCCTCAGCTAAAGATACTTTATAGTAATTCAAATTTTTCCTAGTTGTTCGGATTTGAGACTTAATATTATTTAGCTGTATTAATCCCATTGAACTAATTATCCAAGGATAATGAGATATTATATTTTCAATTCTTTTCACCATAACATCTAGCTCATCACACTTTTTTCGTTCTTCTTCAATAGACTCAAAACTCCGTCAAAAGAAATTACCTTGATGAACTGTAAATCAAGTTCACTATATTTTTTTATTGATAATTATATTTATTTTTTAAATCTTCATACAACTGTTCTGCTGCTTTAGTGATTTCACAACAACTAGCACTACTTGAGCGTTTGCACATCAGAATAGTTAAGAATCTTCACATCCACAGTTAACAAAGGACAATTATAAAATCTCGCCGTAGCCACAATAAGTTGGTCAAACGGGTCGCTGTGGAAGCCACTTAATTGAGTTGAATCAATTACTATCGGTACAGACAAATTTAATAGTTGTACTCCAGGATAAGCTAAAGCAACTTCTAGCCATTTATCAATAGCCAAAGGTAAAATTAATCTCTTTTTCTCTACCAATTTGGCTACTTCCCAGCAAGAAAGAATGCTCACTCCTAAACCGTCAGACTCATAATCTTGTAACCATTGTCGCTGTTGTTGGGTCAGTCGTAAATCGTTTTGTACCCACCAAACCCAAATATGAGTGTCAAGTATAATCATTGCAAAACTTCCCAGTCCTCTAAAGCGACGGGTTCTGTGGGGTCGTCATAACGGTATGGCTGTGTGTTGTGCAAAGGATAAAGATTTGTACCTGATTGGGGTAAATGTTGGGCTTGTTGCTGTGGAGTTTTAGTTTCCAGAATAATCACTTCCACAGCATCCCCAGCATGAAAGGGTAAACCCTGTAGCGTCAGAGTTCCATCTTCAGTTAAAACGACTTCTATCTTGTGAGCATTCATATTTCAACACAGTAATACCGTTTCACTTTAATTTTGATACAAATAGGTAGCTCTTGAGCAGGGGTGCAGAGGTGCAGGAGTGCTTTGGATTTGTATCAGTAATTGAGTGAAATGGTATAAGCAGGGTTTTCAGTGGTTAATCTCAAAATAAGTATTCTTCTGGTAGGGAAGCAAGTAATTACGAATTATGAAGCAGTTCTGGTGTGGGAATTTGTAAAAACTCTCGCACCCGTTGTAGGTAAGTTTGTGCATCTTCCAACATGGGGAAATGTGCTGTATTGGGAATGATAACAAACTCTACTTTATCGTTCAGTGCAGCTGCTTGACGACCCATCTCGGCGGGAATAATTTGGTCATATTCTCCCGATATAATCAGAGTTGGCACTGTCAGCTTGGCAAACTCTTGTGGCATCACTTCAGATTGTGCCTTACTTACTGAAGTAAAAATTGTACCAAGGGCAGCATCATAATCTGCTTCCAAGAAATCTTGTAAAAAAGCCTGTCGTTCAGATTTGGGGATGGGGCTATGCAAAAATCTCGCCATAAACATGCGGTCAACAAATGGTATTTTCCCTAACCATTTGGGACGGAATTTCACTACGTATCCACCAAATTTATGGAAAGCAGCAAAGGCTTTTTCGTCGTATTCAAAAATGCCGCTACAAGTTAAAATTGCTCGTTCAACTCGTTGAGGATAACGGTTCAAAAATAAAGTAGCAACCGAAGCACCCATTGAGTGAGCATTAATATAAACACGCTCTTGGTGCAACTCATCTAACAAAGCTGCCAAGTCCTCAGCGTATTCCTCTAATTCATAAGTTAACTCTTTGATTGCTGTTGATTCTTCTTGCAAAGACTCAGACTCAACAACAGACTCGCTGGCTTGGACTATGGTAGGTTGACCACCAGAACGCCCAAACCCTCGCATATCGTAAAGTAGACAATCAAATTGGTCTAACAAAACATTAGCGGTACTTCTCCAATACCTAGCCGAACCCGCCCAACCGTGGATGAAAACCATCACTGGCTTTACCAAAGAACTAGATGGTTGTTTCACCCACTCGTAGTAATGCTCAACGCCACGAACGTTAATAAAAGGCATTTTTCAAAAGTCAAAAGTCAAAGGTCAAACGTCAAAAGTCAAAAGTCAAAGGTCAAAAGTCAAAGGTTCATAACTAATGACTAATGACTAATGACCCTTACGGGTTCGCCAGTCGCTCATGGGGGAAACCCCCAAGACCGCGCTGGCTCACTAATGACAAATTACGCTGATTCTGGCTTAGGTAATGAAGATGGGTGTACAATCAGTTCAGCTGTAGACCGCTTCTCAACCATCTCCCGCGTGACTGAGCAGCGAGTCACATCCTTGCGGGATGGTAACTCGTACATCACATCCAGCATCAGTTCTTCGATAATGCCTCGCAATGCCCTAGCACCAGTTTTACGACGGTAGGCTTCTTGGGCGATCGCTTTTAAGGCATCTGGTTTAAAGTCTAATTGGACGTTATCCATCTTCAGCAGTTTTTGGTACTGCTTCACCAAGGCGCTGCGTGGTTGGGTAAGAATCGCCATCAGCGCTTCTTCATCCAGGGGATCTACCACCGCCACCATTGGTACCCGTCCAATAAATTCGGGAATCATGCCAAACTTCACTAAGTCATCCGGTTCGAGATGGCGCAAAGTATCAGCAGCCCGTTTTTCCTTTGATTGTCCTTCTCCCGGTTGAACAAAACCTATTGACTTTTTACCCGCTCTCTGCTCTACCACTTTCTCTAAACCGACAAAAGCACCACCACAGACGAACAGAATATTGCTGGTGTCAATTTGGATGCAGTCCTGATAAGGATGCTTCCGTCCTCCTTGGGGTGGTACATTAGCGATCGTTCCTTCTAACATTTTCAGCAAAGCTTGCTGCACGCCTTCACCGGAAACATCGCGTGTAATTGAGGGATTCTCACTCTTGCGGGCAATTTTGTCAATTTCGTCGATGTAGATAATCCCGCGTTGTGCTTCCTCTACATCCAAATCTGCTACTTGTAACAGTCGCAGTAAGATATTTTCCACATCTTCTCCTACATACCCTGCTTCTGTCAGCGTCGTGGCGTCCGCAACAGCAAAGGGTACATCCAGGATTTTGGCCAAGGTTTGTGCCAAGAGAGTTTTGCCACAACCTGTAGGCCCAATTAACAGAATATTGGACTTTTGCAGTTCTACAGCATCATCGGCTCCACCTTTGCCATTACCTTTAGACTGAAGGATTGCCAGCCGCTTGTAGTGATTGTAAACTGCGACTGATAGCACCTTCTTCGCTTCATCTTGACCGATGACATGTTCGTCTAGGTACTTCTTAATCTCTCTCGGTTTGGGTATTTGATTAAACGAGAGATTGGCAGAACGGGCACGGCGTTTTTGTGGCGGTTCTGCCTTGGGCGCTGGTTGCGAAGCTGCACCGTTTGTGTCGAGTAACTCCTCATCTAGTATTTCATTACACAAGTCTACGCATTCATCGCAGATGTAGACTCCCGGCCCTGCGATTAATTTACGCACCTGCTCTTGAGACTTGCCACAAAACGAACATTTCAAATGGGAGTCGTACTTAGACATACCAGCCTCTTATTTCAGAATGGTGACGTTTTCCCCGACGGTGGGAAGATTTTGTCTGGAGATGACTTGATCGATCAAACCGTAATTTTTCGCTTCTTCTGCGGACATAAAAAAGTCGCGCTCAGTATCTGCTTCAATTCTTTCTAAGGGTTGACCAGTATGATTAGCCAATAACTGATTCAACTTAGCCTTAATGTAAAGAATTTCCCTTGCTTGAATTTCTATGTCAATAGCTTGACCTTGAGCGCCGCCCAGTGGTTGGTGAATCATGATCCGGGAGTCAGGTAGAGACATGCGCTTACCTGCTGTTCCTGCTGTGAGCAAAAATGCCCCCATGCTTGCGGCTAATCCAAAGCATATGGTAACAACATCAGGACGGATCTGTTGAATTGTATCATAGATTGCCATCCCTGCGTAGACGGAGCCGCCAGGAGAGTTGATGTACAGTTGAATGTCTTTTTCTGAGTCTTCAGCGTCTAGAAATAGCAACTGAGCAACAATGGAATTGGCGATCGCATCGTCTATGGGCGTTCCTAAAAATATAATCCGCTCTCGCAGTAAACGGGAGTAGATGTCGAAAGCCCTTTCTCCCATACCTGACTGTTCTATCACCATCGGCACGATGTTGCTAGGGCCACTCATGTGGGAGTAAATTCCGATTCGACTTAAGTTGTTAATAGGGAAATTTCCCGACTGCGATGTCAGCATACAATCACATTTGAGAATAATTTAGGACAGAGTTTCAGCAGCTAGTGCCGCTTTGTTAACGGATACGATTAGGAGATTGAGGTATGTGTTAACCATTATGCCTCATTCATATTCAAAGTCGTGTAACACGGGATTAAGCTAAGGCGGTATAGATGTCACAATTTCTTTAAGATTGCGTAAATATTCCGCCTCAACGATTTATGAGTGCTGAGTAAAAATTTGTAATACTCATAACTCAGCACTCATCATCCAGGATATCTGGCTGCTGGAGTTTTTATTCTCCTTGTGTTGATTCTGTAGTAGCTTCGGTGCTTTGTTCCTCAGTCTGAGGTTCAGTTGTCTGTGAAGGTGCGAGTTCTGCTGCTGTTTCTTCTTCAGCACTCAAAGAACCTTCAGCTACAAGTTCTGCTGCTATTTCTTCTTCAGCACTTAAAGAACCTTCAGCTACAAGTTCAACTGATGAGCGTTCTAGGAGCCAATCAACGATTTTTTCCGTTAACAGTTCATTTTCCACGACTGAGCGCAGTCTTTCTTCATCAACGTCCTGTTCTGTGTACTGCTGCAACAGTTCTGTGGCTCTGGCTTGAATTTCTTCGGGTGTGACTGCGATAGACTCGCGTTTACTGACTTCTCTTAATCCCAGTGATCTTTTTAGCCGTTCAACAGCTTCAGGGCGCGATCGCTCGCGTAACTGGGGAATAATATCTTGGGTAAACAACTTTCTCACATCCAAACCCTGCTGAGAAAGCCGGGCTGCGGTTTGCGTCAGCATCGAGTCCACTTCTTGCTCAATCAGTGTTTGTGGCAAATCAACTTCTATATGCTTGACTAATTCCGCTAATAATGCTTCCTGCTTATTATTTTTGGTTTTTTCTTCAGCTTCTTTTTGATATCGCTCTTCTAAAGATGCCCGTAGTTCATCTAAAGTGTTAAAGTCGCTGACTTCCTGAGCAAAGTCATCATTAAATTCTGGAAGCTCTTTTTCCTTGAGTTCCTTGAGTGTAACTGTGAACAGTGCTGGTTTTCCAGCCAATTCTTCGTTGGCATAGGGGTCTGGAAACTGAGCCGAAATTTCTTTGGTTTCTCCAGGATTCATCCCCACCATCCCCAACACAAAACCAGGAATAAACTTATCTTCCTGCAATTCCAGTTGAAAATCAGTTGCTTCGCCTCCAGGAATTGGTGTAGGTTCGGCTGTTTCGTCCTCACCCTCAGCTTTGGTGATTACACCTTTAAAATCAACTACAGCAACATCACCAATTTGGGCTGCGCGTCCTTCCACAGGAATCAAGGTCGCCATTTGTTGACGTTCCTTTTCCAGGACATTCTCTACTAGAGTTGGGTCGTACTTGATTTCCTCAGCTTTGACTTGCAAACCAGTGTACTGCGTTAAATTTACTTCTGGTTCCACATCGACAGCAGCAGAAAAGGTCAGGGCTTTTCCAGGTTCATAATTATTAATCAATTCATCAAACGAAGTCCGCAGTTGTGGTTGACCAATGGCCTGGATAGCTTCTTGTTTGACTGCTTGTTCAATGCCATCTTGAATTAGTTCTTCCAGTGCTGCTGCCTTGATGCGAGTTACGCCCAAGCGCTGTAGTAATATCTGCCGAGGTACCTTGCCTTTACGAAACCCAGGAATATTTGTAGTACTAGTTAAGTTTTTAATTACCTGTTCGTAAGTTTGTTTGGTAAGTTCCGGCGTAATCTCTATTTCCAACCCTATTTGGCTGGCGGGAAGTTTTTCCTGGGTGACTTTCATGCTTAGTTTCTATATTTCTGGTATTTTTGACTCCAAGTACACACAAGGCGCGATTGACCGCTTTTGTGGGTTAATGTCTGTTGGCGAGGATAAGAGCTATCCACAAGGCATACTATATAATCCAAATCATGGATTGGGTGCCTTTCAGTAGAGATCCAGTTTACTGCCAATGGCAAATGACTGGACACTTTACGGAAATAACTTTACCCATTTGAAGGGATTGGGCATTGGTTATTCTCCCTCATCTCCCCCTGCTCCCCTGCTCCCCTGCCCCCCTGCCCCCCTGCTCCCTATTCCCCAATCCCCCAATAAACTGGACTTGTGACTCACAAGGCTAACACCGTGATATCCTGGTTATCATCCCGCAGATCTTACTGCAATACTTTAACGTTGGGTCTGTCTACCTTGTCTGACTCAGCGTGCCTATTGCCTTAGCACATAGCTTAGCTTTATTTGGCGTGCTGTTTTTAGCCCATTGGTTCATAGTATATCCATCTTCCTAGAAAATCACTTTCTCAGGCTTAATATTTGTTTACTTTAAAAATCATAGACTTGTACGTAATTAAAGTATAAATATTTCTGTTTTCGACTGAACTGTAGTTTGTTGTATAATGATATGTACTTTTTTAAAGTTGTAGTAAATTCAAACAGTAGTTATTGTAAATTCCAATAGCACTTAACTGATTGAAGTTCAAGAATAAATGTATCTTGATCAAAAAACTCGACTATAGTTAAAAAATCTTTATCTAATGTCTGCTGTAGTTATTTAAATAAATATGGATAGATTGTGAATTACTCTAAAAACTTGCATATAACCTCTTAAAGGAGGAAGCCCGTTTGACTAAATCCTATCGTGTAGCTATTTTGGGAGCGACTGGTGCTGTTGGTACAGAGTTGCTTGAATTGCTGGAGCAGCGGAATTTTCCAGTTTCCGACTTGAAGTTGCTAGCTTCAGAGAAAAGTGTAGGGCGGACGCTGCGCTTTCAAGGGGAAAATTTGCCCATAGAGTCAGTGAGCGATCGCGCCTTTGAAAATATAGATTTGGTACTAGCCAGTGCAGGTGGTTCCACATCTAAAACATGGGCAGGAGTTGCAGTAAAAAAAGGTGCAGTAGTCATAGATAACTCTAGTGCCTTTCGGATGAACCCAGAAGTTCCTTTAGTTGTTCCAGAGGTGAATCCACAAGCCGCTGCTAATCACAAAGGGATTATTGCAAATCCCAACTGCACAACAATTTTGATGGCCGTAGCAGTCTGGCCGTTGCATCAAGTCAGGCCAGTACAGCGAATTGTGGCCTCAACCTATCAATCTGCCAGTGGTGCCGGTGCTTTAGCAATGGCAGAAGTAAAAGCTCAGGCCAGTGCCATATTACAAGGACAGCCACCAGTCGCTGAGGTATTGCCTTACCCGTTGGCGTTTAATTTATTTCCACATAACTCCCCATTGAATGATTTGGGGTACTGTGAAGAAGAAATGAAAATGGTCAACGAAACTCGAAAAATTTTCGGAACGCAAGAGATTAGAATTACTGCTACTTGTGTACGGGTTCCCGTACTGCGTGCCCATTCAGAAGCAATTAATCTTGAATTTCAAGAACCTTTTAGTCCAGATGAAGCTAGAGTTATTCTCAGTCGTTCCCCTGGTGTGAAATTGCTAGAAGATTGGGGAACCAATCATTTTCCCATGCCAATCGAAGCTACAGGTCAAGATGAAGTTTTAGTAGGCAGAATTCGGCAAGACATTTCTCATCCTTACGGTTTGGAACTGTGGCTTTGTGGAGACCAAATTCGTAAAGGTGCAGCATTGAATGCAGTACAAATTGCCGAATTATTGGTAGAGAAAAACCTACTCAAGCCTGCAACAGCATACGTTTCAAGGTAGTTCAGTTGTCAGTGTTCAGTGGTGAGACAGCGCTCTTGGTAGGGAAGCCCTCCCGCAGGCGACTGCGAACCCGAAGGGTCAGTGGTCAATAAAAATTCACAACTAACAACTGACAAACAATAAATAAATGTGCGAATTACGCTTGAAAGCAGTTGACGAATAGGTTATTACAATTAAAAACCACCAAGACACATAAAACAATTTGGGTAATCAGGAGTGAAAAGAGGGTGGGAGAATTTGGCACAGTTTTAACCGCTATGATTACGCCGTTCAAAACAGACGGTAGTGTCAATTATGATGTAGCGGCAGAACTAGCAGCGTATCTAGTTGAGAACGGCACAGATACATTGGTGGTATGTGGTACAACAGGTGAATCTCCCACGCTGAGTTGGGACGAGGAATACGAGTTGTTTGTTTCAGTATTGCAATCCGTAGGAGGAAAAGCCAAGGTAATAGCAGGATGTGGTTCTAATTCCACCCTAGAAGCGATCGCTGCTACCCAAAAAGCAGCTAAAATAGGAGTACATGGTTCCTTACAAGTCGTTCCTTATTACAACAAACCTCCGCAAGCAGGTCTTTATCAACACTTTCAGGCAATAGCGCAAGCCTGTCCTGATTTACCGTTATTGTTATATAATGTGCCAGGACGTACTGGTCAAAACCTCAGTCCCGAAACAGTTGCCCGGTTAGCTGAGATTAAGAATATTGTTGGCATAAAAGAAGCTAGTGGAAATTTAGATCAGGCAAGTGAAATTCGCCGCTTGACACCAAAAGAATTTCACCTTTACGCTGGAGATGATTCTTTAACTTTGCCCTTGTTAGCACTGGGAGCCAAGGGTGTAGTAAGTGTAGCTTCTCATCTGGTAGGAAACCAACTACAGCAGATGATTCAAGCTTTTAATGCAGGAAAAGTTGAAGTTGCCAGTGAGATTCATCTGCAACTGTTCCCGCTGTTTAAAGCTTTATTTTTAACTACAAATCCCATTCCAGTTAAAAAAGCATTGAATCTTCAAGGTTGGGAGGTTGGTTCAACTCGTCCGCCGCTATACGAAACGGACTCGGAAGTCAGTCAAAAGTTAGAGGCAGTGCTGAACAAACTTGGTTTAATTTAGATAGCAATTTACCAAAAATTTGCTAGCTAATATCTGCTAAAAATGTATATCAAAAAAGGGCATAATCTTTGATAAATTTGCACTTAAAACCTGTGTGCTACAAGGATTATAGATATACAATTAAGGCTTCAGTCTAAAGACCATTTTATTGAACAAACAATTGAACATCTGAATTAAAATTTAACTGCTTTCAGATAGAAAGTCGGTATTGTTTTTCATAAAAAGCTCGCTAACTTTCAATTTATTAACACTAAACAACAAAACAACAATCTAAGGAGAAAATGGCTAAAAACGAAGCTAACTCCGCCCTAAAAATTATTCCGTTGGGCGGTTTGCATGAAATTGGTAAAAATACCTGTGTTTTTGAATACGATGACGAAATTATCCTGTTAGATGCAGGTTTAGCCTTTCCTACAGAGGCGATGCATGGAGTCAATATTGTCCTGCCAGATACAACTTATCTGCGGGAAAATCGCCACAAAATTAAAGGTATGATCGTTACCCACGGTCATGAAGACCATATCGGTGGCATTGCTTTTCACCTCAAGCAATTTGATATACCTGTAATTTACGGCCCCAGGCTAGCAATGGCCATGCTAGAGGGTAAATTAGAAGAAGCAGGAGTACGCGATCGCACAGAATTAAGAAAAGTGCTTCCCCGCGATGTCGTGCGGATTGGTAAATCATTTTTTGTAGAATACATCCGTAACACGCACTCCATAGCTGATAGCTTTACTGTTGCCATTCATACTCCTTTGGGTGTGGTAATTCACACAGGAGACTTTAAAATCGACCACACGCCAGTTGATGGTGAAAGGTTTGACCTGCAACGATTAGCGGAACATGGTGAACAAGGTGTACTTTGCTTGTTGAGTGATTCTACAAACTCAGAAGTACCAGGATTTACACCTTCAGAACGTTCAGTTTATCCCAACTTGGATCGGGTATTCAGCCAAGCTACTGGGCGACTGTTCGTTACCACATTTGCTTCGAGCGTGCATCGCATCAACATGATTTTAGATCTGGCGAAGAAGCACAACCGTGTGGTGACAGTTGTCGGGCGTTCGATGCTGAATTTGATTGCTCATGCTCGCAATTTGGGTTACATCAAATGTGAAGACAACCTGCTGCAACCGTTGCACGCAGTCCGTAACATGCCTGACGAAAAAGTGCTGATTCTCACCACAGGTTCTCAGGGTGAGCCGATGTCAGCAATGACTCGGATAGCCAACAAAGAACACCCCCACATCAAAATCCGTGAAGGAGACACAGTAGTATTTTCTGCCAACCCGATTCCTGGAAATACAATTGCTGTCGTAACTATCATCGATAAATTGATGATTCAAGGGGCAAAAGTGGTCTATGGTCGAGACAAAGGCATTCACGTCTCAGGTCACGGCTGTCAGGAAGACCAAAAGCTGATGATTGCCTTAACTCAACCCAAGTTCTTCTTGCCAGTTCACGGTGAACATCGGATGCTGGTGAAGCACTCAGAAACGGCTCAGAGTATGGGCATTCCCGCAGAGAACATGGTGCTTATTCAGAATGGCGATGTCATAGAATTGACTGAAGATGCCATCCGTGTTGCTGGTAAAGTGCCATCCGGCATAGAACTGGTGGATACTACGAGTTCTGGGATGGTGAGTGCCAAAGTCTTGCAAGAAAGGCAACGCATGGCTGAAGAAGGTATTGTCACCATCGCCGCTGCTATTGATTGGAATGGCAAACTATTGGCAAAGCCAGAGATTCATTTGCGGGGTGTAGTCACAAGTGTAGAGCGATCGCTGCTGCAAAAGTGGGTACAACAGCGAATTGAAGAAATTCTTACCGTTCGCTGGTCAGAATTTACCCAGCCCTCCGAAAGCGAGCAACCAGAGATAGACTGGGGTGGCTTGCAAGGTACTCTAGAACGAGAATTACAGCGTTCCATTCGTCGAGAACTGCAATGTCAACCATCTGTGACTTTGTTGATGCAAATTCCTGATGAGCCACCTGTGAAAGTTGCTGATGGCAGAAGGCGGCGGACTCGCACTGCTGCTCAAGTGGCATCATAGGGGATTTCAGAGAAAAATCTCACGCAAAGGCGCTAAGACGCAAAGTTATTTTTATAGCTTTGCGTCTCAGTATAAAGATGAAAAAAAGTGATAATTCAACTAACTCAAGACCCTTTGGAATATCAGCAGCAAATTAGGGATGAGTGGAGTTGACACAACCTTTAATGATTTTAGATACAAATATAGACTTGTAGTTTTTGGGCGATCGCTTGCTTTGAAGTGAGAGTGCTTTAGCGAAGCTTACCGTTCACCTCGCGTCTGTAGAGAAGGAAGTCCCTTTATTTAATCCTCCTAAGCAGCAGTGGTCAGAACATTTTATTTGGTCTTTAGACGGTATCAAGATTTTAGGAACAACTCCAATAGGTCGTGCAACTTGTAATCGGCTTGATATGAATGATGAACGTCATGGTAATGGGTTCATTCAGAAATCTCGGCGGCTTTGGGTGCAAGTTGGTTGGCATCCTCCACAGGCAGATCCGCGTCAGGAAAGAGAAAATTAATTGAGTGAGAAATGTGCGATCGCCTACTTTATAATCAGGTGAGTTGTGAATATTGTCACTTCGCCAGGGCTAGGTGCTAAAGTTGTGCATTAGCAAAAATTAGAAAACATTGACACAAGCCCAACTTTTTAAAAAAGTCGGGCTTCTAATTTCAAGTTATGAAACTGAAATCTGGCGGATTAAAATACTCATCACTTCGTCAGAGTCGCCAATTGGTTGTAGTGGACTCCAATCTCCGACGTTTGCGTAGCCAATCATCTGTAAAAAATGAATTGTGCTGGTGACAGCTTTGGGAGAACCAATTAATACATGTTTAATTCGTCCTCTTTTTGGCGATGGCTTTTGAGTTTGATCATCTGAGAAGTTTTTTTCTTGTGCCATGATTAAGTTAGCTCCTAATTAAGGGGTAGAGAAGGCGATTGCGAACTCTTGGTCGGAGGCGATCGCCTTTCTCATGCTTACTATAATAAAGTATAATTTTATACTTTTCAATTACTATTGCAAAAAATTTTTGCAACAAATTTCCCCTGCTCTTCTGCTGCGTTAATGATAGGTTTTTAAAACTCATTTGTTATTTCGGCGAACGCAATTGTTATTTCGGCGAACGCAATTGTTATTTCGGCGAACGCAATTGTTATTTCGGCGAACTCAATTGTTATTTCGGCGAACTCAATTGTTATTTCGGCGAACGCAATTGTGATTTCGGCGAACGCAAAAGCTATTTCGGCGAACGCAATTGTTATTTCGGCGAACGCAATTGTTATTTTGGCGAACTCAATTGTTATTTCGGCGATCGCAATTGTTAAGTAGTCAGACAGAATTAATTACACACTGTCATTGCGAATGGAGCGAAGCGAAATGTAGGCGAAGCCTTCCCGAAGGGTAGCAATCGCAAAGGCTTGTGATTGCTTCGCTCCACTTCGTTGCGATCGCAATGACGTATCATAAGTAATTTGGCGGGCATGATATCACCCCATCGCCCCCGGATTACCGTACATCTACTCTCCCCGTAATTTCTTCAATTCCTCTGGTGTAAACGGATTCTTCCCTGACCGTAACTTGTTCACCCAGCCTTGCCGTTGCGCCTTATATTCAGGATAGTTAGTCGATTTGATAAATGCTTCAAAATCTTCTATAGCACCTTGATTATCGCCAGTTAGCGCCCTTGCCAAACCGCGACTATCTTGAATATATCCATGTTGAGGTGCAAGAGAAACTGCTTTTTCACAAGCATCTTTGACTACATCTTTAGCATAACCGCGTAAGCTACCTTCCCTACACAGGCTGTTCCAAGAATCAGCTAGAGTTTCTTTTGTTGGTTGTAACTTTTCAATTTGTTGATAGACTGCAATAGCTTTGGTGAAATCATTCTGCTTTAAATGTTCTTCCGCTTGAGAAATCAAAGCCCATGCAGTCAAGTTTTTAGCAGTGGCTTCGGCATTATTTTGTAAGCCATCTGTTCTAGGTTCTAGGTCAATTTTTGCGTCTAGTTGCTGGGCTTGTTTAAATTTGGTGACTGCCTCAGACAAATCAGCTTGATTTGCTAATTCTGTACCTTGAGTCACTAATACTTTACTCACAAATTTCTTTGCAACAACTTCGGCATTATTTTGTAACCCATCGGTGTCAGGTTCTAAGTCAATTTTTGCATCTAATTGCTGGGCTTGTTTAAATTTGGAAACTGCCTCAGAAAAATTAGCTTCATCTGCAAGTTTTCTGCCTTCAAACCATAATAAAAGCGATTTGGCTTTCACCTGTGGATTAATTTCTAACTTGGAGTTCCATTTTTTAGCCTTTTCAAACTTAGTCACTGCATCTTCATAGTTACCCTCTCTAGCTAACTTCTGACCTAAAGCAACCATTGCGGGTTCTGCTGCCAATAAAAGAGATTTATCCTTTTGGCAAACTTCTAGTTTTTCTAAAGACTCTGGATGGCTAAGCAAATAAGTTCGTAACCTCACGCACCCCCGTGACAATAAATCATCTAAATCCGTGTACCAGAGTTTGATGGTCTTGTCGTCACTTGCAGAAGCGATGGTTTTGCCGTCACTGCTTATGGCTACGCTAAAGACGTAGGAACTATGTCCAGTGAGGGTGCGAATGAGTTTACCCGTGGCAGTGTTCCAGAGTTTGATGGTGTTGTCCCCACTTGCAGAAGCGATAATTTTGCCGTCACTGCTTATGGCTACGCCGTAGACTGGGCCACTATGTCCAGTGAGAGTGCGAATGAGTTTACCTGTGGCAGTGTCCCAGAGTTTGATAGTATTGTCCCCACTGTCAGAAGCAATAGTTTTGCCGTCACTGCTTATGGCTACGCCCAAGAGTTGGTTACTTTGTCCAGTGAGGGTGCGAATTATTTTACCTGTGGCAGTGTCCCAGAGTTTGATGGTCTTGTCCCTACTTGCAGAAGCAATGGTTTTGCCGTCACTGCTGAATGCTACGCCACTGACTAGGGCACTATGTCCAGTGAGGGTGCGAATTATTTTACCTGTGGCAGTGTCCCAGAGTTTGATGGTGCTGTCGTTACTTGCAGAAGCAATGGTTTTGCCATCACTGCTTATGGCTACGTCACCGACTGGGGCACTATGTCCAGTGAGGGTGCGAATGAGTTTACCTGTGGCAGTGTCCCAGAGTTTGATGGTCTTGTCGTCACTTGCAGAAGCGATGGTTTTGCCGTCACTGCTTATGGCTACGCCGTAGCCTGAGACACTATGTTCAGTAAGGGTGCGAATGAGTTTACCTGTAGCAGTGTCCCAGAGTTTGATGGTGCTGTCGTTACTTGCAGAAGCAATGGTTTTGCCATCACTGCTGAAAGCTACTCTCAAGACTTGGTTATTATGTCCAGTCAGGGTGCGAATGAGTTTACCTGGGGCAGTGTCCCAGAGTTTGATGGTCTTGTCTAAACTTGCAGAAGCAATGGTTTTGCCGTCACTGCTGAAAGCTATGCTACTGACTGGGGCATTATGTCCAGTGAGGGTGCGAATTAGTTTACCTGTAGCAGTGTCCCAGAGTTTGATGGTCTTGTCCACACTTGCAGAAGCGATGGTTTTGCCGTCACTGCTGAATGCTACGCCAAAGACGTAGGAACTATGTCCAGTGAGGGTGCGAATGAGTTTACCCGTGGCAGTATCCCAGAGTTTGATGGTCTTGTCGTCACTTGCAGAAGCAATGGTTTTGCCGTCACTGCTTATGGCTACACCACTAACTAAGGCACTATGTCCAGTAAGGGTGCGAATTAGTTTACCCGTGGCAGTGTCCCAAAGTTTGATAGTCTTGTCGTCACTTGCAGAAGCAATGGTTTTACCGTCACTGCTTATGGCTACGCCACTGACTGGGGAAGCGGCACTATATCCAGTAAAGGTGCGAATTAGTTTACCTGTGGCAGTGTCCCAGAGTTTGATGGTCTTGTCTAAACTTGCAGAAGCAATAGTTTTGCCGTCACTGCTGAAGGCTATACCACTGACTGAGGCACTATGTCCAGTAAGGGTGCGAATTATTTTACCTGTGGCAGTGTCCCAGAGTTTGATGGTCTTGTCGTTACTTGCAGAAGCAATGGTTTTGCCATCACTGCTGATGGCTACGCCGTAGACTGAGGCACTATGTCCAGTGAGGGTGCGAATTAGTTTACCTGTGGCAGTGTCCCAGAGCTTGATAGTCTTGTCCCAACTTGCAGAAGCGATGGTTTTGCCGTCACTGCTTATGGCTACGCTGTAGACTTGGGAACTATGTCCTTCTAAAGTATTTTTTTCTTGAATCTCCGCTAAGATATCTTGAATGCTGAAAATAGGACTAAAAGCTGGGTAATCCACGAAAGAGTGTTTATGCTTCACCAACTGCTTCAAGGTTTGCCCTGCCTGCATCGCTATTACTAAGCCATCATTTTGGTTCAATTTAAATCTTTCTAAGGCATAGTTACCCTCCTGTTCCACTTCAATAGCTGTAAAAGCCCTTTTGCTTTCTTGTGCTGTCAGCCATGCTACTCCTATCGCCCCCAATAGCGATACCCCCAAAATTGCAGCGCCAATGTAAGTTTGTCGTCGCGCTTTACGTTGCGCTTGTTCTAATATCTGTTTTGCCTGTCTCTCAGCATCCAAAGCAATTTGGACTTGTTGCTTGTCTAACTCCTGACTAGCAGCTAAAAACTGATAATCCACATCGCTTAAGCTTTTATCTGTTGCCCAGGTTTGGGCATCTTCCAAGGCTTGTCCGCGCAACAGCCAAGATTCATCTTTATTTACAACCCATGCTTCTAATGCTTCTCCATAAGGTCGTAAATTTGCCAATGCCTTGGCTACCCACTCTTGATTAAATACAGATTTGTAAATTTGGTTATAAACTCTTAACTTTCCCTGCTGCTTGACTACTAAACCCGATAACCGCAGTTCGATTTGCTCAAAACTATCATCACTTGTAACTTCTGTCTGTTGCAAAATTTGCTGATATAATCCCAGCAACCGACTGGCACGTTGTTGATTAACTAGCAAGCGATCGCGTATCGTCTTTAAATGCTCTGGTTCATCCTGTGATTCCCAATTGTTAATAAGGTGCGATCGCACTAATTCCTCAACTTTCCCCGCCTGCATCCCCTGGCGAATCAACTCACAAAGCTTCTGTGTTAGAAAAGGTTGCCCGCCTGTCCAAGCCAACACCTCACGCAGCACCGCCTGGGGATCGCTTTGCCCTACTAATCCTGGGGCTAATGGTTCGACTTCATCGACTTGAAAACCGTTGAGTTCAATCGCACGACCAATATTAAAAGGTGTGCGCCTTTTATCGGCAATCAAATCTGAAGGTGTCACTACACCAACCAGGGCGAAGGTCAGGCGTTTGTATACTGGTTGATCGGCACGCTGGTTATAACAGTCTCGAATTAAGGCAAAAAAGTCGTCAGTCGCAAAATTCAAACTGAGAACGCTGTCGATTTCATCTACAAAAACGACAATGGGTTGCGAAACTTCAACCAGCAGAACTTCTTCAAAAAATTCGCTCAATCGCTGTAATGGAGAAAGATGATCGCGATCGCGCCACCAACTTCTTAAGTTAAACTTGTTTGCAAGCTCAAAACTACTCACCAAAATCCGCACTACACCTGCATACCATTGATCTGGTGTAACCTGCTGGCTACCAATTTTTGTTAAGTCAATTGCAGCACAGGCAATGTCTTCCTTTTGCAGGCGTTGCATTGTTTGCACTCGCAAGCTAGATTTGCCCATCTGCCGCGAATTCAAAACGTAACAGAAATCGCCAGCCTTCAACGCTTCATACAAATCTGTGTCTGCTTGACGCACCACATAACTAGGGGCATTTACTGGTAAACTCCCCCCGACTTGATATTCGTAGGCTGGGTTTGGTGCATAATTCGTAATTCGTAAGTCGTAATTCGTAATTGACCCCCTGACTTAATATTCGTAGGCTGGGTTTGGTGCATAATTCGTAATTCGTGAGTCGTAATTCGTAATTGACCCCCTGACTTGATATTCGTAGGCTGGGTTTGGTGCTGCGTTCATTAATTGACTCTCAGGCGATCGCGGAAATATTGACGATACAAATCGCAACGCGGCGTGACATCATTTCCTTGCTGTTGTAGTAAGCCCATGCTGAGTAATTTAAAGCATTCTATCGAATCCAAGCGAACGGGGCTACTAGTGGCAACTACTTTTTTAATTGCAGCTGCTAATTCTGGACGCTGTTCTAAATTCCACAAATGCCTTCGTAAATGGTCGCTATAAGGCCCCGCTTCTGTGGGTGCTTTTTGTAAAAGCAAATCAAGGGTAATATCTTTTCTGGCAATGCGATAAAGTGCCACCCGTACAAGATAAGGATGCCCCCCTACCATTGCCATTAACTGTTCAACTTTGGTAAAACTCCAATTAAGGCCATGCCTTTGTGCTAAATCCAAAACTTGTTGGGCATTAAACTCTGGTAATTCAATTGGCAAGCCTACGTTAAACGGCGATTGGTTAATATTCAACGGAATATAAACTTCAGTCGAATGCACCACGACTAACCGCAGTTTCTTCCAAATCTCCCGATTTTTTGCATCTTCATGCCAAGCGCGTAACAGTCCAAAAAAATCGCCAGCAATTTCGGGATATTGAAACACACAATCAACTTCATCTAATCCCAGCACCAACGGTTGGTTGATTTCTGCTAGGAGATAGTCTTCAAAATAAGCAGTGCAGTTATCTTTACTACCAAAAATTTCGTCCCAGTAATCTGTTAATTTGTTGGGTATCCTTAACCTGCGTCCGACACTGGCACAAAACCACCGCAGAAACTTGTCCAAATCAGCGAAAACTTTCCCATCCGCTAACTGAAAGCTCAAAGGTACAGTTAAATAATCTTGTTGTGAAGCTTGATGAAGAATCCGCGCCATCAGGGAAGTTTTACCCATCTGTCGGGGTGCTTTAATGCGGATGAGAGAACCTGGCTTGAAAATTGCTTCGTGACAGCGAGACTCAATAGGAGGACGTTCAATATAAAACTGTGAGGCTAAATCTACCTGTCCTTCAGGTAACTCTGGTTCTGCCACTGGCATAGGTGGATTTGCAGGCAGAAGGATAATATTTTCCTCTGTCTCAGTGGTGAGTTCTTTAACTTCCTCACTACCTGCCAGTAAACTCAAAACTTCGTGTAAAATTCTAGAAGTATCGGCAGAAGACTTCCATTCTCGCTGCTGAATCTGATTTAAATATCCCCGCAAATCATAATTAAGTGGTTGATTCCAGGGAAAGTTGACGCGAATCGGCAAAATCGTCGGTTTATGTTCTGAACGTAAATCTTGTAACTGTTTTGCCCGTCTCACCTCTTCTGTCACCATTTCACTAGTGGCTGATTGTGGAGACAACAGCAGTAAGAAATAATCACATTGTTCTAATTCTCTATCAATGCGTTTAGACCAGTTTTCTCCTAAACGAATACTCTCCCCCGCCATGAATGCTTGATGTCCAGCAGCTTTGATAGCTTCGTAGAAATGCTGGGCAAGGCTTAAATCTGGATCTTGACTGCGATAGCTGATGAAAACTCTGGCAGTTTTGCTGGCTGGTGGTAACGGTGGCACATGGGGATGTTTATCAACAAATGTGGACAAATTTGACCATTTTTCTAATACTGTTGATAGTGGCAGAGCCAATGCACCTTCTGTATTGTCGTAAGCCGCAATTAAGCCAATGACTGCTTGAGTTTCAGCGTCAAACACAGGCGAACCACTGTAACCCCCTTGTACCTGTTGGGAATTTGCTTTGACACGCAATCGCAGCATTGGTAAGTTGCCAAATTCAAAATGGGAGTTAACATCAGTGATCGTGCCATCAATCGAAGCGCCTTGTTTAAAATCCATTCGTCCATAGCCAATAGACAAAAAACGATCCATTGGCTGAAATTCTAAAGATAAAGGTGCTGAATCACCTTGATATCCAGGTAATTGCAAGATGGCAAAATCATCGTGAGTGCGATCGCCTAAATAAATTAACTCTACTTTGTGTCCATTGATTCGGACTTTTTCCCAACCACCAGCTGACTCAACTACATGGGCGCAGGTAAGTAAATGTCCTGTAGGTGAGACAAAAAAGCCCGTACCTTGGATATTACCTTCAACAGTAGCGATCGCCACTGTACAAGCCTTAACTAAATCCCAACTCATGAAAATTTGTTACTTGTTTTCTTCTGGTGACAATTTCCAAGTTATTTTCACCTTCAGTGATGCCTGCCCAGTGGATTCAACCACATAGACCGAACCTTTAGCAGTAAAATTTACTCCAAACTCAACTTCTGCGCTTACGGGTTGCGATTCTTGCTGCAATGTACGAAATGCTTTTGTAATGGGACGACACCCGCGAATAATCAAATCTCTAACTGCATCGAAGCTTGCCTCTACTTTTTCCACAGGCAATTCACCAGTAGGTGCGACACGAACCACTGCTGTATCTGGTAACTCAACTGCTACCAAAATCGTGCCGCCATCTTCTGTATTCAGTTCTAAAAGTTTACGAGCCATAATTTAATTAGCTTGGAGCCATATTTCAACAAGGAAAATTAAGTTTTTTTTAAATAAATTTATTTAAATTTTTAGATAAAGAATTTTTATGACGAGAGAATTTACTTAAGGATAATAACTAAAAAAAATTATACTAGTAAACTAGTTTCGTTAGAAATTTATTTTTATTCCTATACCTTGCAACTACATGAGTTCACAATCTTTTCGTTCTGACAAAATTCTAGTTGTTGATGACTCTCCTGATAATGTGTTTTTGATCAAAACCATTTTGGAGGAAGAAGGCTACACAATTAGCACGGCAGAAAATGGGATTTCAGCATTGGCACAACTACAAGCATCGCCTTGTGATTTGGTGCTGCTGGATCTGATGATGCCAGGGATGGATGGATATGAAGTTACCAGGCGGATTCGTGGCGATATGAAAATGCAGCAATATATCCCCATACTGCTGATAACCGCCCATGATGCGCCGAATGTGGCACATGGATTAGACTTGGGTGCTGATGATTTTATCCGCAAACCGGTGACAGTAGACGAATTACTTGCACGGGTGCGATCGCTCCTGAGATTAAAGCACAGTATTGATGAACGTGATGAAATTGCCCGCCAGCGAGAAGATTTTGTCTCCCGCCTCACCCACGATTTACGCACTCCCCTAGTAGCAGCCGATCGCATGTTAATGCTGTTTCAACAGGGTGCTTTGGGCAGTTTATCACCACAAATGCAGGAAGTAATTACCATTATGGCTCGCAGCAATATCAACTTGCTGACAATGGTGAATACCTTATTAGAAGTTTATCGCTTTGAAGCAGGTCGTAAAACCCTAGCATTTCAACCAGTTAATCTCGCCAAATTGTTAGAAGAGGTGGCTGGAGAACTGAGACCTTTAGCACAAGACAAAGCACTCTCCATCAATCTGGATTTTACCGAAGAATCAACCACAACCACAGTTATAGGCGATCGCATGGAATTGCACCGTCTATTCACTAACCTAGTGGGAAATGCCATCAAATTTACTGAATCCGGTTCAGTGACTATCCGCCTCACTTTTGTACCGTTGACTAGCAAAATCAGCAGCTACTCTGAGTTTTCTTTGCCCTCCACGGTTAGTGATTACATTACCATTGAAGTTGCGGATACAGGTTCAGGTATTCCTCCTCAAGAACAAGCCACCTTGTTTGAAAGATTTCGTCAAGGCAGCCACAAAAGTTCTGGCAGTGGCTTAGGATTGTACCTTTCTCGCCGCATCGTTGAAGCACATCACGGTACTATTCTTGTCAATTCCCAGTTAGGTAAAGGTAGTGTATTCATTGTTAGCCTACCAGTTAAACAGTGAGGAACTTATAAATTATGATTTATGCAACTTATTGGCTAGATAAATCATAATTTATAAGTTAAACATGATAAGTAGTCGGAGTTTGGATGTGTTGCCGGATTTTAAAGAATTGGTATCACATAAAAACTTTCGCTCCAAACGCGAGATTCTCTGAACACCTGTAGAGTTAAATTACTTAGCAAACAGATGAGTCAATTGCAAATACGTGAAGATGACCTGACAGGTAAAAAGATCGCTGATCTTTTGCAGGAACATCTCGAAAATATGTATGAGATTACCCCGCCCGAAAGCGTTCATGCTCTTGATTTAGAGGCTTTGCGATCGCCCGATATTACTTTCTTTT
The DNA here is from genome assembly GCA_017164015.1 of Nostoc sp. UHCC 0702. Classification (GTDB taxonomy): domain Bacteria; phylum Cyanobacteriota; class Cyanobacteriia; order Cyanobacteriales; family Nostocaceae; genus Amazonocrinis. The sequence goes on from CP071065.1 coordinate 6,515,096, forward strand.
CGGCTTGGGAAGGCGATGAATTAGTCGGATGCGGCGCACTCAAAGAACTAGATTCAAGAACTGGTGAAGTCAAATCAATGCGTACCACTAAGGCTCACCGTCGTAGGGGTGTAGCCTCGAAGATTCTTGAACACATCATCAAAGAAGCCTCACGGCGTGGTTACGATTGCCTAAATTTGCAAACAGGGGCTAAAGTTGAGTTTGCCCCAGCACGAGCTTTGTACACACGGTATGGGTTTGAGTATCGAGGCCCCTTCGCTGGCTACATTGATGATCCGAACAGCGTATTTATGACGAAAAAGCTCTAGTATTTGCTGCTGGAAATAGTAGCTAAAGTTTCTTGTTGTTTCAGATAAAATATGGTTACTAATAAATCATCAAATATTGTTGATATTATCCGCAAACAGCGTGAGTTTTTTCAAACTGATAAAACTAAAAATGTTAGCTTTCGTATTCAACAACTCAAAATTCTCAAGGAAGCACTAGTTGAGAATAAACAAGCAATTATCCAAGCATTAAAAGCAGATTTACAGAAACCAGAATTTGAAAGTCGCATTGGAGAACTTAGAGTTATCAATGAAATTGATGATGCTATTAAACATATCAATAATTGGACTAAGCCCAAAAAAGCACAGGTTTCCAAAGAATTTTTCCTCTATTCAGCGAAAATTTATCCGGAACCGCTGGGAGTTGTTTTAATTATTGGAGCTTGGAATTATCCATTTAATTTAATCATCTCACCTTTAATTGGTGCGATCGCCGCAGGAAACTGTGCAGTTATCAAACCTTCAGAACTTGCACCCCATACCTCTGGTTTAATAGCTGAAATCATTAATAAATATTTTGACCAAGAGTATATTGCAGTGTTAGAAGGAGGTGTAGAAACAAGTCAAAAACTTCTAGCCGAAAAATTTGACTATATCTTTTTTACTGGTAGCACAGCCGTGGGCAAGATTGTCATGGAAGCGGCAGCAAAATATCTCACACCAGTTACTTTAGAGTTGGGTGGTAAAAGCCCTTGTTTAGTAGATACAGATATTAATCTTGAATATACCGCCAGACGTATTATTTGGGGTAAATTTTTTAATGCTGGACAAACTTGTATTGCACCTGACTATCTTTTAGTTGATCAAAAAATCAAAAAAGATTTGGTGAATGTCCTGCAAAAATTATTAAAACAATTTTATGGAGAAAATCCAGAAAAGAGTCCTGATTATGCTAAAATAATCAATCAAAAACATTTTGATAGATTAACTAACTTTCTCCAAAATGGTAAAATTATCATTGGCGGAGAAACGAATTTTTCAGAACGTTATATTGCCCCGACACTAATTGATAAAGTTTCCTTAACAGATCCTGTAATGCAGGAGGAAATTTTCGGCCCTATTCTGCCCATCATGGAATACAGCGAGATTACAGAAGCGATCGCCTTAATCAATTCTCAACCAAAACCTTTAGCTTTATACTTATTTACGCGAAATACCAGCCTACAAAAGCGAGTTTTGCAAGAAACCTCATCTGGAGGAGTATGTATTAATGACACATTAATGCAGTTTGCCGTCTCATCATTACCATTTGGTGGAGTCGGTGACAGCGGTATTGGTAGCTATCACGGCAAAGCTAGTTTTGACACCTTTTCACACTACAAAAGTGTATTACAAAACTCATTCTGGCAGGACATAAATTGGCGATACGCTCCCTACAAAAGCATATTGCCCATACTCAAACGATTAATTAGTTAACTCTTAAATCTTCTTTGTGTCTTATTGCCTTTATGGTTCAAAAGTACATTACACCAAGACACTAAGTAAATTAAATCCCAAAAGCGCTGCTGTAACGCTCCTCCGCCCAAGGTTCACCACGGCGGTGGTAGCCATTACGCTCCCAAAAACCAAGCTCTTCGTGATTGAGAAACTCCAAACCATTGATCCACTTAGCACTTTTCCAAGCGTAGAGATGGGGTACAACTAGCCGCATCGGCCCACCATGTTCTGCTGGTAAAGGTTCACCAAATAATTTAAAAGCAAAGAAATTTTCTTCGCGTACAAAGTCTTCCATTGAAATATTCGTGGTGTAGCCGCCGTAGCAGTGTTCCATAACATGGGCAGCTTCTGACTCTACCTCAATCAAACCCATAAAATCTACTACCTTAATACCCGTCCACTTAACATCTAATTTTGACCAGCGGGTTACACAGTGAAAGTCTGCTGTGAATTCATGTTGAGGTAGTGCCATGAAATCTGACCAAGTAAAGACAATGGGTTTCGCCAAACCCCAAACCCGAAATTCCCAATCTTCTGTGCCGACTTGGGGTGTTGCACCGTAGGTTAATACGGGGAAGCCTTTAGCCAAATGTTGACCAGGGGGTACGCGTTCGCTTTCTGCTTGATTTGGTTTCTGAAAAAATTTACCTAGCATACTATCTTCAATATCGGGAGGAAAAAATAGGAAGTGCCAAAAAAAGAGTTTTCATTACATCTTGAGTTTTGGTATCGATTGAATCTATTAATAATTGAACATAAAATATTCCTAGTTTGTTGAATTTACCGATAGCTTTACCAACATTTACCCATCGTCTAGCGCGACTTGCTTTTGTTGGCATTAACGGTGAATTGCTTTTTGAAATCACTGGTACTCTCTGCATGGAGATAATCCTTAGAGTAAAAGTTTAAGTCCCCGACGCTCGATGACTCGCTAACGCTTCGCTATCGCTCAACGCAGTTAAGATGTCTTGCCCAAAGCAACACTATTAACAAGATAGTTTGAAGATAATCCGAACTAGGGAAACATTCGGAAGTTCGTACCAAACTGCGTCTCAATTGAGCTAGTCAAACACGTAAGACTTGTTTCTTACAAGCTCAGTGGCTTCAGCCCTGAGTTATTGACCCTTTTAGTGAACACTTACATAGACTATATATCCAGATAGTTTACTGTTTATATGATTATTTGATCATCAGTCGTAAGTACAAGGTAATGGTAATTGTACGCAATTACTCATTACCAAATTCTTATCGACTTAATTAGCTTTTGTGGGCTAGCTCTTATTGCTCAGGAATTATTCTTCTTCCTCTTCTTCAGCAGTTGGATAGACAAATGTAGAACGTCCAGTCAAAATCGACTTGCCCAGTGAAATAGCTTTTTGAGCTTCAACAACGGCTTTATGTCTCCAGGTAGCTCGACGTTTATCTCGTTTGGATTTGGATGTTTTCTTCTTAGGAACAGCCATAATAGCGGATATCGCAATTCTTGACAACCTTTTTATTCTAAGCGATCAACTCAACTAACCCAACATTTCACAAAATTGGGCATTGGGCATTGGGCATTGGGAGAAAAAATTGCTCCCCATCTCCCCATCACCCCATCACCCCATCTCCCCATCTCCCCTGCTACTTTTGTGGCTCACTCGGAGGAGGGAAATCACCAGGTCGGGCTGTTGGTTTTGTATCAAGGTTTATGGGTTCTGTGGGTGCTGTGGGAATAACGGGAGCTGCTTGAGTTGGGTTAGCTGTGGGAATCACAATAGCTGCTTGACTTGGGTTAGAAGTTGACTGATCTTTGTCAAACCCAAGTAGCGATCGCGCTGTTTTGAAGTAAGTCGCCCAACGTTGAGCATCGGGGCGGGTACGCCATTGCTGACGACTGACTTCTAAAGCTAAAACTGGGGCGATCGTGCCATCAGTTTGTACGGTAATAATAATTGAAGTATCTGTTACTAAAATATCTTGGTCGAAACTGCGTTGAGCAGCAGCTCTGGCAGTGGCTTCCGCTCTTCTGAGTATGGTTTCGTAGGTTTCACCTGGTAGTCGGTCAATAGTCAAGTCAACTCTGGCTGTATAAGCTCGCACAATCTGGGGTGTGAGCGTCTCTGTCAAAATCCAGACGGGTACTGTCCAAAAAATTAAAACTATTAACGGAAATATCCGGATCTTCTTGCCAATTTGGCTAATAACTGGAAAGGGAATGATCCATGATAGTTGGTGAGCAACACTCTTGGTCATGACTTGATGGCTCCTTATTGATGAAAATTAATGTGAGTATTTTCCGAGCATAAATTGTAATTAAAAATACTAAAAAATCATGGCTCGATGAGAATCTCCTAGACTATAAGACATAGGTTAGCTTTGTTTTTTCAGCAAAGCCAACCGCAATTTTAGGCAACCAAACCACAACCTACAAAGAGCGGGATGGCAAATTACTGGGCGATCGCTATTGGCATCAATCAATATCAGTTCTTTCAACCTTTACGTTGCGCCCAAGCAGATGCCGAGGCGCTAAAAGATTTTTTGGTTAAAGAGGCTGGTTTTGCACCCCAACGCTGCCTGTTGATGACAGATACTTCGCCGCCGATTGGGGATAGATCCGCATATCCAACTAAGGAAAATATTCTTTTGTTGCTTGAGGATTTGATTGCGGCTTGTTGGCAACCGCAAGACCATTTATGGTTATTTTTCAGCGGTTATGGGGTTAACTACGAGGGCAAAGATTACTTGATGCCAGTGGAAGGAAATGCCAAACTAGCACAGGAAACTGGTATAGAAGTGCGATCGCTGATGCAAAGTCTGCAACTAGCTGAACTTAATGTGTTGCTGCTATTTGACATCAACCGCGCTTCTGGTAGTCAAGCGGATGCTCCTGCTGGACAAGAAACCCTAGAATTAGCCGAAGAACTACAACTTGCCACAATTGTTTCTTGCCAACCAGACCAATTTTCTCGCGAAAGTAGCGAGCTAGGTCACGGATTCTTTACAGCGGCATTATTAGCAGCTTTGCGTTCTGGTAAAGGTAGCAGCTTGACAGAACTAGAAAGCTACTTAAGTATTCTCACTCCAGAATTATGTCAACATTACTGGCGTCCTACACAAAACCCCGTCACCGTCATCCCATCAAGGCAGCATGACATTTTGCCTGATGTGGGCATACAAAGTAATAGTGTAGAAGTCCCCAGCACAATCGAACCCAGTGAAGTAGAACCAATTATTTTTCCCGAAGAAACCTTTGCTGTGGCAGTTGCAGCCCCCTCCCTCGGAGAAAAATCTCCCATACCAAGAGCCAAATCGCCAAAATTGGGCATGTGGGGAGAAGCCCAAACGGTAAAAACTACCCCCAGTGATACCTCAGCAGCAAAATCGTCGTTGACATCAGGGGTCGAAAACTTCGAGGAACAAGAATTATCATCGCCTACTGACTTACTGACAACACAGCACCTTAACCAGCAATCCCAAACAGCCGCACCATCTCAGGAGGTAGGTGGAGGCAGGTTTCTCCCGAATGTTCCTCAAGCTTACGTATCCCGCTTACCAGCCAATAAGGCAAACACTGCATTGTGGAAACAGTTTTTATTGTGGGGTGGCGGCACTATGCTGGTAGTAACTTTAATTTCTGTAGTGGTTCTCCGTAATCAAGCACAAATTTTGAGAGCTAGACAGTTATCAAGAGCATCACCTAATAATGTCTCAAATGTCCGCGCAATTTCCGAGACACCCACAGTAATTACACCAAAAAATCAATCTAGCGCCCAAATAGGCTCTAGTCCCGAGTCCAAAAAGCGCAACCAAGCAGTGCTAGACCTAGCGAAAAAATCACTCAAACAAACTCAAGCCAGCGATTTGAGCAAAGCCATCGCCACTGCTCAAAAAATTCAGCCGGGTGAACCTCTTTACGAACAAGCTCAGGAAAATATTAAAATTTGGAGCCGGATGATTTTAGATTTGGCAGAGGGTCGTGCCAAACAAAAACAGTATAGCAATGCGATCGCTGCTGCTCAATTAATCACCGAAAACCAAGCCCTTTATGCCAAAGCACAAGCAGCAATTGCTCAGTGGCGTTTAGAGGCTAAGCAGTACCTAGCCAACAGAACCCTTTTGGATGCCGCTAATGCTTTAATTAAGCCAGGACAGGCATCTACTTATAATCGTGCCATCGAAGTAGCTAAAAAAGTACCACAAGGTCAACCAGGCTTCGACCTGGCACAGAAATCAATTAATAACTGGAGTGAAAAAATTCTAGATATAGCAAAAAGCCGTGCTGATCAAGGAGACCTGACGGCGGCAATTGAAACCGCAACTTTAATTCCAGAAGTCACTGCCGTTTATGAAGATGCTCAAGAAGCAATTCAAAAATGGCAAAAAAAATAGTCAATAGTCAATAGTCAAAGCTAATTACTCTTGACTATGGACTATTGACCATTGACTTGTTGTATTAGCAGTACTGCGATACATCCTCGCCGCATTCATCGGCTAGATAGCACAGCGCTCGAAAGCGTAAACCAACTACTTCATCATATAAAGGGTTGAGTTTGCACATGGGCGGAATGTGAAACAGGGTTTTGCCAAATATTTTCACATCACGCTCAAAGGGACATTGAGCAGGAATCAGTTTACATAAACGGTGAGCTAGTTGGCGATCGCGCACTTGAATGCTATCTACCCGCCGCCGCAGGGGTTGGAGAATGTCACAGGAAGTTCCGGAAACTGAACCTTGCAGGTGGGCTACATCGGTGTTGCTAGTTTCTGCTTGATGTATCAAAACCCAGCTTGCAAGAAAAATCTTTTTTGTGGTATTATCGAATACCTTCATAATTAAGCCTCTGTATTATTGAGGTTATTCACCTTACCGATGAATATGTACAACGTGGCAACGACCTTTACCGGAAGAATCGTGTACTGACTGAGATATAATATGAAGTCTATACAGCCACTTATGTCAGAACCTAATTTATTACTACGTCAAGTTAATCGCAATTTCCCGCAGATCGGTAGCGTAATAATACGATCTTGTTCATAACTTGACACAGTTTAAATTTTAATAAAGACATCTATCATTGGACGGATTTAGCGTTATAATTTACAACTCGTAACAAACCTACTTTTTGTGATATTTTCGGTAGGTATAAGTATTCAGGGACTGGGGACTGGGTACTGGGGACACTTCGACAAGCTCAGTGCATCGCTGGGGACTGGGTACTAGGGGCTGGGAAAACATTCTAACGTTTCGGCTTCGCTCAACGTTAGCCTGAGCGCAGTCGAAGGCTAAAATTTGGGAGAGATCAGGGCAAATTCCATAATTTTTATGAGTTTTAACCTAATCCCCAATCCCCAATCCCTAATCCCCAGTCCCTTTTACGTGATTGTCTTCCAATTTGCAACTTATAGTGTTTTAGGGCTAACTTACCTGGGGTTAGCGTTGGGCTATATTCCTGGGTTACGCATGAACAGGGCGACTATTGCCTTAGTTGGCTCTGCCTTTTTAATTGCTCTGGGTGTTCTGAATTTACAACAAGCATGGCAGGCGATTGATGCTAACACCATCGTGTTTCTGTTGAGCATGATGGTAGTTAATGCCAACCTATCCTATGCAGGGTTTTTCAGTCGGGTGCTGTCGCTGCTGTTGAGTTACACTCGCAGTCCTCTGGGCTTGTTGATTGCTTTAACCTTTGGTAGTGGTATACTTAGCGCTTTTTTTCTCAATGACACTATAGCGTTGATTTTCACACCGTTAACTTTAAGCTTGACTCAAACATTGGGTTTAAATCCGATTCCGTATTTACTAGCGATCGCTGGTGCAACTAATATAGGCTCGGTAGCAACTTTGAGCGGTAATCCCCAAAACATCCTCATTGGCTCGTTTTCCGGTATTCCCTACCTAGATTTTTTGCGGGTATTGGCTCCTGTTGCCTTGCTTGGCTTGGTGATTCAAGTGGGGCTGCTGTGGCTACTTTACCCCGATGTCCGCTCTACCCAATCTTGTCAAAAGTTACCCACTGGTAAAGAACGCATCTTCAAACCATTATTTCATAAAAGTTTAATCATCACCACCGGACTACTGATTGCTTTTGCAGTTGGCTTGCCCTTAGCGGAGTCTGCCCTAGTCGCTGCTAGCTTGTTGCTAATTACTCGGCGCATCAAACCACAACGTATTCTCAAAAAAGTGGATTGGAATCTGCTGGTGATGTTTTCTGGGCTTTTCATCCTGACAAGAGTCACACAAAAGTTGAATTTATTACAGCCATTTACCCATGCCATCAACTCTACTGCGAGTTTTTTGGGTGTAACGGTTATTTTATCTAACCTTATTTCTAATGTGCCTGCTGTACTTTTATTGCATCCCCTGATTCCTCAAGACAATACCCAGTACTGGCTATTGCTAGCAGCCGGATCAACATTGGCAGGTAATCTAACTTTGTTTGGTTCAGTTGCTAACTTGATAGTTGTAGAAGCTGCCGCTGACTTAGGTTACAAGCTCACCTTCATCGAGCATCTGCGATTTGGTTTGCCCTTGACTTTGTGTACTTTACTTCTAGTTTATCTTTTTATTCACTGAAAGTGATGCTCTGCCGAGTTCAATTGATAATTCTACGCAAAGATGCTAAGAATAAAGGGGAAAATCGTGCGATCGCTTGAGTTGAAAAAAGCTTTATTATCAAGATTACAGTGATTGATAAGTTAACAACTTTGTACAACAAATGGAAAGATTGTTAAACATCCACATCGAGAAATTACCAGAAGGCGTTTATTTAGCAACATCCGATGAGCTTCAAGGTTTGGTAGCTCAAGGGCGGACAGTTGCTGAAACTTTAGAAATAGCTCGTGATGTAGCGCGTAAGTTACTAGAAGCACAGTCTGAGGACAAAGAAGCAGACTACTTGCAACCAATAGCTGAGCAATTTAACTATCCTCTAGTTATAGGTCAGTAGTCAATTCATGGGTCGCTTAGCTGGCTTTAGCTACAGAGAGATTATCAAAATTTTGAAAACCTTTGGCTTTGTTTTTTCTCGTCAAGCCGCAGGTAGTCATGAAATTTGGTTTAATCCTGAAACTAATCGTTATACTACTATTCCCAATCATTCTGGTGATATGCCAGAAGGAACATTACGTGCAATTTTAAAGCAAGCAGGTATTGATCCTGAAGAATTTATTAACGGCTCTTAGTAATAATGATTAACTCTGATTTTGCAGCTCTAGCCAAGCTACTAGATCGGTGACTCCTGAAAAATCAAACAATGCCTCTCCTAATGCTTCTAAATTCTCAATAGATAATCCTCGAATTCGGTCAATTAGTGATGCGTCAAGCTGACCGAAGCGCCGATTAATCAACGGTAATATTAAACTTTCTTCACCTTGTCTTTTACTTTGCTGTAAAATATCTTGATAAATTACAGACTCGCGCATAATATCCTCTCGTAATAATTGCCTAATTAAATCTTTATCAAATCGCAAACCTACGAGGACTTATTGAAAACTGGCAACATAGATTTAAACATTTTTATACTGCACCTTGACGTATCATTTCAAACCCATATACATAGATATCAGCTACCTTATAGCGTTTCTCTTTTTCGCGCCATTCAATAATGCCAATTTCACTTAAAAAAGAAGCAAATTCTTCAAAATCTGGCATATCATGTGCTGACTCTTGCCATACTGTTTGTAACTGTTCTTTAGATAAGAAGGCCAATTTACCCTTAAGAGAATCAAAAAATTTAGTCAAATCAGGGTATTCCTCTTTAATTTCTTCACACCGCTTTTCTGATGCTTTTTTTAAACCAAATTCTAGAGATTTTCCTTGAAGTAGGCGGTCTGTACGAAATTTGCTTGATGATTGTCCCTTATAAGTTAGTTCTTGTTCTTTCGCTCCTTTAAGTAATATGCTTAAACTCCGAGGAAAAGTAGTATTACTTGAGTCTGTTAATCGTGCATAAACCCATTGAGATACTTTTTTAGCTCTGTTTCCACCTCGGCGGCGGCTTCCCCAAAGTATTTCTAAGGCTTTATCAATCGCCTCTTCACTAGCTTGATCAATGCTTTCAAAAGCAACAGGCGATATACGGTCAACCAAATTTTTGAAATCTTCAGATTGTATTGCTTGACGAAGTGCTAATCGGAGAAAGTCAATCCTAGTCCACTGTAAAATAATATCCCGTCCAGTAAAATGACTTTTATTGTCGAAACTTAAACGATTCCATATATCTTCTCTTAAGAAAATTTTAAATCTAATTTCTGTTAATCTGTTAGCATCACAAGATTGAACTAATTGAAATAAGCCAGTGAGTGCTTGCTGTCTTACTCCTCCTCCTTCAGGAAAATCTTCATCTAAATCATCGTAAAGAAACCAGAATTTTTGAGAATTATTCTTGGCTATTTCATTGAAAATATCTATGGTATCTTTGACTAGAAGCCGTAGCTCGGAGTTAGTAGATAATAATAGCACAGCTTGAGTGCATTCAGACTGCCATCTTTCTGTAGATAAATTATTAATAATTTTTTTCAATTCACTAAATTTTGTACCTTTCTTACCTTTAGGAAAAATAAATAAATTTTCCTGATGACATCTCAGCAGTAAATAAGCTCTCCAGAAAGCTTCCCACGTGCCACTATTTTGCTGCAAAGTTTGATGGATAATTTGAAATTCATCACGAGTTGGACGACTTTCTTGGAATCTACCGTGTGCTGACAAAAATATAGTCTTATCCAATCGTCCATGAGCTAGTTTTTGAGCAACACTTTTGTGTTGTAAAAAAAGCCAATATAGTGCAGTTTTTCCTGTGCCTTTTCGCCCCCTAATTAGACAGGTTGTATCGTCTAAAAATCTTTCAAAATCAGTAGTGCGCTGAAATAGTAGATTCAAATCTTGTCTTTGATCAGCAGCATTTACTTCAGGAAATTGCAGACTTTCAATAATATTCCACCGCTGATCTATTGTATTTAAAACATTGCTACGTTTGAGTTCATCAGTTTTTTCATCAATTAAGTTAGCAATTTTTATATAGTAATCTTGTGTACTTTGTACAGGATAGCTGTCAGCCAAAGCAATTGGTAAAAGATAAGGGACTACTAAAAGTTCTTCTATTGGAGTTTGAGAATTTTCTGAATCCGGCTCATCTTCATCTGTTTCATAGTTTTCACTTGTTGCTGTCTTTATTCGGCTCAACAATGATTCCCAAATTTGTTTTACTTTAGATAAACCAATTTTAGTAATATCAGGAACAGGAGAAAAAACAAAATTAATTGATAAATTTTTTACTCCTTGCAGGGATTGTATTAGCAGTTCTATTCCTTGTTTATTTTGCTCATTAGGAAAAAGAAAAATAATTGCTTCATCAGCAGCCTGAATTAAGGATAAAGCTCCCCATTGATTAATTCCAGTTCTCGAATCAACTAAGAGAATATCAGGTTTTAATTGTTCATAAATTTCACGTTTGAAAACTGACCAAAGACTTTGATCTCCATCAATAACAGTAGTAGCATGAAGATCATCAACCTTGGAGACATAATCAAGATTAAGACAACCAGCAGGAACAACAAATAATCTGCCTGTAGCGTTAGAGATTTTCACTTCACCAAATATTTCAGCAATTGAAATACTTGGTTCTACTCCTTCTGGTAAGTAGGAACGTTCATAAAAATAGTCAACTATTCCATACTTTGGTTGTGGCTTGAGGTTGAATGCTGTACTCAACCCAGGTGCTTCTAAATCTAAATCAACAGCTACGACTTTAAGACCCCGCATTGCTAAAATTGATGCAACATGGGTTAATGCAGTAGTTCGACCTACTCCTCCTTTAAAGGAATAAAATGTTATGGTTCTGGGTATTCGAGGTTCGTGTTGGGTAAGTTGAGGTTGATTTTGCGGATTTGCTGCTTGAATTGCTAAATCTTGCCAAGTTTGTACTGAAGCTGTATTAAAAACCTGTGGTGCTGAAAGATTTTGTGAATCTGCTTCTTGAGGCGTATACAAGGAAATAAATCCAGGAGATAAATGAGGAACTTGTGATTTAAGTAAGTTAGCAATTTGTTCTTTGCGTTGAGGAATAGATAAATTAATAAAGCGATCGCTTACAATAGTCAAATTCAATAAACCTAATGTAGAAATATTTAAATCAACCCATTCTTGTGAATTATGCACATACTGGTTTGTAATTTCCTGCTTTAGCGAAACCTGCCAACTTTCCTGCATTTGACCACCTCTTTAAAGTTGAGTAGCTTGCTTTTGTAACCAGCCCATGAGATTCTGATAAGCTTTTAACCAGCGTTTGTAACTTTCATCATCAGGCTCAAGGCCAGAATAAGGCATATCTATAAAATTTTTGCTATTTGGATTTTCCACTTCATTAAGCCATTTTCGCACTTCAGGAAAATTAGCAATTCTAGATTTAAGTCGATTGTGCCGATTTAATGCTTCTATGTAACTATGTCCCGGATTAGTAATAGTATGCCCAGGATTAGTAGAATCTGTCTTCCATTCCTGAGTTGCACCCTTTGGTAAGGTAGCAAAAATCATTGCTTTTAATAAACACTCAATGGTTACACCTCCAAAGTGCATAGCTGCTACTTTCCTTCCAGACTGACATAGTGTTTCAGTATCAAGGTGACGGTGCATAAAAGCAGCTTGGTAATCTTCCATTTGGTTATTTTCTCGTTTTAAACAGCTGAATCTTGACACAAAAAAATAGCCGCCTCCGCAAGGGAAGCAGCTATTTTTACAAACAGGGGACTATAAAGTATTAGTAATCGAAGTCGCCACCAGCACCAGCACCAGCAGCAGGAGCGCCGTCTTTCGGTTCAGGCTTGTCAACTATAATACATTCGGTTGTCAACACCATGCCAGCGATGGAAGCAGCGTTTTGCAGAGCAGAACGAGTTACTTTGGCAGGGTCAACAATACCAGCGGCTAACAAATCGACGAATTCGTTGGTCGCAGCGTTGTAGCCAACGTTGAATTCTTTTTCTTTGACGCGTTCAGCGATGACAGCACCATTCTGACCAGCGTTTTCAGCAATCCGCTTCAGAGGCGCAGGCAAGGCGCGAACGACAATCAAAGCACCAATCAACTCTTCACCTTTGAGGTTGCCGTTTGCCCATTCTTCCAGAGAAGGAGCGAGGTGAGCCAGAGTTGTACCACCGCCAGGAACGATACCTTCTTCCACAGCAGCTTTGGTAGCGTTGATAGCGTCTTCTAAGCGCAGCTTCTTATCTTTCATTTCGGTTTCGGTGGCTGCACCCACTTTCACCACAGCTACACCACCAGAGAGTTTAGCCAAACGCTCTTGCAGTTTTTCTTTGTCGTAAGAAGATTCAGTTTCTTCGATTTGACGACGAATTTGTTCTACACGAGCCTTAACTGCAACTTCGTTACCTTCAGCAACAATTGTGGTGCTGTCCTTGGTAATGGTGATGCGGCGAGCTTTACCCAGACCATCAATCTTGGTGTTTTCCAGCTTCAGGCCAGCATCTTCGGTGACGAGTTGACCGCCAGTCAAAACGGCGATATCTTCCAGCATAGCCTTGCGGCGATCGCCAAAGCCAGGAGCTTTCACAGCAGCAACGTTGAGTACACCGCGCAAACGGTTAACCACCAGAGTTGCCAAAGCTTCTTTTTCAATATCTTCGGCGATAATCACCAAAGGACGACCAGCACGAGCAACTTGCTCTAACACTGGTACGAGGTCTTGTACCAAAGCAATTTTCTTATCGGTCAGCAGTAAGAAAGGCTCATCGAAAATCGCTTCCATCCGCTCAGGGTCGGTTGCGAAGTAGGGAGAGATGTAGCCCTTATCAAAGCGCATCCCTTCGGTGATTTCCAATTCGGTGGTCATAGATTTCCCTTCTTCTAGGGAAATTACGCCTTCCTTGCCTACCTTGTCCATTGCTTGGGCAATCATCTGACCGACTTCTTCGTCGTTACCAGCTGAGATAGAACCAACTTGAGCAATAGCCTTGGAATCTTCTACAGGACGGGCGTGTTCAGCAATTTTATCTACGAGGAAGCTGGTAGCTTTGTCGATACCGCGCTTCAGCAAAATAGCATTAGCACCAGCTGCAACGTTCCGCAAGCCTTCTTTAACGATCGCGTGAGCTAAAACGGTAGCGGTGGTGGTACCATCGCCCGCAGCGTCGTTGGTCTTAGAAGCAGCTTGACGAATCAGAGCTACGCCAGTGTTTTCAATGTGGTCTTCTAATTCGATTTCTTTGGCGATGGTTACACCGTCATTGACGATTTGGGGTGCGCCAAATTTCTTTTCTAGGACTACGTTACGACCTTTGGGGCCAAGGGTGACAGCTACAGCCTCAGCCAGGATGTCAATGCCTCGTTCTAGGGCACGACGGGCGTTTTCGTTGTAGATAATGCGCTTTGCCATAGTTGTTCTGTTGTTCAGTTGTTAATTGTTAGTTGTTAGTTGTCAGTTGTTAGTTGTCATTCGCTACTGACCACTGACCACTGACCACTGACTAATGACCATTACGCAACGACTGCTAAAATGTCTTTTTCAGAAAGCAGTACATATTCTTCAGTGCCGAGTTTGATATCGGTGCCAGCGTACTTGGAGTACAACACCCTATCTCCGATTTTGATTTCCAATTCCTGACGGCTACCATCGTCATTACGCTTGCCAGGGCCAAGGGCGACTACTTCGCCTACTTGGGGCTTTTCCTTAGCCGTGTCGGGCAAGTACAAACCACCTGCGGTCTTTTCTTCAGAGGCGTTCACTTTCACGAATACGCGATCGCCTAAAGGTTTTACTGTAGATACGCTTAGAGATACAGCTGCCATAAGATTTTCTCCAGAGTTAGCACTCTCAACTCCTGAGTGCTAATCTACCGAAAAGCAGCACCCAATGGCAATAATTGCTTGTGTACGGGTTCCCGAACTCAGTGACCGCAGGCTCACTTAAGTATGAATACTCAATTATTCAGAGCTTTCGGGTTCTGTTCTGTAAGTTACGAATATTTTTATATGGTCAAAGAGGGACTGGGGACTGGGAACTGGGAACTGGGGACTGGGGACTGGGGACTGGGGACTGGGAACTGGGGACTGGGGACTGGGGACTGGGAACTGGGGACTGGGAACTGGGGCTAGGAAAGAATTTAGTTCATCAAAGGGCGTTTTTCTTCCTAATGAGACTTTGTAAAAAACTAGGTTTAAATTGCCTGGAAAGTTAGACAGGGCAAAGATTTGAGGTAATTTTCATGCCTGAGATTTCTCAAGTTCCACTAATACCCAATCCCCAATACCCAATCCCCAATCCCCAGTACCCAATCCCCAATCCCCAATCCCTTTCTCGGTCAAGTTTATTTGCAAAGCTTGCAAATTGTTATAGAACTGTAATCAGGGAGCCGCTCAATGAGTAACAATACAGTGATCCAGAAAAGCCGACAAATCCCCAAAACCACTAAACCTCCAGACAATCAAACCTTAAGTAATCGTGTAGAAACTCTAGGACTGGCAAAAATTCAGCGACACATTTTTCTTTGTGCTGACCAGACAGTTGCTAACTGCTGTTCAAAACAAGCTAGTGTAGAAGCCTGGGAATACTTAAAAAAGCGTCTCAAAGAGCTAAAACTCGATCGCCCCGAAGAAAGTCGTCCCATTTGCATCTTTAGAACTAAAGCCAATTGCTTGCGAGTTTGTTGTTCTGGGCCGATAATGGTTGTTTACCCGGATGGTGTCTGGTATCGCCAAGCAAACCCGGAAGTTATTGAGCGGATCATGACTGAACACTTGATAGGCATAATGGTGGTGGAAGAATATGCATTTTTAACCCATCCTTTGCCGGAAACTCCCTTACTTGCTTGTGAACATTTGATAGAGGCTTAACATCTGAAGGATATGGTAAAGCAGTAAGCCAATGAAAGCGCGGGTTGTTTAGCAGCTAGGGTCATCTGAAGCCAATACTTACTTGTGAACTAGTGTGAACTAGAAGGATTATTATTTAATCAGTGTTTTTCCACCTGCCGCTTTCAAAGGGAGATATAATAGCGCATTATAAAAACTACTGCTCTACGTATCCTTACTGGACTTCTGCCAATGAGCTAGTGGTCTCCGTTGAAAGTAATCAACACTTTTGAGACTTCGAGGAAGCAAAGGCAAGTTAAGTGGGAAAAAGAACAACATCTCAATAATCCACCATAGAGGATAACCATTCAAGACCTTGATGGACCGAAGCGCGACAAGTGCCACTGCTATGAAAGAGCCCAGCATGAAAGATCACAAACGACTTCTATTGATTGATGATGACCCTAACCTCATCTTGCTGGTGAAGGATTACTTGGAATTCAGAGGATATGAAGTCATCACTGCTGAAAATGGACGAGAAGCTCTGGAAATCTTAGAACAAGATGTACCAGACATGATCATCTGTGACGTAATGATGCCAGAAATGGACGGCTACACTTTTGTCGAACAAGTCCGGCAAAACGAACGTACCGGCTGGATTCCTGTTCTCTTCCTTTCTGCCAAAGGACAAAGTGCAGACCGAGTTAAAGGGCTGAATAAAGGTGCTGATGTATATATGGTCAAGCCTTTTGAACCCGAAGAACTCGTAGCACAAGTAGAATCTTCGCTCAAGCAAACTATCCGTTGGAAAGAACACCAAGCCAAAGGAGGAGAAAACGGTTCCCGCATCCAAGTACCCTTTGATGTGCAGTTAACCCCGACTGAACTGAAAGTAGTACAGTTTGTAGCTAGGGGTTTAGCTAACCGGGAAATTGCTGAAGAATTAAATGTTAGTCAGCGAACTGTTGAAAGCCATGTGTCCAACATGTTGGGCAAAACCAATCTCCACAACCGCACTGAACTAGCGCGGTGGGCGATTGAAAATCAAATGGCTTAATTAGCTATCAGCGTTCAGCCGTCAACTGACTGCTGACAGCTGATAGCTTAATTATCGGCTTTTTAAAGGATTTCTGTTGCGATCGCTCTCACTGCTAATTTTTGCCACTACAAAATGGTTGTGGCATCTTAGCCAGAAACTAGTAATCAAATGACTTAGACTTGATAGAATTCTTCGAGTACAAGTCTGGGTGCATCTATTATTTAGAATTTGGCGATAATAATATATTTTATACCAATTTTCTCAAATCCGGCAACAAATTAAAATAAAAAAACCCTAGATTAACTCTCACTTTTTAAATTACAAATTACCCCTTGCGTGAAGCTCGTTCGCATGATTACATCTTTCTTTGCGGGCGCCCCAAATATTTTGTTGCGATCTAAGAACGAATTTATCAAACTACTATACAGTATTACGGGAGAAAGGACTAAGACAATAGGAGTTAAATCAATGCCTTCTAACTTTCCTGGAATGAATCCTTATTTAGAACATCCGGAATTATTTCCAGGATTACATCACTTGCTAATTAGTGAAATTGCTAGATTTTTATCTCCCCAGCTACGTCCTAAATATCGAGTTGCTGTAGAAGTGCGGATGTATGAAACAACTGATGAGAATTCATATCAAGCCAGGTTGATTAGTTATAATTCCCACAGTCATTGCACCCCACCCCTTAATCCCCTCCCCGTTGACGGGGAGGGGAGACAAAGCATCGCTTTGGCGGGGTGGGGTTCAGTGGGTTTAAGAAGTAATCAAGCAGACTTGATAAAAGTAAAAATTCCTATGCCAGTGGCTATCAGGGAAGGATATTTAGAAGTACGAGAAGTCGGAACTGAAGCATTAGTTACTACTATTGAAATTTTATCTCCTACTAATAAGCGTCCGGGTAAAGGTAGGCAGGTATATGAGGAAAAACGCGAACAAGTATTAGCCAGTCGCAGCAATTTAGTGGAAATTGATTTATTGCGTAAAGGCGACCCCATGCCGATGATTGGTAATAATATTCAAAGTCACTATCGGATTTTAGTATGCCGTGGCGATCGCCGTCCTTATGCTGACTTATATGCCTTTAATTTACAAGATGCAATTCCATCATTTCCCCTACCTTTGCGTTCTGGAGATACGGAACCAATTATAGATTTGCAAGCATTGTTAAATGAGGTATATGACATCTACGGTTATGATTTGGTAGTAGATTACAGTCAACAGCCAGTACCAGCCTTGTCAGAAGCAGATGCAGCTTGGGCGGATGCACTGTTGCGGGAGAAGGGTGTAGGGTAACAAAAGAATCTATAAATATTTGAAGTAACTAAGTATAGGATATCAAAAAGATTAATTGCCTTGGATTTTTCTTTAGCAGCTAATAAATAGTGCTGCAAGATTAAAGAGTAGTTTTTGACATGGTTATTCTCAGAGTTCTGAGAATAACCATGTCACGAAATCACGAAGAATGCCTTGCGTTACTTGAGCAAATTCGCTGGAATGGAAAGCCAAAGTGTCCATATTGCGGTTCAAATAACGCCACTGCATACAAGAATGAACGTAGATATCACTGTAACGAATGCTTTACTTCATACAGTGTTACAGTGGGTACACTTTTTCACAAGACTCATGTAGAATTACAAAAGTGGTTTGTAGCGATTCACCTTGTGCTTAATTCTCCAGGGGGTATTAGTGTGCGTCAGCTTGCCAAAGAGATTGGGGTTAATAAGAATACAGCTAGCTATATGATTGAACGTATCGGTAGGGGGATGGTTGAGGAACGGGATTTCCTACAAAAACTCATCACGCTAAATGACAGTGATGTATTGCGTTGATTAGAAGGGTTTTATAGATTATCAAAGACTTTTTGTAGAGATAGAAAATTTTGCTTTTCTATCTCTAATTAATCAAAACTAATGAATTTAGGAATTCTTTTATGAGTTGGAGTAGTTTGGGCAAAATCAAAGCATCTTCAATTTTTGTTTTTATTTTCGGTGTATATACATTTTTTATCGGCTTCATGTATACTCAAATGCCAGATAAATTGTCAGAGCAACAGAAACTATTCATCTCTTTTGTGGGCGCTCCTGCCTTAGCGCTGGCCCTTTTAAGTTTAGTCAATTACAGCATATCAAAAGAAGTTGAAGCTGATGTAAACCAAAAATTGGATACCAAAGAAAAGGAATTAGAATATGAATCTCAGAATAAATTAGAGAGCGAAATTGAATATTTTATGAAAGAGTTTCAAGATAAATTAAAACAATTAGACACCAAGATTAACTCTTTTACTTATTCTCAATACCGCGATGATTTGCTAGAAATTAGTAATTCATTAAACTTTGCACCGAAGAATTTTAAAGCTCAACGTCAAGCTAATAAAGAGATTGTTAAATGGTTTGATACTCCAGGGAATAAGTTAGATTTATTAAATACGGCTCTGAAAGCTGTATCGCAGGCAAAGTGCAATATTCCTAAAAAGCATAAGCAAAAGTTTGATGATGACATTGATCAATGTATCAATTGGCTGCATGATAGTGTTATTGAGCGTACTGGGTGTGTGGTGGAAAGGAGTAAACATGCTTCAGTAATAGTTCATATACCTGAAAAATATAAACCTTACGAAGTCGCTTTGAGAGCTATTGAAAATCATTTAAAAGAAAAACAAGAACTAAAACAATACTATGAAAAGGCTGATACTGTACAAAAGGTATTGGATTATCTCATTAACGAATTAAAAACCTTATCTGCATAGCAAAAACCTGCTCTGATTAGATATATCTAAAATTTGCAATAGCTGAGTTTAACATAAAATACTTAATTAAGATTATTGTCTATTTGGAGGACGATCTTTTGTTTTTGGTTGTTTTTTTTCCAAATGTAATTTTATATAATAATTTATCTTTTTGGAAAAATCGTCAACTAGTTGCTTTAATGATTCATCTGTAACTTGAAGCTTATCTAATTGGTTCTGAATTTTTGTAATTGTTTGTTGGTAATAAATCAGTTCTTCTAAATTTTTATCTGGATAGTCTGGTAAATTTCTATTGAAAGGTTTTGTTAACTTATATTTAGTCTTTTCCAACAGGTCGCTTGTTTCCTTAATATGGTTACTGAGATTCTTGATATCTGTGTCTCGGTTTTGTTGTATTGGAGTATCTAAATAAGTTTTAAATTTTTTCAATTGGCCGGATAATTCTTCTATAAATGATGGAGTCATTTAACACCTCTTAGTTTAAGATAGTTGATTTTGATCGCAGTTTAGTAATGTTGAATATTAACTTAAATAATAATCACTTGATTTTATCAAGTCACTACCACTAAATAGGACAACACAAGTTTATTTATGCGTGTTAGTCACAGAGAAAATTAGGATACTCAAAAGTGGTGCGACTAATATGATCGCACTTCCTCACCAAAAGCGATCGCACACACCACCAAAACCCATATAATAATTAGCCCCCTCCTCGCTTGCGGGGAGGGGGTTGGGGGTGGGGTTCTATCTCTGCAACCAACCAGCAATAACCTCTAACACCCCCTCCCTCCTCTCCAGAACATCCTCATTTGTAAACCGCACAACCTGCAACCCCAGACTTTCCAAAAACTCTTGACGTATAGCATCTTCAGCTGGGGTGTAGTCGTGAATTTCGCCATCCACTTCCACCACTAACCGCGCTTCACTACAGTAAAAATCGACGATAAAACGGTCAATTGTTTGCTGACGGCGGAACTTGAAACCCAAAAGTTGCTTGTTTCTCAACCTCTCCCAAAGTAGCTTTTCTGCTGGAGTTGGTTCACACCGCATCTGTCGCGCCAAGGGTTTGAGTTTTTCCCAAAGTTGAGGTGGGGTTTGCCAAAGTTGGGCCGGAACCCCACCCCCTAACCCCCTCCCCGCTTGCGAGGAGGGGGGACTGGAGGAGGAGGGGGGACTGGAGTAGGAGAGGGGACTGGAGTTGGTGAGAGGCTTTGGTTTGGGGTTTTGATTTGGGGTCATTTGTGCTGTTGGCTAAGTTAATATTTCATGTATTATTCCCTGCACTACACACTCACTCTCCCGACTCCTCAAAACTCTGGCATAATCAGACATAGCCGCACCTGCAAAACTCATGTAAATTACGCCGATGAGTTATGGGGTTGCGAAATCAAATTCAAGTTTCCCATTGTTAAATTACTGGACTACAGCCAACAATGGACAGAATTAGAAGCAAGTTCTAACCCCTTTGCTACAGTAGTTATGGCGCATCTCAAAGCCAAGGAAACACGCCAAGATAATCAAGGGCGCAAACGGTGGAAACTTGATTTAACCAAACGACTCTATCAAAAAGGTTATCAGCGCGAAGATATCATCAATTTATTTCGGTTTATCGACTGGGTGATGAGATTACCTGAAGATTTAGAGAATAGTTTTTGGCAAGAAGTAACTCAATATGAGGAGGAAAAGAAAATGCCGTATATTACTAGCGTAGAAAGAAGAGGTATTGAAAAAGGAAAAAGGGAAGTAATTATTGAAAGTCTTGAAGTTTGTTTAGAAATAAAATTTGGCAGCGAAGGACTAAACATATTACCAGAGATTGCCCAGATACAGAATGTAGAGATATTAAGGTCTATTCTCACGAGGATCAAAACTGTGAATAATCTAGAAGAACTTCGGCAAATTTATCAATAATTTATTACTCAAATTACATTGTAAAATAATTGCCCATCTTGAAAAAGCCTAGTGCATGGGTGATGAGATTACCTGAAGATTTAGAGAACAGTTTTTGGCAAGAAGTAACTCAATATGAGGAGGAAAAGAAAATGCCGTATATTACCAGCGTAGAAAGAAGGGGTATTCAAAAAGGTCTTGAACAAGGTATTGAACAGGGAAAAAGACAAGGACTCATTGAAGGTATTAGAATCAGTTTGCAAATAAAATTTCGTAGCGAAGCAATAACTATATTGCCAGAAATTGCCGAGATACAGAATGTAGATACATTAAGTGCTATTCTCAACAGTATCGAAACTGTGAATAGTATAGAAGAACTCCGACAAATCTATCAATAATTGACTACTCAAATTCAACTGTAAAAAGCAGTGATGTCTGACGACAGGCTGCTATGTCTTAATACCTCCCTCTCTGCAAAGTTAATTATATGAAGTTAAATAAAGATTGATTGCAATATATTAAGCAATTTTTGAGAATATCACCCAAGCTAATTGAAGAGTTTACGCCGAATCAATATTTTAATAGAATAATCTCATCAAAAGATTCGCAGAACTCTAAATGGACTGGATTACCTTACTGCGATCGCTACAGTCTGATTTTATTAAAAGGTTAACGTCTGGTTGCCTGCTTCATTGCGAAACAGAAGGTCAATACAGTGAATTAACTATCATCTCTGGAGAGAGATTAAAAACACTAAGGGCATTTTGCTGGCAAATGGCTGAGAAATACAAGCGTGTTTCGCCAGTCCGTGACGTTTTTATTAGTTATCTCAAGGGAAAACTCGGTGAAGAAGTTGTCAAAGAACGTTTAGCTGATTTTATTACCGAAGTCGATTATGAAAAAAGATTCGGCGGCGATGGCAAGATTGATTTTACCTTAACTTCTAATCCAGCAATTGGGATTGAGGTAAAATCTCGTCAAGGCAGTATCGATAAAGTCAGATGGTCAATTAGTTCGGAAGAAGTTGAAAAAAATGCTGTTGTAGTCTGCATTTTAATTCAAGAAGAGGTAAATGAAGCACAATCTGAGTATCACCTTTTTTTGGCTGGCTTTCTGCCGACGCGAATGATTAAACTGAAAACTGGTAAAATCTCCTTTGGCATAGAACAACTTTTGTATGGGGGTGGCTTGCGGTACTATTTGGAACAATGCCTATCTTCTCATAATTATCCTCAGCCAGAAACTCTAATTAACCAATATTACGCCAAGCCACAACTACTATCTACATTAACAGATTTAGTTGCCAACTCCCATCCAGAAGATTTAAATTATGCAAAGCTTGGTGATGAATCCTTTGAAAAAGGACAATTTGAAGCTGCTATTACCAACTATAATCAAGCTTTGCAAAATCAATTTCAAGATAATGAAATTTATTATAAACGAGGTTTAGCTTATTATCAATTAGGAGATTATGAAGCTGCGATCGCAGATTATTCCCAAGCAATCAAACTTAATCTCAAAGATGCCAAAGCTTACAATAAACGAGGTTTGGCTCATTATCAACTAGGAAATTATGAAGAAGCAATAGAAGATTACACTCAGGCTATCAGCATTAATCCTCATGTCGCCGTTGTTTATAAAAACCGTGCTGAAGCTCGTTCTCATTTAGGAGATAACCAAGGAGCAATAGAAGATTACACTCAGGCTATCAGAATTAATCCTCATTATGCTAATACTTATAAAAATCGTAGCATTGCTCGTTATTTATTAACATATCCCCAGGCATTTACTCAAGCAATTAAAATTAATCCTCATGATGCTAATACTTACAAAAACCGTGGAAATGCTCGCTCTGATTTAGGCGATTTTGAAGGTGCAATTGAAGATTATACTCAAGCAATCCAAATTAATCCTAACTATACTGATGTTTATTATAACCGTGGGAATGCTCACTATGAGCTAGGGGATTTAGAAAGTGCAATTGAAGATTACACTCAGGCTATTAAGATTAATTATAATTATGCAGATGCCTATTATAATCGTGCTAACGTCCGCGCTGAACTAAAAGATAAGCAGCGAGCAATTGAGGATTTTCAAAAAGCGGCAGATATCTATCGTAAACAAGGTCAATTAGAAGCACTCAAAGATACGCGAGAAAGAATTCTAGATTTGGAAATAGAAGAATCATTAGATATTTTAAATTTTTAATAATTAATTCAAAGTGTATTTAAGCAGGACTTACGCAACTGGCACACATATTTTCTGTGATGGCAGTCAATAGTCAATAGTCAAGGGTAAAAAGTCAAGGTTTTTGGACTTTTGACTCTTGACTTTGGACGATTTTTGTCAAAAATATATGACAATGCGCGTAAGTCCTATTAAGATTTAATTGATAGCAGTTAGATAAATTAATTGTAAAAAATATTTAGATATATACAGGACTTACGCAACTGGCACACATATTTTCTGCGATGGCAGTACTGAGTCAATAGTCAAGGGTAAAAAGTCAAGGTTTTTGGACTTTTGACTCTTGACTTTGGACGATTTTTGTCAAAAATATATGACAATGCGCGTAAGTCCTAGAATTAAAAAAACCCTCTTCAAAGCTCTATCCTGTACTGATAACCTAATTGCATCAGCTTGCAAAAATTAATCAATTCTTTATTTCACATCTTGCACTGGAAGTAGTGACTACAGGAGACTTGACGCGCCTACCTAACCTGCGGGTTATTTGCGGTTTATCAAACTCACGCTGATTTAGAACCATCTGGTGGTACACTTTGATTCCTGGTGATCAAAATGGAGAAAACGGGTTATCAAGTACTTCATGTCACTTTTGTTAAAATTGGCCATTTAACCCCGTATGCTCCAATCTACAAGAAAAAGATGCCCGCGATCGCTCAATGATCACAATCAGAACTTACGCAGAAAACTTGCCTGTTGAGATTGGGTGTAAGGTTTGACACTCTCAGGGCTTAAGCCTCTGAGATTCTTGGTTCAACGAGTCCACTTAACCTAGACTCCTTGCGTTATCTAAGCCAGAGGTGGTTCTCTTCCCAAGCGTTGACTTTGGGTATGCCCTACCCTAGTTGCATGAGTGCAAAATTTGCTTGTTAGAGACACAATATACTGTGTCATCCA
Organism: Nostoc sp. UHCC 0702; assembly: GCA_017164015.1. Classification (GTDB taxonomy): domain Bacteria; phylum Cyanobacteriota; class Cyanobacteriia; order Cyanobacteriales; family Nostocaceae; genus Amazonocrinis. Next base: position 6,539,467 of record CP071065.1, read on the forward strand.
ATGCTTAACGCCTAGTCCCTGTGAATCTTTTACCTACTTTCAGGGTGTGCAAGCACTTTCTAGGACAACAACTAGAACCCACAAGATTCAATTGTCAAGGTACAGCGTCTACGTGTTAGGTAGCTATTGGGTTTTTAGACAGGTTTATTACCCTCCCTGCTAAAATCATTCTAGCAAAAACTTAGGCGGTTCAAACCGCACGAGTCGCTTATATCTCAGCCCTTAAGGGACTGAGTTTTACGCTTAGCGAGTGTTTCTATAAGGGTTTTTCTGACCTACACCCTTGTCCAAAACCTTGATTTTTCTTCTCACTGCGTCATTTCTCACAATTTCAGATTTGAGATTTTGCTGCAAAATTATGTATAGAAAGCCAAACTAAATCATAATGCGCTCTTGGTTAAATAGCACACTTCGCATTCGTCTAGTACTTCTCGTCCTTTTAGCTGTTGTTCCGGCACTAGGATTAGTTCTTTACACTGCTTCCGAACAACGGCGTACCGCTACAGCAGAGGCGCAAGAACAGACACTACAGATGGCAAGATTGGCAGCTAATAACCAAAAGCAAATTGTAGAAGGAACTCGTCAACTGTTGATGATATTGGCACAGTTGCCAGTTGTCCGTCAGAGGAATTCAGCAGAGTGTAATCAATTGCTGGCCGATATCCTCAAACAACATTCAGCTTACGCTAACTTTGCTGTACTTGATGCTCAAGGAAATACGATTTGTACCGGAGTTCCCTACTCTGGCTTGCCGAATGCAATAAACCGCAGTTATTTCCAACGTGCTTTGCAAACTCGTAAATTTGCAGTGGGTGACTATCAAATAGGTCGCGCTACGAAAAAAGCTACCCTGAATTTCGCTTATCCAATTGTAAACAAAGCAGGGCAAGTGCAAACTTTGGTTATAGCTGCACTTGATTTAGTTCAGTTGAATAAATTGGCAATGCAATTGAAAATGCCTGAAGGCTCGGTACTAAGTGTGATTGACCGCCAAGGAACACTTTTAGTCCGCTATCCTGATTCACAAATTTGGGTAGGTAAGTCTTTACGACCGGATGCTTTCACGAGAATGAAAATCGCTCAGGGTGAGGGTATTGATGAAATAACTAGCCTTGATGGCGTGCGGCGAATTTTTGCCTTTGTCCCTTTGGGCGATAATCCATTCAACCCGGATGGATATATCAGGGTTGGTGTTCCCAAATCTGAAATTCTTGCTAATGCTAATAGTTTATTATTCAGAAACTTAATTAGTTTAGGTGGAGTTACTTTTTTAGCGATCGCTGCTGCTTGGGTAGGTGGAGATGTCTTTTTTCTAAGGCAGATCAAATCTTTGGTACAAACAGCCAAAACTTTAGGCAGTGGTCAACTCAACACACGTACTAGACTTTCTCATATATCGGGAGAACTTGGTGAACTGGCGCAAGCGATTGACGAAATGGCCGCAGCACTCCAAGCAAGGGAGATGGCGATCGCTTCTCTAAGCCAAAATATGCAAACTTTATTTGAGTTAATTCCCATTGGAATTTTAATCACAGAAGATATGGAATTTCAGGAGGTAAAATCTAACCCAGCATTTGCTGAGATTTTAGGTTTCTCATCCCAAGCTAATGTTTCCTATACTCCCGTTAATACCCCGCCTCCAGCTTACAAAATTTTGCGGCAGGGAAAGGAACTTTTACCAGAGGAATATCCGCTACGCTATGCAGCCATTCATAATACAGAAGTCAAAGGCACAGAAGTTGATATTGTTCGCGGTGATGGCGTTATATTTAATTTATTTGGTTATGCTGCCCCCCTACTTGATGAGCAGGGTAATCCCAGAGGAGCAGTAGCTGCATTTTTAGATATTACTGAACGCAAGCAGACAGAAGAACGCACACGTCAGTTGATGAGCCAGGTGCAACATCAAGCCAATATCTTAAATGCGATTCTCTCTGCCTCGGTAGATCATATTTTTATTTTTGATCGGCATGGTCGTTATCAGTATGTCAGCCTTGGTGGTGCTGCCGTTTTAGGTTGGACACCAGAAGAGATGGTAGGTAAGACCTGGCAAGAACTTAATTTTGCCCCAGATATGTTTGCTAACATGCGTCAAGTAGATAGCCAACGAGAAAAAGTGATGACAACGGGGCAACCCATCAGGGCAGAGGCTGAGTACAATGCTGCTGATGGAGTCCATTGTTACGAATATATCTTGGCTCCCCTATATAGTCCTGAGCAAACGAACGCAGGTATAATTGCTATATCTCGTGATATTAGCGAACGCAAACGCACCGAGCAAGCGCTGCGAGAAAGCGAACAACGCCTCCGACTGGCACAAAGAGCAGCAAAAATTGGGACTTGGGAGTGGAATTTACATACTGATGAGGTATCCTGGTCAGAAGGAATCTGGGATCTCTTGGGGTTGGAAATAGCTACAGAAGAACCTAGCGTAAAACTTTGGGTTGATTTTATCCATCCTGACGATCGCCCACGGATCATGGAAGTTGTGGAAGAAGTATTAGCTGAAGGTAAGGAATATTACGACGAATTCCGCATTATCCGCAGAGATCACAGAGTAATTTGGTTAGCATCAAAAGGGCAAATTATCCGAGATGCAGACGGACAAGTCGAGCGGTTTTTAGGAGTCAACATTGACATTAGTCAGCGCAAGCAAGCCGAAGAGGTACGGCGAGAAAGTGAAGAACGCTTTCAAGCATTCATGGCACATAGTCCTGCGGCCGCTTGGATTTCAGATGTAGATGGTCAAATTATTTACCTTAGCCCAACTTATGTTAAGACTTTTGGGCTGTTTACTCAAGATGCGATCGGTAAAACTGTATTTGAACTGTTTGATATGGAGTTTGCCACACAATTTTTAAACAATATCCAAACAGTAGCTAAAACTAATCAGGTTCTAGAGACAATTGAATTGGCACCTCGTCTGGATGGCACAATCGGCGATTTCCTTGTTTATAAATTCCCCATTGCTGATTTATCTGGGCAATCACTGGTGGGAGGAGTAGCAATTGATGTGACTTCCCGCAGGCGGGCCGAGGAAGAACGGGAAGAATTACTACTACGTGAACAAGCTGCACGAGAAGCAGCCGAAACAGCCAACCGCATTAAAGATGAATTTTTGGCGGTGTTGTCTCATGAATTGCGAACACCGCTAAATCCCATACTTGGCTGGATAAAATTGCTACGGACTCGCCAATTAGATGAAGCTCAAAAAGCGATCGCTTTGGAAACAATCGAACGCAATGCTCAATTACAAACTCAACTCATCGGTGATTTATTAGATGTTTCCCGTATTCTCCAAGGCAAATTCACGCTGAATATTTCTCCGGTTGATTTAGCTGCAACTATTGCAGCTGCCAAAGAAACAGTTAGGTTAGCAGCAGAAGCTAAATCGATTCAAATGCACACTGAGATAGCACCAGATGTGCAGCCTTTTATGGGTGATGCTAGCCGCCTGCAACAGGTGGTGTGGAATTTGCTTACTAATGCGGTGAAGTTTACCCCAACTGATGGCGAGGTCAAAATCAAATTAGAGTCTACCAAGACCTACACTCAGATTCAAGTTAGTGATACAGGCAAGGGCATTACACCAGAGTTTTTACCTTACGTCTTTGAAACCTTCCGCCAAGCTGATAGTGCCACAACCAGGAAATTTGGTGGACTAGGATTAGGATTAGCAATTGTCCGACACATTGTAGAAATGCATGGTGGAACAGTTCACGCCGACAGCAAAGGAGAAGACCAAGGAGCAACCTTTACAGTTAAATTACCACTGAGCGCTACAGTTATAGAACCAAATCAAAATAAAAATTTACCTAAAATCTCGTTAAATTTGCGCGGCGTGCGGGTGCTGACAGTTGAGGATGAGCAAGATACACGAGAACTACTAGTGTTCACAATTGGGCAGTATGGTGCCCAAGTGACAGCCGCCGCATCTGCCCGTGAGGCATTAGAGATATTCAAACAATTTCAGCCAGATATTCTAGTGTGTGATATTGCCATGCCAGAGATGGACGGATATACCCTTATCCGTCAGATCAGAACTTGGCCAAAAGAACAAGGCGGACAGATAAAAGCGATCGCCCTGACAGCTTATGCTGGAGAATCTGATCAAAAACAAGCTCTAGCAGCAGGTTTTCAAAGACACTTATCTAAACCAGTAGATCCCGAAGAACTAGTAGAAGCGATCGCTAGTTTAATATGAGTTCCACCAGTTGAAAAAGGTGCAAAAAAAGGCGATCGTCTGGAGTTATATAAGTCAATACGGTTCAGTTAAGGCTAAAAACTAAAACTGATTTCTGAATGAGGTACACAACGGCGGGCAGGATGCTATTGGTGTCAATTTAAGCTAGAAATAGCTTAACTTTTGGCTTTGTTATCCGCTCAGGAATAAATTCCCAAGCTAATAGCTAATACCATTTCACTCAATTACTGATACAAATCCAAAGCACCCCTGCTGCCTATTTGTATCAACATTAAAGTAAAACGGTATTAACTGTTGGCTTTGTTACCCGCCTAGGAATAAATTAAGCGGCTAATAGCTCAAGTCTACTTAAGTAGACTAAAGATTTTTGGCGGATTGATAGTCATCTTGAGATGACTTTTGCTATTAGCAAGGAACTTCAGTTCCTTGCGGGACATCACTATACGCGTTAAGTTGACACTAATGGCTATCCAACCCACCCCACAAAATTTATCATATTAAGATGTGTGTTTCATTTACTTGCAAAGTGCTATATATCAATCTGAATGCAATTTAAAAAATAAGCCCTCTCCTTTCAAGTCAGGAGAGGGCTAGAGTCATCTGAAAATAATTCGTAATTTTCCGATTTAATTACGAATTAGTTAATAACCGCCTTCCTCTTCGTATTCTGGCTGTCTTTCTTTGACTTTCTTAGGAATATTCACCGGTTTTGGCGCATCTTCCCAAGCATCACCATCTACATCGTCATAATCATCGTAATCGTTAGTGTATGGCTTGCTATAGGGTTGGGGTTCATATTTCGGTTGATACCTGTCCCTACCGGTTTCATCACTCCAATTATCTTCTTCTTCCTCTTCTTCGTAGCGAATGGACTCATACGGCTGCGCCCTCATCACTTCGCGCCGTGGTCTTTCTTCTTCGATATAATCTTCATTCCACTCCTCTTCCCGTGCTACGGGTTCAGGGGTGCGGACTCTCGGCTGGGGTGGCTGTAATGGGACTCCACTGGGCAGTTGTTTGTCAGCTGAAGTTGCTTTAGGCGGACTATAGCCATATTCTTCTTCTGCATCTCGTTCCCAAGGCGCTTTGCCAATACCAAGACGTTCCAGGAAACCAACTGTCAACTGGTTTACTCGTTCTTCGGCTCCCTCAAACACAATCAATCTATTGGGGCCAGTGCTGACAATTTCATCCACCGAGAACTCATAGGTACTCAAAAACTGGTCGGGAATTTGCGGTACGCCCAGAGAAGCAATAACTATAGAGTAAATCTTACCAGTTTCACCATTGAACTTAAAGCCCCGGACTCTGCCTAAGACTTCACCTGTTTCTGTGATTACTTCCCAGTTAATCAGGTTGCTGAGAGCTTCAACTTCAATATCTTCTATTACATCTTCATTATCAACCAAAATGACATCGCCAATTTGGTTGATGTTGTTGAGGTACATGTAGCGTGGCAGACCCGAAATAGAGATCAGGCTGTCTCGCAAACCAAGAGCCACAACCTCCCTTTGATCTATATCTACCCAAACTTGACTCACGATCCCTAGGCGCTTGCCATTGTCGCGGGTAATCACCTGGGTATTTAATATGTCGGAACGCCTAATTATCTGTTCAGAGGTCATTCTATACCGAGTCCTGATCTCGAATCCGGTTTATCTATACACTATTATTAACAAAAACTCAAGCAGATGTATTGGACGATTGTAACTTAATACCCAAAACTTGGGTATAGGCTCCCCTTGCTTGAGTAACGCCAATTGTGCGTTCGGCTGATTCTATCATCGGACGACGCAAACTCACAACTATAAATTGCGCTTGTTTTGCCTGTTGTTTAATCATTTTAGCTAATCGTTCTACATTTGCCCCATCTAAAAACATATCCACTTCGTCAAATGCATAAAATGGGGATGGGCGGTAGCGTTGTAAGGCAAAAATAAAGCTTAAGGCTGTGAGTGATTTTTCTCCCCCGGACATGGAAGCTAGCCGCTGTACAGGTTTACCTTTGGGATGTGCGACTAAATTTAATCCACTGCTAAAGGGATCTTCCGGATTTTCCAGTTGCAGGTAGCCGTCGCCCTCGGAAAGGGTGGCAAAAATCGACTGAAAGTTTTCATTGACAGCATCGAAAGCTTCTCTAAAAGCAAGTTGCCGTAATGTTGTAAAGTTTTCAATCCGCAAAAGTAATTCAGTGCGTTCTCCTTCTAGTGTCTGCAATTTTTGGGAAAGTTCCTGAAGGCGGTTTTGGGTGCGTTCGTATTCTTCCAAAGCCAGCATATTCACTGGTTCCATCGCCTGTAAGCGTTTGCTGAGCGATCGCAATTCTTTTTGCAATTCTTCCAAGTCTACTTGATCTGGCACCTCTGGCAAAGGTTCAGGTAATTCTGCTGCTAGATCCCGCAACTGACTTTGTAAGGTTACTAATTCCTCCCGTCGCTTCATCTGAGTTTGTTGGAGTTTTTCTAATTCCCATTCCAATTGTTGCTGGCGTAGAAGATGCGATCGCAATTCAAGTTCTGTGGCGTCGCGTTTTTGTTTTTCTTCTCCTAAATTCTGTTCCATTTCACTCAACTTCACACGGGTTTCAGCGATTTGATTGCTGAGTGTTGCGTGCTGAGTGCCCAGGGCAGTTATTTGATTTTGCTGGGTTTCTTGCTCATCATGATACTGGGCAATTCGCACTTCTGCTTCTTGGATTCTCTCTTGCAGCCGCTGCTGCTGATTTTCCAAATTTTTTAATCTTTGTTCTGCTTCCCGTAATGCTGTCTCCCGTTGTTGCAATTCTTGCTCTTGATTTTTAATGCTTGCCTGGATTTGCTGCCATTCACTGGGAGTTTGGGAGGCTTCTAACTCTGCCAAAGCATGTCGCAATTGTTGCAGTTGATTTTCTTGTCCTGGTAATTCCCGATCCAAAATTTCTAAACGAGATTGAGCCGTGGCGAACTTTTCGCTGTTTTGAGAAAGTTGCGATCGCGTCCCTTGCAACTGTGCTGTCAAACTCTTAATATCTTTTTGCAACTGTTCCAATTGTAACTGCTGTTCTCGCCGTGTTTGTCGTGCTTCTGTGAGTTCTTGCGTTAGTTGTTTCGTCCTGGTTGACAAATTAGCGATCGCTTCGGTACAACGTTCTAAAACTCGCTCAATATCCACCAAGCGACTTTTTAAAGCGGCGACTTCCTCTGATTCTGCGGCTTCCGCATTGCCAAACCGCAACGACGAACGCTGGGTATTACTACCGCCAGTCATGGCCCCGCTAGTTTCTAACAATTCCCCTTCTAAGGTGACAATGCGATAGATTCCTAAGTTTTTCCGCGCCGCCTCCAGAGTGGAAAATACCACCGTGTTACCAAAAACGTAGCTGAATACATCTTTATAGCGGCGATCGCAATCGATTAAATTCACAGCATAATTAATAAATCCGTGAGCCAACCGCAGTGTTGCATCTTGAGTAAATTTAGGCGCAGAAATTTTATTCAGCGGTAAAAAGGTTGCTCTCCCCGCCCGTTTTTGTTTCAACAGTTCAATTCCGGCGGCGGCTATGCCATCATCTTCTACCACAATGTGTCCTAAACGTCCGCCAGCTGCAATTTCCAAAGCTAATTGAAAGCGCGGTTCTACCCTTCCTAACTGTACAACTAACCCACAAACACCAGGCATTCCCGATTGCAAGATGACTTTGCTAGCTTGGGTACCTTGCACTTCTTGCTGTGCTTGAGCTTGTGCTTCTAGTTTATCCAAAGTGCGTTGTTTTTCCCGCTGTTCCTGCAAAAGGCGCTTTTGGGTTTCTTGTTGGATTTGCAGTTCTTGTTCTGTAGCGGCGAGGTTTTGAGCTAAGTTTTGGATGGGTTCGCTAGATGTGTTAAATTCTGTTTCAACTCGATTACATTCAGCTTGTTTTTCTGCTAATTCAGGTTCCAAAGTGGCAATTAGCTGGGTTTGCTCCTGAATCAGTTGTTGTAATTGGTGATTCCGTTCTTGCAGTTGTGCTTGTTCGGTGCGTTGTGGTTCGAGAGTTTGCAGCAAAGTCTCAATTTGACGGTTGAATGCTGTTTGTTGCTGCACCCAAGCTTCGGAAGCTGAGGCAATTTCTGCGGCTGCTTCGCGGGAATTAGAAAGCGCTTGTCGCCCCTCATCTGTTTGCTGTTGACAATAAACAATAGATTGCCTTTCTACTGTTTGTGCTTGAGCAATCTCACCTAAAGAATGTTGGTGTTGTTGGATTAAGAGCGCTTGTTGCGCCAGACGCTTAGCAGTTTCAGTAGCAGCTGTGGTTAACTCCGTTTGCTGGCGCTGGAGTTGTTTACGTTCTGCTTCTTGGGTGGCGAGGGTAGATTGTACCGCTAACAATTCCTCTTCTCCCAATGCTTTCACATGGGCATTGAGTTGTTCGAGTTCGGCAGTTTTTTCGGCGATTTGGGAATTTAGGGTGGTGAGTTGGGTTGTGAGTTCGCCAAAATTGCGATCGCCTGATTGAATATCACCGACTAACTTTTCAAGCTGTGCTTGCAAAGAACGCCATGATAAAACAGCTTCCCAAGATTGTTTTGCGAGAAATTCCGTGCGAAGCTTTTGATATTTCTCCGCCTTGGCTTTATCTTGAGAAAGGCGATCGCGCTGTGCAGTTAATTCTGTCTCAATAATCCGACAGCTATCTTCCTTTTCCTTGACCTCATCTAAAGTATTTTTCGCTTGGTGAATCTTGCGATCGAACGCCGCCACCCCCGCCAACTCATCAATAATTTCCCGACGTTCTTTTGCATTCATCGAGATAATACTGGTGACATCCCCTTGCAGCACAACATTATAGCCTTCAGGATAAATCCGCAGATTATTTAATTGCTCATGTAATTCCGTGAGCGTACAAGCTGTACCATTAATATAGTAATTCGACGTATAAGTTCCTTGGTGTGTAACTCGCAGTTTCCTAGTTACACTCCATTCTGTGATTGTTGACTGATGACCGTTGACCGCTGACTGTTGTTCGGCTCGGTGTTTATCTTGTATCTGTAAATCAGCTTTGTGCTGATCTTGTATAGATTCTTCGCTACTACTGACAACTGACAACTGACTACTGACATCCGACAAATCAAACGTCACCGTGACGCTAGCTTCAATAGAAGAACGTCCTTTAGCAGTTTGGGTGTTATTTACCAAATCCGGTAAGCGATCGGCTCGCATTCCCTTAGAACTGGCGAGTCCCAGGCAAAATAGCAGTGCATCTAAAATATTAGATTTACCAGAACCATTTGGCCCAGATATGACAGTAAACCCAGATAGCAAAGGGACTTGGGTAGTACCACCGAAGGACTTGAAATTGGTAAGTTCCACACGCTTAACATGTACCATGCAATCAATAACGCAATAAGAATATTTGCAGACTGAAAACGATTCAAAATGCTGGTTTAATGAGCAAAAGAGTAGTTTTCTGTAATTTAGTATTACTGGTCAGTATAATTTTAGGCTTGACAGCATTTAAAAGACATGCTCAACTAATCCTCATTCATTTTCCATTATCTTTACTATCTCCCTTTAAGTTGCCCAAAGTTTTCAAAGTATTACTATAGCCAATTTTCAGCTTTTGTTTCGGGGGTGCTTTTTTATCGAAAATTTGGGTCTAAAACCCCATCCTAGATGGACGGCTTTACCGAGATCTTTGCTACAATAGAAACAAGTCGCCATAGGGCATTGGGAGACTCTAAACGGACGTGGAGAGACTGTAAGACACCTAGTAGCGGGTTTCTGTGAAGCGTCAAGGAATCCTCGCTCCTAAAGGAGCGAGGAGGTATGTCAAACACCAGTCTGATAATTGTAGAGGGGGAAGAAGCGAGCAACACTCGCCTGTTCCCCCTCTATTTGATGTTTCAGGTGTAATAGGATTTCAAGCAACTACTGATACCAAGTTCGGCTAATTACTTACGATCTAGTCGGTTTGCCTGGTAATAGGTAATTGGTAATTGGTGATTGTTTTTTACTATTACCCATTACCCATTACCCATTACCAACCCCCACAGGTATCATAAGTGTTTAAACGAACATGATATGATACAAATTCTTTCACCCCTGCCCCCTTATGCTCCTACAGGTAGGAATCCACCAGCCTGCATTCTCCATAACCTGTGGTAAGCACCGCCGAGTGCCAGCAGTTTAGTGTGGGTGCCATCTTCGACAATGCGGCCTTGGTCAAATACCAAAATCCGGTCTAGGTGGGCGATGGTTGACAGCCGATGAGCTACCACGATCACCGTTTTCCCATTCATCGCTAAATCTAGGGTATCCTGGATTGCTTTTTCGGTGATCGAATCAAGGCTAGAAGTGGCTTCATCCAAAATCAGAATCGGTGCGTCTTTGAGGATAACGCGAGCGATCGCAATACGCTGTCTTTGACCCCCCGACAGTTTGATACCGCGTTCACCCACCAAAGAATCATAACCCTCTTTAATCTGGGTGATGAAATCGTGAGCATAAGCTTGGCGTGCGGCTTCGATGACTTCCTCATCGGTTGCATCCAACCGCCCGTAACGAATATTTTCTAGCAATGTCCGGTGGAACAGAGATGGATCTTGAGGAATCAAGCTAATCTGAGCGTGGAGGGCATCTTGAGTCATATCTCGAATATCAACCCCATCAATTAAAATCTGTCCAGATTGTGCATCGAACAGACGCAAAATCAGATTGACGAAGCTGGATTTTCCAGAACCAGAAAAGCCCACCAATCCTACACGCTGACCCGGTTGAATGGTGACAGAAAGATTTTCAAACACTTTTTTATTGGCCGAGTAGCTAAAATGCACTCGGCGAAACTCAATGCGACCCTTGGTGATTGAACGTGCGATCGCTCCATCCCGGTCAACCAATTCGTGGGGTTGAACGATAGTGAAGACACCATTGGCAACATTACCGATATGTTCAAAAAATTCCAGAAAGCGTCGGCTCAAATTGCGCGCTTCACTAATGATTAACAGTGAAAGGCTAGTAGCCATCACAAAATCAGCAACAGCAATCTGCCCAGTACTCCAAAGTGAGAGCGAGTAATATAATGTGCCGATTTTCAGTACTGCTGCTGACACGAACTGAAACCAGCGGACTCGCTCAGAATACCAATTGGATTTTCTCACATCTTTTAGTTCTCGTGCCAATTGCTCATTCAAATATCGTCTTTCAAAACCCAGACGGGCGAACAACTGGACACTGCTAAGATTAGTCACAGAATCAACGATCATGCCTGCTGTCTTACTTCTAGCGGCTGCGGCTTGGCGCGCATAAGGTCGGCAGCGAGTAGCCAGCCAAAAGGAAGTACTGATGAATATTACTGCCCATACTCCCACGAAAATAGCAAGCCCTTGATGGACGTGAGCCAGCAAAACAGTAGAGACTCCAAACACGATCACAACAGGCATAAATTCGTTAATCAGCATTGATAATGTCTGTGTGACACCCATAGAAGTCTCGCTGATGCGATGGGCTAGCGCTCCAGCAAAACTGCTGCTCAGATAGCGGTGAGAATGATGCTGCAAGTAGGCATACAAGGATCTAGTTACATGCTGACGGTGTAGAGGATGGAGGATAGTATGGCAGAGTCCTGACGAACGACCGAACAACACTTCACCGATGCTCAAAGCCGCGAACAGGATTAGGGGTTGGCTTACTACTTCCAGGATTGGCCTACCGTCGCCGATAGAGCGAGTCACACCCCGCATAATCTCGCCAATGGCGTAAGGTAACATGATGCCACAGATGGCATGAAGCGCTTCCAGAATAACCATAGCCACGTACCACCATCGGAAATGACTAACAAAATGGCAAATGAACCTGAATGGAGTAGCTGGTAAATTGGGCGCATCAGTAGCACGTTGAAAGGGTTTGGATTGGCTAGCCTTTTTCCTCATGAAAATCAATCTCGTAGCATAATTTTAGCTTCTGGGCAAAAAAAATAGAGGACTGGGTAATACCAATTCCTAATTCGTAATTAAGGATTTCTAATAAATAAATTATCCAATTTTTAAGACTAATATAATTATCATTTTCTTCTGACAATAACTTACCCGCCGTCTCCAATTTCAACAGTGGTAGTAGCTTTATTTGTCAGTCCCTTAATCAGGCTATCAAATAAACGCCAATAATATTTATAATTTTATTTTAAAAATGTAATTTTAAATCATCTTTTAGCTAGAAATTTAGTATTACTAAATTTCTAGCTAAATTTCATTTTATACATCATTTAGGATGCAATGTCCATCCGTTGTTGATCACCATTGACTACATGACTAGACCATAATTTCTGGTGGTGTGATTGCAGCATAAACATCAGGTGGAAGTAACGCATCTTTGATGTTGATTTTCTTTGGTATTACACCTTCTTGGAAAAACAAATCTGCCACACGTTGTTGTTCCACGATCAGTGCAGGGCTGAGACCCCTGCGTCCTACAAAAGTACGACGAGACATTACCCGTGCTACCACATCTGCATCGAGCTTTTGTTCAGTAATCATCAACTTGGCCACTTCGTCTCGATGGGTCTCCGCCCACTGATCAAGAGCTTGCAGCTCTTCAATGATAATTTTTAGTAAGCCAGGATTTTCTTCGGCAAACTTTCTGTCAGCAATATAATAGCCACCAGGAGAATCTAGCCCAACAGAATCTCTAAGGACTCGAATCCTACCCATTTTTTGGGCGATCGCGTAGTGAGGATCGCCTGTCATCCAAACAGGAATTCTACCTTCAAGAAAAGCAGCACGTGCCTCGATAGTCGGTATACTTTTGATTTTAATATCTTTGATGGTCAAGCCGATTGATTGCAAGGCTCTGAGAATAAAATAGTGCGATGCCGAGCCTTTTTGAAAATAAACTTCTTGCCCCTTGATATCCTCAAATTTTTTGAGTGGAGACTCTGGAGGTACGGCAATCACACTACTTGTCCCTGTCCTTTGGTTTCTTTGTGTACCGACGACATAAACCAAGTCTGACCCAGCAACTTGGGCAAAAATTGGTGGCGTTTCTCCTACTGATCCCACGTCAACTCTTCCCGCAGCCATTCCTTCCATCAGTTGGGGCCCTTGGACAAATTGTGCCCATTCCACCTTAATCCCCAATGGCTCCAAGCGTTTCTCTAAGACTTTGCGATTTCTGAACAGATCCCCCGCACTTTGGTATCCCATCCTTAGAACTTTAGTTTTGATAGCGAGGGAACTTAGATTAGTAGTACTGTTTGACACATTCTGTTGGCTTTGTTGGCTACAACTTCCTAACAGATATGCCATAGAAAAACCACATAGACCTGATGTAGCAACATTGAGAAAACGACGGCGTTTAATCATAGCTAATTTATCCATGAGATATTTCTGATTTGAACTAATTCTGGTTGTCATTTACTACAAAAAATTTGAGTATTGGGCATAGGGCATAGGGCATTGGGAAAAGGGAAAGAATTATTGTTCTGCTTCCCTGCTCCCCTGCTTCCCCTGCTTCCCCGCTCCCCTGCTCCCCTGCTTCCCCGCTCCCCTGCTCCCCTGCTTCCCCAGTTCCTAACGCAGAGAATCTCCCCTACGGTATTCAGCGGTGAGGTCGTCTAGTTTTTGTTTCAAATTGTCGTCAAGTTTTACTTCCACAGCCTTGAGGGTATCAGCCAGTTGTTCTGGGCGACTAGCGCCAATGATGGGGGCAGTGATAATCGGATTTGCCAGAACCCAAGCTAATGCTAGGGTGGTGAGCGACAATCCAGCCAGATCCGCCACTGTGCGTAATTCCTCGACAGTATTGAATTCGCGATCGCGCCAGTAACGCTCTTGATAACGTTCTGCGGCAGCACCCAGCGTAAAACGGGTGCCTGATGTAGGCCCTTGAGCCAGACTATGTTTACCCGTGAGTAGACCACCTGCCAAGGGATTGTAAGGAATTACACCCAATCCTTCTTCTTTCGCTAGGGGTAATAGTTCTCGCTCAATTTCGCGGAACAACAGATTGTAGCGGGGCTGAATCGAGACGAAGCGAGTTAAAGAAAGCACATCAGCGCGACCCAAGGCGCGGCTGAGTCTATAGGCTAAAAAGTTAGAAACCCCGATGTAGCGTACTTTGCCAGCACGAACCACCGTATCCAGTGCTTCTAAGGTTTCATCAAAAGGCGTTGAAGCATCGTCAGAGTGTAATTGATACAGGTCAACATAATCGGTTCCCAGCCTTTTTAGGGAAGCATCGATCGCATCAAGAATGTGTTTGCGCGAAGCACCCTGATCCCAAGGTGCAGGGCCGACTCGACCTACACACTTGGTAGCTAGGATAAAATGTTCGCGTTTGCCTTTAAGCCAGCGCCCAACGATTTCTTCAGTACGTCCAGCAGTGCTAAGTCCGCCGCCCAGCGGATAAACGTCGGCTGTATCCAAAAAGTTGATGCCAGCATCAGCGGCGGTATCGAGGATGACCCTGGAAGTTTCTTCATCGGTTTGCAATCCAAAGGTCATGGTACCGAGAGAGAGACGCGAAACGGTCAATCCGGTTTTACCGAGCTTAGTGGTTGGTAACGTCATGGTATTAGTTGATAGAAGGGGAGGGGGAAGAGGACACAAAAACGCGGAGAATCAAGATGTCCCCGCATCTTCCCCTTAGACAGCTACAGAAGCGCGACGGCTTTGTGATACTAGCCACTGTTGCAATTTCGGGTCGCCGTATACCTGATCTGCAATAAAATGATCACCTTCAGGTAGCACAGTCAAATCTACTGTTCCCCCCAGTCCGCGCAAGGTATCGACAATATGCTGTGCATCCTCAACAGACAGGTTTTTATCCTGTCCGCCTTGGAATATCTGGATGGGAATATCCTTGAGTGCAGCTAGTTGGGTTTGTTCTAATGTCTTGGGTACACGACCAGACACTGCTACTAGACCAGCGAAACGACCAGGATGGGAAGCTGCGATCTGCCAAGCCCCAGCCGTACCTAAGCTGAACCCGGACAAGATCACACGTGACGCATCGATGGGGTGAGACGTGATGAGATCATCGAGCAAAGCGATCGCATCTGACTGTCGATCCACCCAGGTCTGTCCTTCAGGAATTTGGGGTGCGGCGAAGAAATAAGGTAACGAGTTAGATGAATCCACAAAACGAGGTAGACCCCATTTCAACAGCACATTCAGATCAGTGCCGCGATCGCGTCCTCCGTGCAGAAACAGCACCAGAGGCGCTGGTTGACTAGCATCATCAGATACAGGGGCGAAAAGATAAGGCAAGGAACCATTGCTGGTGTCGTATGAGCGTTGTTCGACGGGCATAATCGTGACTCCTAAAGTTTGGGGGAGATGGGGGAGATGGGGGAGATGAGGGGGATGAGGGGGATGGGGGAGATGAGGGGGATGGGGGAGATGAGGGAGATGGGGGAGATGAGGGAGATGGGGAAGAAATAATTACTGGCTATTGACTATTGACCCTTGACTATTGACTTCTAACTCAGCACTTAGCTAATCGCCGCTGTAGCTGGCTGTTTCCACACTGCGGCTGTGTACAGCGAGGCATCGAAGTCGGGCGCGATGTTGTCGCTAGTGATGCGGGCTTCATGCAGCGTCCAGTCGGCAAAGAACAAGTCGTGGCTGATGCGTGATACCACTGCCGGCACGTCGCGCCGGATGCTGGGCACATCACCTATGGGCAGTCCAAAGCTGACGAAACCAGCCGGGTTGAAGACGTGGATGTCTTTCAGATAAGGTGCGCTGCCAGGTATCTTTTCCTGGTATTCGTGGGCATTGCCGAGGTAGGGGTGTGTCCCTAGTTCGTCGTCAAGCTGGTCGGTCGGTGGCTCGTAGCGATCGCGCCACAGGGCTATGTGCTGGGCAAAGTCGGCTAGTTCAGGACGCTTTGTTGGATCAACGAAGTAACCGGTACCGGCAATGGCAAAATCAAACTCGAAAACATCATCGTTGACTTGGGCCACAATGCGATCGCTTTGTTCGTGGGCGGATCTCCACGGTGCTAACAGGTGCAGGTGGAAGTTGGGGAACGCCAGCACCCGTTCTATGGCGTCTGCTGGTGGTGTAGATCCAACTTGACGAAAGCGCCAAGCCTGGAACCAGCGAGCCGCATCAGGCAGTTGTGGATAGTTGTAATAAGCGCCAGGGTAGCCGCGCAAGCGAATTACTGGCACAGATGCGATCGCTGAGCGCCGCGCAAACAGATGCACCGCCTTCGCTCCCGATTCAAGAGCCACCCCTGCCGCATCAAAGGCAGAAGCCGCAGCACCCAAAACCGCCACAGTCTTACCACGCAGTGCCTCGAAGTCGATGGGATCGGCGGTGTGGGCATACAGCCTACGCGGTAAATCAGCCAGTACTGGCGGTATGTATGGGCCACCAGTACCCGCTACACCGTTGGCGAAGATAATCTTGCGCGTGGTTTCCACCTGGCGGACACCGTTTACTTCAAGGTGCAGACGAAAGAAACCTTCAGTCGGCTCGACCCGTACTAATCTTGTGCCATAGCGAACCGCAATACCCAGAAACTGCCGATACCAACTTAAATACTCAGCCCACAACAACCGTGGGATGCGGTCAATTGCTGCGTAAGCTTCCACACCGTGCCGTGCCTCATACCAAGCCTGGAACGATAGCGCCGGAATACCCAGTTCGGGGCCAGGCAGATTCTTCGGCGTGCGTAGTTTGTTCATACGCGCTCGTGTGAGCCACACACCGGCATGGGCTTCGTCCTCAGCTGCATCGATAACCGTCACACGGCCGATGCCGGCGCGCCGTAGCGCAAATGCAAAGGTACTGCCGCTGCCACTGCCACCCACTACCGTGACATTGTGGTCAACACCTGGGCGATCAGGCACCCAGTTGTCGGGATCGGGGCCGATTAGGCGCAGGGCCTCGCGGGCACCAAAATCGGGGTCAGTCGTTGTTGTCATGTCGCTCTCTCTGGGTGAAGGGATTGGGGGCTGGGGACTGGGGATTGGGGACTGGGGACTGGGGACTGGGGATTGGGGATTGGGGATTGGGGATTGGGGACTGGGGACTGAAATTTATTTCCCTCTGCTCCCCTGCCCCCCTGCCCCCCTGCCCCTTTTACACTCTTACCAGGCTCTTATCGACTTGTGCGGATTCGATATTAGTTACCTTGGATTCAATCGCTGTACCCTTGAAGAAGTCGGAGTTGGCTTGGGTGTAAAACTTGTAGGGATTAGCGAATACATAGGCTTTGAAATCGGCTTCGGAAATCACGCCTTCTTTCACTAGATCCCAACTTTCAGCCAAGGGGGAGGTGAGGTCGGGCACATCCCAGTGACCAACATCTGAGGAATAGATGGCGTTGATTTTGACACCCAACGGATTGGCTTTATCGTTGAATGCTGCGGCGATGGTGCGGTCGTCGGACTCGGAACCAAAGAAGAAGCTGTTCACCCAGCGATCGCGGATGTCTTCGATGGTTTCAATACCTGCTTTTGCAAAATCCTCTAACTCGCTACCAATGGGCGCACGACTATGACGGCTGAAGGAAGAACCTAGTACAGACTTGGTTAATTCTTCTTTGCTGAGGGAATGCTCTTGAGTAATTTCCCCACCGAAACGTTCAAACAGCTCGAACAACTCATCAGCATTTGTCAGCGCTGGGTTGTAGTTTTGCAGTGCTTTGAGATTGCGCTTGGAGAAACGATCCACCAAATGAATGTAGACGTGGGCACCCCAATCTGCACCACCTTCGAGCATTGCTACGCGCAACTGTGGAAAACGCTTGGTAACACCGCCAAAGAACAACGCTTTAGCAAATGCTTGGGAACCATCAGCGAAGTGACCGATATGGTTGTTCATGTAGTTACTGATGGAAGAGCGTCCAGTCCAACCTTGACTGCCGTAATGGGTGGTGACGGGTACGCCCAATTCCACTACCTTAGCCCAGAAAGGATCGTAGTCGTATTCACTATCCAATCCGTAGAAGTCTATATAAGAAGCATACTTGGCGATTTCCGGGAATTTATCAGCTGGATACTTATCAGCGATCGCTTTGATTGGCCTTTTCACTCCGCCAGTGATATTAATCACTTTTAGCCCCAGAGTATTCACGGCAAACTCTAGCTCTTCAATGGCTTCAGTGGGAGTATTCATCGGGATGCCAGCTACCGGTGTCAGGCGATCGCTATATTTATGGTAAATATCGGCATGATAGTGATTCACCGCACGTTGCAGTGCCTGACGGTTCTCTTTACTTGCTCCAGCTGGTGCCAGGACATTATTCGGAAACAGCACCGAATAGTCTGATCCTTGCTCCGCCTGACGTTCATAGAGTAGTGCCGGAAGAGTGTAAGTAGCGAGATCCAACGTATTACGGGTAACTCTCGCCCACCAAGGCGATCGAATTGTGCGGTTGTATTGACGTTCTTCAGGCGTTTGTTGATACCAGTCTTTACCCCCAACTTTGGAGTTAAGACGAGAAGCTTCCGTCTTACGTAATTCGTCCACCAGTTTTGCACCGCCATAATTAGCGATGTAATCCTCAAGAGCCGGCGTGAAATCATTGGTATGAACGTCGGTATCAATTACCGGATAATCAAGAGTTGCTCTGACTGCGGCAGAGGGTGAAGTCTTCAATCGGCTATATTCAGTCATGTTTTTTTCCTTTAAAAAATCACAGGTTTTTCCCAGCATCCAATGCTGCTAGTGGTCGTCCTTTGTCATTTGTATTTACAAAGAAAAAATGACAAATGACAAATGAAAATAATTTTCAAATTCTGTAGGGCGGCGATCTACAGAAAGTAGGCTTTAAAAAGTATGTCTTAAGCATCCGTGAAAAATTTTTATGACTGATGCAAAAACTCTCTCAAACTCATACTATTAATGAAGCTTGCGTGTTGTACTCATATACTTTTTCCGGCGTTGCTGATTTGTTGTGGCTAATGATTTTTCATGTCTGCATGGCTGTTAGGCAGATATGAAAAATTTATTTACGCCAAAACCAAGCTCTCATCTACTTGTTTGACGGCAAAGCGATTGTCAGGACGGCGCAGACCAAGGTTTTCACGCAAAGTACTGCCCTCATATTCGGTACGGAACAATCCGCGTTTCTGGAGGACGGGAACGACTAGGTTCACGAAGTCATCTAATCCTGTGGGCAGGATTGGCGGCATGATGTTAAAGCCGTCTGCTGCACCGTTGTTAAACCATTCCTCTAGCTGGTCGGCAATGGTTTCGGGAGTACCAAGTATGGTGCGATGACCTCTGGCGGTAGCAAGAGACAGATACAACTGGCGCAGGGTCAGAGTTCCACGAGTAGCTAAATCTCTAACTAGTTTGAGACGACTTTTGTTGGTGTTGGTGTCGCTGGGTAGTTCGGGAGCCACATCATCTAGGGAATATTTCGACAGATCGACACCTTTGTAATAGTTCTTTAAAATACCCCAGGCTACATCGGGATGAATTAATGATTGCAGGAATTCGTACTTCTGTTGAGCTTCTTCTTCGGTACGTCCAATGATGGGGAAAGCACCAGGCATGATTTTGAGATCGTCTGGGGAACGCCCATATTTCGCCAGCCTACCTTTGACATCAGCATAAAATTCTTGGGCATCGGCTAGGGTTTGATTGGCAGTAAAAATCACTTCGGCAGTACGTGCAGCCAAGTCCCGTCCGGCTTCGGAGGCTCCAGCCTGAACAATTACCGGGTAGCCTTGGGGCGGACGACCGACGTTCAAAGGCCCTTTGACAGAAAAATGTTTGCCCTTGTGGTCGAGTACATGCAGTTTGTTCGGGTCGAAATAGATACCAGATTCTTTGTCACGGATAAAAGCATCGTCTTCCCAGCTATCCCATAGTCCTTTTACTACTTCTACAAACTCTTCAGCCCGCTCATAACGCTCGCTATGTTCCGGGTGATGCTCTAGTCCGAAATTAAGAGCAGCATTTTCATTGCCTGTAGTGACTACATTCCACCCAGCCCGACCCTTACTCAAATAGTCTAGGGAGGCAAACTTACGTGCAAGGGTGTAGGGCTGTTCATAGGTAGTCGAGGCGGTAGCAATAAAGCCGATGTTCTCAGTTACGGAGGACAAGGCCGAAAAGAGGGTGACTGGCTCAAAATGGACAAGTTTACCATTCCGTTTCTGAGTTTGTGCAGCGCCGCCCCAAACTCCTGGGCTGTCCGCCAGAAAAACTGCATCGAACAAGCCGCGTTGGGCTGTCTGGGTAATTTCTTTGTAATGCTCGAAATTCAGACCCGCATCTGCTTGTGAATCAGGGTGACGCCAGGCACAAACATGATGTCCTGTGGCTTGAATAAATGCACCTAAACGAAACTTGCCTTTTTTGCTCATATGCTTTTTTCTTTTCTATGGAATGCTTTCCTGGGAACCAAACTTGCTTGTAAAAGCCTACCTAATTGCTCTACAAGCAATGAAATAACCAAACTGTCAGTCAAGTTAATACCACAACAGAACTAGCAACCCTAGTGCTTGGCGCTCGAATTCCCATAAATTTATGTAGCAATTTTTTTCAGTAGATCGAGTTTACACAATACATACAAAAAAATATGTACTGAAGATCACAATTACATGAATTACAAATTATTAGTTTATCTAATATTAAGTATTGCAAAGTAAATAATTGCTGGGTATATATAGAACTGACGCAAAAAGCCTCTCAAATCCTCATTTATCGGTATCTTCAGCGTCCTCTGCGGTTTGTTTTTCCGTTAGCTGTGCGTAATTCTGAGCATGTTTGCTGCCTCTAAAAAGCATTCCTGTGAGATCAATCTTCCCTCCTTAATTGCAGCAAACACTGGCGCTTTAGCACACACAGCGCTTTTCATGTGTAGCAATTACGCACTCGTAACGAAAAACTAAGCTTTTGCGATTACTTCGCTAAGAGGATGTCTTAGAAGTTAAAAATGTCATGCCCTGTTCATCAGAACACTTTCTAATTCAGACTCAAGGTCAGTGTGACGCATTTTGTCTATAATGCAGCCAGCTTTGGCAACCTCATACATCAATGTGAAATCTTCACGACTATCTTGTAAAGGCTAGTTTCATTCTAAAAAAACTTCATATACAACATAATTTTTTGGAATTTTTGATATTATTTACTATTCAAAAAAAATAGGATGTACTCATTACAAAATTATTCAAACATATTGCTATGAAAATTATATTCTTTATTCAAAACAACAAAGTCATACATGCTTAAATTAACTGTATGACATGATAGTTTTGATTTTAAAGTCAAATTTTGAATAAGAGTTTTTTATACTAATAAATAAAGATACTAATTTACTTTTAATCTCTGTATAACCTAAATTTAAACTCTATTACTTATTCTTTAGTTGGTAAAATAGTTATCTTAGTACAGTCAATAAAAATCCAAATTTAACTTCTCGTTAACGGCAAGTTATTTGGTAAATAAAATTTGCAGTATTTATAGAAAAACTGGAGTTTTTCTATAAATATGGAGAGTTTGTAATTACTAAATTATTCCTATCACAAAAGAGGAAAGCTTGATGCCTACATTAAGTCGGAGACAACTTTTAATATTTTTTGCAGGCAGCGCTAGTGCTGCTGTATTGGGAAACAAATTCTTAAACGGTATTATTGGCACGACGGAAGCACAAACTACACCTTTAAGCTTTGCACCAGTTCGCTTACCCCATCCGCTGCCAATCTATCAAGAGCAAAAAAATTTCTTACCAACTGGAATTGATCAAGGACAATTACTCAACCCATCTGAAAATGTGAGTTTAACCAGCTATAACGTAATTGATGATGTGGTAGTACCGCCAGAGTACGATCGCTATGTGATTGTCAGTTGGGGCGATCGCGTTTTTCCCAACAGCGATGATTATTTTGGCTATAACAACGATTACACAGGTTTTATTCCTCTAGGTAGAACCGCAGATGTAGGCTATTTGTGGGTGAATCACGAATACGTGGGTTTTCCTTTTTCTGATTTAGCACCAGAAGCACCCAGTGATCTCAAAGGACTGCCTACCACTTTTGAATCAGTGATTGGGTGGGCGTTACCTAGCACTAGAAATCTTGAATTTGACGGGGAACTTCTATATAACCTCGGTGGTTCAATCGTCCGCATCTCTCGCCGCAATGCTAGTAAGCGTTTTGTTGTTGTTAAAGGAGATGCCAGAAATCGCCGCCTGCATGGTCTTTCTGGGTTAGGAATTAATAGCCAAAGAAGTGATGAATATAAAAACGTCACTTCTTGGGGAAGTCGCAGCCACCAGAAGGGAGACCAAAACTATTTAATCGGCACTGGCCCTGGTGCTACTGAAGTATTTAACGTCTCCGTTGATGGGTTAGGTAACAAAATTATTGGCACTGCCTTTAACTGTTCTGGCGGTACAACTCCTTGGGGAACCATTTTGTCTGCTGAAGAAAACTTCCAAGGAAGTGCAGAATTTTTTGTTGGTGTTACAGAAGCAGTCCTGCCTAATGGTACTCAGACAGGTTACACCGATCGCACCGTCGGCAAGACTTTTGGTTTAGTCGGAGAAAAATACGGTTGGATTGTAGAAATTGACCCTGTTGATCTGAATTTCCGTCCTCGCAAACACACTTGGTTAGGTCGTTTCCGCCATGAAAACGTTGCCATCCGTGCCGAAGCAGGTAAACAACTAATCGCTTACATGGGTGATGACAGACGGGGGGGACATACTTGGAAATTCGTGAGTGCAGGTACTATTTCTTCGCCAACCAGCAAAGCCAACAGCAGTTTGTGGGAAAACGGTACTTTATATGTTGCCCGTTACAACCCAGACGGCACAGGTCAATGGATACCTTTACTCTTAAGTACTGCTACCAATCCCATTCCGCCATCGGTGATTTCTTCTGTGGAGTTTGCTGCTTTGGGTTCAGCCCAAAGAAATGGTCGTTTACCCTTGCCAAGACGCAATGGTATTGCAGCCCAAACCACAGATGGTGGTGCATTCAACTGCGACACTACCAACGAAACCACAGCACTACCTGGTTATCAAGGTAAGACATTAGCAGACTTTTACACCAGCCAAGGTGCAATTCTCACTGATGCCTTCTTAGCAGCAAACTTGGCTGGGGGAACTCCCACAGCACGTCCAGAAGATTTAGAAGTGCATCCGACCACCAAAGAAGTGTTCATTGCTTATACTGATGGTGCGCCCGGAAGCGACGGCTATCCAGATTCCCGCATTTTCCAGGTTGCCAAGCTAAGTACAGATGTCAACGCAACGCAGCAATCAGGGGGATTGTACAAAATTATTGAAGATAGTGCCGATGGTACAGGTTTAACCTTCCGTTGGCAGAAATTTGCTCAAGGTGGGGAAGCCGGATCATTGACTGGTGCTGGTTTTGCCAATGTAGATAACCTAGCATTCGATAATCAGGCAAATATTTGGGGTGTGACGGATATGTCCACTACCACTCACAATGGTTTTAATGTTGGTGCAGCTGGCACTCCCACCACCATCGACCACACAGCTAGTGGGAATGTTTCCAATTTCACAGGGGTTTTTGGTAATAACTGGCTGTTTTATATCCCCACCAGTGGTGCTAATGCCGGACATGTAGTACCTTTTGCCTATGGGCCTGTACGTTGTGAGATTACTGGCCCGACTTTTGTGGGGGATACACTAATTGTTGCAGTACAGCATCCTGGTGAAGATTGTCCAATTAACGATGGCACCATACTAAGTCGTGATATCGAAATACTAAACTTGAATGGTACGACATTCAATCAGACTCGCACAGTACCTCGTGGTAGTAGTTGGCCGAGTAATATTTCAACGGCTAATGGCGGTAAGGCTGAACCTACAGGTGTTCCTCGTCCATCTGTAATTGCCATCAGCCGTAAGAATCCTACTGGCAATTTTATTTAGCTGTAGAGATGCTTAGTAATTCTTAACAGGTAATATCATGTTCGCTTGATTACTTATTAAAACCGAAGAACCCCACCCCACCAAAGCTACGCTTTGTTCCCCCTCCCCGTGAACGGGGAGGGGTTAGGGGTGGGGTGCAATGACTGTGGTAATCATAACTAATTAACCGAACTTGATATAATACCATTTCACGAAATACCCGATACAGATACATGAGTAGGGGCGTACAGTTGTACGCCCCTACAGCTAATTTATGTGTTGTAAATATTTTTTCTTTACTCACATCTTGCACCAAGAAAATTTGATGTAATTTTATTACTCAGTAAAAAAAACAAAACCCTTGATATCAAGTTCGGCTAATTACTTACGATCTAGTCGGTTTGCTTGGTAATAGGTAATGGGTAATGGGTAATAGGTAATACTCAAAACCAATTACCAATTACCAATTACCAATACTTCGGCTTACCTCGACTTCGCTCGGCACAAGTGCGAGAGTACAAGTTCCCAATTACCGACCTCCACAGATATCATAAGTGTTTAAACGGACATGATATGATTTAGCAATAAAAGCCCATAAAAATGAGGTAGCTTTATCGCGCATTTTTTTACTTTACCTGGGGTTGTACGTAGAGGTGCAAGATATAAGTAAGGTAAATCGCCCTCATTAAAAAAACCCCACTTGATCAGTGGGGGATAATTCAATCAGGATTTCTCTTATTAGTAAAAATGTACTATATAAAGTTGCAGATAGCAAGCGATGGCTAAAAACAAGCTGCTAGCGTTTTTTCTGGCGTTTCCACCACAACCCTATAGCACTAGCGATCGCCATACCACCAAGAGTCGAGGGTTCTGGTACCTTAGAATAACTGACAGTACCCACCTCTGTTGCAGATAGTAAGTCGGCACTCAGGATGGTGTAGAAATTTTTTCCTCCCTCATCTGCATTATCGGAATTAGCCGCGATTAAAAACTGATCTTCAACCAAATAGCTTAGTCCTAATAGGTTGCCGTCTTGAAAGCTGACTGTGGGATAGCCATAGCCATAATCAAAATCATCTATCTCTGTATAATTAGAACCTAAGTAATCAAACAAAATAGATAATCCATTGTCAACACTCAAGCTTTCATAACCGTTCCCGGTCAAGCTTGAATCATCATACTTAAAAGAACCGTAATACTCACCTGGGTAATCACCAGATGTTGCTTTGACAGTGAAATCGTAATCAACTATAGCCGCTTGTGTCGGTTTTACACCAACAGCAGCGACAGAGATGGCAACAGCAACACCAGCAATGCCAAAATTTTTGGCTAACTTCATCACAAAAGACTCCAAAGCTTAAAAAATAGTTCTGTGATTTCACTTGAATAAGCTTTGAAAGTATGTATACAGGTTAAGAGATCTCAAACAAAAGATTATGTTCATCAAATCTTGACTTTTCCCAAAAATATGTAAATTTTTGGTGAATTGAATTAGGGACTAGGGACTGGGGATTGGGGAGATTTGAATAGCGCAGCACCAAACCAAATCTTAAAAGCATTTCTTTCCCAGTACCCAGTACCCAGTACACTCTCAACTGATCAATTCAACTAAAAAACCTGTGGGGTGGGGGTTTGGGGTTTATTTACGAAGTGTATTAGTTAGATATAATAATGACTCATTCAAAGTTTTCCTAACTGGAGAAACCAATGGGTCGCGCCAAAAAGGTTGTCCTGGCATATTCTGGCGGTGTAGATACCTCAGTTTGTATTCCCTACCTCAAACATGAGTGGGGTGTAGAAGAAGTAATTACCCTAGCAGCAGATTTAGGTCAGGGAGATGAATTAGAGCCAATTCGAGAAAAAGCTCTCAAATCAGGTGCAAGTGAATCCCTAGTGGCGGATGTTAAAGATAGCTTCGTGAAAGATTATGCCTTTGGAGCGATTCAAGCTAATGCCCTCTACGAAAATCGCTATCCTCTGGGTACTGCCCTTGCCCGGCCACTAATTGCCAAAATATTAGTAGAAACTGCCGAAAAATACGGTGCTGATGCGATCGCTCACGGTTGTACTGGCAAAGGCAACGATCAGGTTCGCTTTGATGTGTCCTGTGCTGCGTTAAATCCCCATCTGAAGATACTCGCACCAGCGCGGGAATGGGGAATGAGCCGTGAGGAAACCATCGCCTACGGTGAAAAATTTGGCATTCCCGTACCAGTCAAAAAATCTTCTCCCTACAGCATTGATAAGAATTTGCTTGGTCGTAGCATTGAAGCTGGTGTACTGGAAGATCCAGCAGCAGAACCACCAGAAGAAATTTATCAGATGACTAAAGCGATCGCTGATACTCCCAACGATCCAGAGTATATCGAAATTGGTTTTAGTAGAGGTATTCCCACCACACTTAACGGTACAACCAAAAACCCAGTTGAGCTAATTGAACAACTCAATCAGGTGGTAGGAAATCACGGCATTGGGCGGATTGATATGATCGAAAACCGCTTGGTGGGCATCAAATCGCGGGAAATATACGAATCACCCGCGATGTTAGTGCTAATTCAAGCACATCGAGATTTAGAAAGTTTGACTTTAACAGCAGATGTTAGCCACTACAAGCGGGGCATTGAAGAGACTTACACCCAAATAATCTACAACGGTCTATGGTACAGTCCACTCAAAAGCGCACTGGATGCATTTATTCAAAAGACACAAGAGCGAGTATCAGGAACCGTAAGAGTAAAACTTTTTAAGGGTAACGCCTCCATAGTCGGGCGTTGGAGCGACAATTCACTTTATACCCCTGACTTGGCAACATACGGTGCCGAAGACCAATTTGACCATAAGGCGGCTGAAGGGTTTATCTACGTTTGGGGACTACCGACTCGTATTTGGGCACAGCAAACTGGAAGATAGGGAAGTGAGGGGGATGAGGGAGATGAGGGGGATAAGGGAGATGAGGGGGATGAGGGGGATAAGGGAGATGAGGGGGATGAGGGGGATGAGGGGGATGAGGGGGATGAGGAGGTAAAAGTTCTCCCCATCTCCCCATCTCCCCATCTCCCCATCTCCCCATCTCCCCTATCTCCCCATCTCCCCTATCTCCCCATCTCCCCTATCTCAACTACTCGCCTGCTGCACGCTTAACTTGACGGGCTTCTAGCCACAGGGGGACAACAATCAAGACTACAAGGATTAGCAAGGCAGCGATCGCAAATTGACTAACCCAGGCAACCAATTGTTCTAAGGAGATAACTCTGCCAGCAAAGAAAGCTAATGTCACCATCACACTAGCCCAGGTGGCGGCTCCTGCTAAGTTGTACAAAAAGAATTTTTTAAAGGGCATTTCAGCTATGCCAGCCAGGGGAGCAGCAAAAACTCGCAGTAATGCGAAAAAGCGACCAAAAAATACTGCTTTAGCAGCGTTTTGACTAAATTGTTCTTTAATATTGAGCAATCTTTCTTCAGAAATCCGAAATAGTTTGCCTACTTGCAGCAAGAAAGACCAACCGCCCAGCTTACCAATCCAATAGCCGATAGCACCGCCGATGACAGCACCCGCAACAGCGTCACTGAGAACTAACCAGTAACTTAGTTCATGACTACCAGCTAGAAACCCACCCACTAAGGTTACGGTTTCACCAGGAAGGGGAATGCCCAAATTTTCTAGCAAAATTCCCAAAAAAATTGCCCAGTAACCATAGTGATGGGCAAAATCCTGGATGTTTTCTAGTGAAATCAGATCGAGAGACATCCCGCACCGCCGCCTTTACAATTTTTTACTTTTCTATATCTTGACTCGGTTGTGACTGGGGTGTCAATCAAGCCACTACATAGAGATCATAGTCTATGCCCTAAGTTATATTTATCATATATTATTTATTACTTATTTATTACTTATTGGGTATTGACTATTAACTATTTACCAGTTAATACCATAAGCACATAATTGTAGTCACAATATAAAAAGTTTTCATAAAAAATTTATAAATACGCCAGTTAAATATAAAAATATCATAAAAGATATCTTTGATACTAAAATTCTTAGGCGTTTATGCCTATATTTATGAAAGATAACATAAATTATACGGCATAAATACTGAAGCAAGCCGTTTCAACTACCTCGCTGTTAATTCTCAAATATGTGGATGTAGCAGTGTGTTAGATGCTGAAACTGCATTGGTATTGATGCCAAATTTCTGTTTTTGTTGACTGTTCCAACTACTTAGTTAAATACATGACTATCTCACAAGAATTGCAAGTGGTTTTATTCAAGCCCCAAGGAAGCATAGACTTGGACGGTGGTATGGCTTTGAGCGAAGAGATGGCTAAAACAGAACCCAAGCCTCATCAACTCTGGGTTATTGATTTGGCAAAGGTAGATTTTATGGATAGTTCTGGATTAGTCCCATTGGTAAAAGGTCTGACAACTGCGCGCCAAAGTGGTTGTCGCCTAGTTCTTTGCAACATGAAAGCCCCTGTAAGGTTAATTTTGGAACTAACTCAACTAGACTCTGTGTTTGAAATTTTTAACACTTACGATGATATTGTTAATACGGTTAAGGATAACAATTTGGTGCTAGCAAGCTAATTTTTGGGTTGATAGAGATCGTTTTTACTGGTAAAAGCAGAAAACATTTCTGATTTTACTAGCGGCGATCGCGTTCTAGTGCTAGCAGACTCAATTTAGCTACCGCAAAAATAATAGTCTCAATTCCAGCAATCGCTTTGCTGTGCAGCAGTATCGATGACAGACAAATAATCTGGCTGTAGGGCGGTGGCGCAAGGGGAAATGGCCAAAGCAATTCAATGTAAATTGAACTTTTTTGCTAGCCAAATTGCAGCAAGTATGTATTTCAACACATTTCAAGAAGCTTGACTACAGCCAGTGTCTAATCTGTCACCTTGTTAAGTGCATTCATATATATTTTACCTATTTAGTATTGTATTTTTAGGAATAAATACTACACTATCTTGTGCGTTTACCAACTTTATAGCTAATACTCTACTTATGATATCAGGCAAGTTGCTGTTTTAGGCATTTTGCACTGTAGAAATATGACTTTGGCCAGATGCGGGGCGGGGAAAGTTTGGCAAGTCAATGCCACTGTGGCTGGCATTACGGGTTTTGAGTGCCAAACGATAACTCACACTCTGGAGTTCTGCCTGAAGTTGGCGGTTTTCCCGTTGTAGTATTGCGACTTTTTCTCTTACAGGGGTCATGCGTTCCTCGAATTTACGGCGATAAATTTGAGGCAACTCCTGTACTACTTGCTCCAACATCCGACTGCGATCGGTTAGTTCTTGTACTGACTGCCGCAGCTGGTAAATTTCAGCATCACGAGTAGTAATTTGCTCTTGATAGAACGTCACCTGCTGCTCAACAGCTTGTAATTGTTCTCGCAACGCCTGCAACTGACTCAAATCAATATCAGGCTCAGTTCGCTGGGGCATAAAATTAGTATTGCCCTTCACCAGCCGGAAGAGTTCTTGAGAAAGCTGTTGCACTAATTGATCGCGCAGCTGCAACTCTTGCCGCAGCTGCGAGACTTCCGTAGAGAGAGCTTGAATGTTGGGTGTGTCAGTTTGGCTCACAGTGGCTTACAGCTCCCATTAACGAATCTTGTGAAATCTTAGGTATAACTGCGATAGTACTGCTTTGGGGAAGTACTTGTTAATCTAGCATTCCCAACCAAATCAAAAAAAAGTCAAAGGTAAAAATTTTTTTAGAGTTATTTTACTCAGTACTGAGTACAGAAGTTCTAAAACCTCAACACTCAGCACTGTTTGCTCACAAATTAAGCGGTTACGGCAACTTTTTCTGTTTTCTCTTCAGGCAGTTCCTGCTTAATTGTGAGGTAGCGGATTACTTCTTCACTCAAACGCATTGCACGTTCCATAGGAGCAATAGCAGTTCCAGGGCCGGAGTAGTTCATCTGGATGTAGATGCCGTCCCGCTGCTTTTTAATTTCGTAAGCCAGACGACGCTTGCCACGATTTTGAATTTGGATATCTTCAGCACCTTGTTCTTTGAGCAAGTTCTGGTATTTGTTAATTGCTTGCTCTACCTGTTCGTCTCCTAAATCAGGACGCAGGATGTATATTGTTTCGTAAACTGTAGACATGGTTTTAAGTCTCCTTATGGACAGAGAGGCTGCCGATGTTAGTTTATACAGAACTTTCCACAGGAAATACTAGTATTACTCAACATCTGAAGCAACAAGGAACTATAATCTTACCAGTTTTCAATTTGAATCATTAGCCAAATGTGCCAAAATTCGCATCTCTAATGAAAAGCTGCCCTAGGGGCAACCAAGGAGGCAGCAAACCCACCCTGCCTAAAGCTTACCCCAAGGATCAGTCGGTTTCCCGTGCCCCAAGAACTGCCGATTTCAAGAGCGAAGCGCGAGTCTTGTTTTATTGGAGACGCTACGCGCGACTCCCAAAGGCAAATCCGCAAGGCACAAACCTGATCAATAGCACCGCAGAAGCTTCTACAGCTATGCTTGCAAATAGAGCCTATTGCTATTTCTGAGGCTCAAACCTCTACCACTGACTGAAGATTGCTACCCGCTAACAGCTTTTCATCGCAGACAAAAGGATATTAATCAAGCTTATGGCGCAGCGCTATGTGCGAGTTCAAAATCTAGAAGGAAAGGTTTACTATGGGTTGCTACAACTATCCCTCAATGTACAGGTGCTAGATGCTCCACCCTGGTTGCAAGGACAACCCACAGACTTAATTTTAAGCCCAGATAATTACCAAATTCTGCCCCCCTGCGCTCCCTCTAAAATTGTGGCAGTGGGCAAGAACTATGCAGATCATGCAGCAGAAATGGGAACTCCTGTGCCAAGTGAACCATTAATCTTTCTTAAGCCACCTACATCAATTATCGCCTCTGAGACAGAGATTAAGTATCCTCCCCAATCGCAACGGGTTGATTACGAAGGGGAGTTAGCACTAGTGATTGGCGATCGCGCCTGTAACTGCACGCCAGAAGAGGCTCAAACTAAAATTTGGGGTTATACCATCGCCAATGATGTCACAGCACGGGATTTACAACAAAAAGATGGTCAATGGACTCGAGCCAAAGGTTTTGATACTTTCTGTCCCCTGGGGCCTTGGATCGTCCGAGAATTAAATCCGGGAGCTAGGTTGCAGACTTTTGTCAATGACGATGCCAATCCTATGCAATCTGCCTGTATCGATCAGATGGTGTTTTCTTGTGATTTTTTAGTGTCCTATATTAGTCAAGTTATGACCCTGCTGCCAGGGGATGTAATACTAACAGGTACGCCGGAGGGTGTTGGCTCATTGCATCGAGGCGATCGCGTCCGTATCGAAATTGAAGGGATTGGTCGCCTGGAAAACACCGTAGCAATCAGTTAAGACTAGCGCACTTGCATATACACTGCATCAGAAATCGCTGGAATTTCTGCATAACGCCCCAGTAGAGACTGAATGGCAGAATATGCAACTGCTGCTACAATGCCTAGAAAAATGGTTGTGGATAGGGTTTGGATAGCAAAACCACTACTAGGAACTAGCTTGACAACATCAGTCAGAATACTAAACAAAAAGATAACTATGTCCAATAAGATTGCTTGCATGGTGTTAAAACGAATAAAGTGACTGATTTTTTCGTTTCTCACCACTAAAAGCCATAAAGCAAAGAAAATAATCAGTCCTGCATAACGAACACCGTAATAAATTCTCAGCAATGGCAGAAGGGGTAAAAACAGCAGTCCCAGAGGTGGAAACTGTGTCAGCAAAAATTGACCGAAGGCAAAAACCTCAATTAAAGGTAGCAAATAAGGTAAGCAAGCAAAAATTCGGTCAGAAATAGTTGTAGACCCGCGCCAAGTCATTGTACGTTCTCCTGTGGCTAAATACGATGAGTTACTTGAGCCTAGGATAACGCAGTTGCTTGGTCTTGCTAAACTGTTATGCCTTCAAATTGCACATTGACTCTAGTACACTGTTGAGTGTTGACGGTTGACACACAACAGTAAACTAAGTAAATCGGTGGGAAAATTCATAACTACGTCATTGCTTTGTGGAACGAAGTCAAACGAAGCAATCGCAAAGGTTTCAAGCATTTTATATTTCGTTACATAGTTAGGTTTATTTGCACCGACCTACTTATTCTATGTAAGCAATGCGGAAGCCCATCATACACTCATACTGCTCTGGCTGTTGTTCAGTGAGTTTAGCAATGGCTTGA
This sequence comes from Nostoc sp. UHCC 0702, assembly GCA_017164015.1. Taxonomy (GTDB): domain Bacteria; phylum Cyanobacteriota; class Cyanobacteriia; order Cyanobacteriales; family Nostocaceae; genus Amazonocrinis. Next base: position 6,571,690 of record CP071065.1, read on the forward strand.
CCGCAACGAAGTTGTCCCCCACGCCAACGGGGCTGACCGGTTTTGTCAGCGAGTAAACAAGACTGGCATACTTGTTCAGGGGCTATGATTTGATCGCCCGTTAAAATTACCAGCATCCAATCCCTCCTGTAAATCCTCATTAGTGAACCGCATTTGTCCAAAAGAGGACACCTTGGTAGACACCCAAAGAGCGGTTGAAGGTAGGGTGGGCGCGTGCAGCGCATCATCAACTATTTTGACATACTCCCCGCCCTAGAAGTGCGGAGATTCTGGGGTCAAGCAGTGATTGCAGGCATAACCTGTCTTACATAACCTAACCCAATGGGTAATTTTCGATTGCGGAAGATGCTCAAAAGCATCTTCCGCAATTTCTTTGGCAAAAATGGGGGTTATAACAAAAATTAGCTACTAAAACTCATACATACATTCTGACATCAAGATTTAGCAAGGACAATCAACAATACCCATTGCATACCTGATAGGCTGGAACTGGGGATTGGTGGCTGGAAAAAAGATAAAGAAAATGTGAGCAATTGGAGCGGATTTTTGGTTCGGTTTATGATCGTTAACGCATTAATCAGGCTTGTATCTAATAATAAATAAATCAGCATCTGTAATCATCAATAGTCAGCAATCAAAAAAATGCTGGACTTTGGACTATTACTGTGGTGCTGCACCCAGCCCAAATGAAATTTGGTACAAATTTTTACAAGGATAGTTAAGTGGCTAAGACTAACTCAGACTTTCTTGCTGACTCCGATCGCGCGATCGCGGAATTACTCGACCAAGAACTCCAGCGTCAACGCGACCACTTGGAGTTGATTGCTAGTGAAAACTTTACTTCTGCCGCTGTACTGGCTGCTCAAGGTTCGGTACTAACAAACAAATATGCTGAGGGATTGCCTGGTAAACGCTACTATGGCGGTTGTGAATTTATCGACAAAGTAGAGCAACTGGCAATTGACCGTGCTAAACAGCTATTTGGTGCAGCTCATGCCAATGTACAACCTCATTCTGGCGCACAGGCAAATTTTGCAGTGTTTCTGACACTACTAGAACCAGGTGACACAATCATGGGCATGGATTTGTCTCATGGAGGACATCTCACCCACGGTTCGCCTGTGAATGTGTCAGGTAAGTGGTTCCAAGTTCGCCATTACGGCGTTAGCCAACAAACAGAACAACTCGATTATGACCAAATTCGGGAGCTGGCGTTAAGGGAGCGTCCTAAGCTTTTGATTTGCGGTTATTCAGCTTATCCTCGGATTATTGATTTTGAAAAGTTTCGTAGCATTGCTGATGAAGTAGGCGCTTACTTACTAGCAGATATTGCTCACATCGCTGGTTTGGTTGCTAGTGGTCTTCATCCCGACCCCATTCCCTATTGTGATGTAGTCACCACAACTACCCACAAAACTCTACGCGGCCCTCGCGGTGGTTTAATCTTGACCCGTGATAGTGAACTTGGTAAAAAGCTGGATAAATCAGTTTTCCCTGGTAGTCAAGGTGGGCCTTTAGAACACGTCATTGCTGGTAAGGCGGTAGCTTTTGGCGAAGCACTCAAGCCAGAGTTTAAGACCTATTCTGCTCAAGTGATTGAAAATGCCCGTGCCTTGGCAAGTCAACTCAAAAATCGTGGCTTAAAGTTGGTGTCTGATGGGACTGAAAACCATTTAATGTTAGTAGATTTACGGTCTGTAGGCTTGACAGGTAAGCAAGCGGATCAATTGGTGAGTGGTGTAAATATTACAGCCAACAAAAATACAGTTCCCTTTGATCCACAGTCGCCATTTGTGACTAGCGGTCTGAGGTTGGGTTCTCCGGCAATGACCACAAGAGGTTTAGGAATCGCAGAATTTACCGAAATTGGCAATATTATTGCCGATCGCCTGCTTTCTCCTGATTCTGATACAGTAGCAGCTGATTGTCGGCGCAGAGTTGCAGCATTGTGCGATCGCTTCCCCTTGTATCCTCACCTAGAGATTCCCGTACCAGCCTTAGCATAAGGGATTGGGCATGGGGCATGGGGCACTTGTACTCTCGCACTTGTACCGACTTGTGCTGAGCTTGTCCTGAATTTCGACTTCGCTCAATTGCCGCGTAGCCGACTTGTGCCGAGCGAAGCCGAGGTAAGGGCGCAGCCGAAGCAGCGAAGTCGAGGTAAGCCGAAGTATTGGGCATTGAGGTAAAATTTTCCCCCTCATCCCCCTGCTCCCCTGCTCCCCTGCTCCCCTGCTCCCCTGCTCCCCTGCTCCCCTGCTCCCCTGCTCCCCTGCTCCCCTGCTCCCCTGCTCCCCTGCTCCCCTGCTCCCCTGCTCCCCTGCTCCCCTGCTCCCCTGCTCCCCTGCTCCTTTTCCCCATTCCCCATTCCCTAATTCAATGAGTGCAGAAATTATTTGTGTTGGTACTGAATTGCTGCTAGGAGATATTCTTAACGGTAATGCTCAATTTCTGGCGCAACAATTAGCGCAATTAGGCATTCCCCACTACTATCAAACCGTAGTCGGGGATAACCCGGAACGATTGCAGCAAGTTATTGAAATTGCTACATCAAGAGCGCAAATTCTCATTTTCACTGGTGGTTTGGGGCCGACACCAGATGATCTCACCTGCGAAACCATCGCTGATTTTTTTGGCGTTCCTTTGGTAGAACGCCCGGAAATTATTGAAGATATAGCTCAAAAATTTGCAGGGCGCGGTCGGGTTATGACTCCCAGTAACCGCAAGCAAGCCTTGATTCCTCAAGGTGCAGAAATTTTACCTAACCCCACCGGAACAGCACCCGGTATCATCTGGCAACCACGTCCCGAAATCACGATTTTCACGTTTCCTGGGGTTCCATCAGAAATGCACCGGATGTGGCAAGAAACAGCAGTACCTTTTCTTAAAAATCAAGGCTGGGGTAAGGAAATTATTTATAGCCGGAGTTTAAGGTTTTGGGGTATTGGTGAATCTGCTTTGGCGGAAAAAGTTACTGCCTATTTGAATTTGCCTAACCCCACGGTAGCACCTTATGCAGGCAAGGGTGAAGTCAGACTACGAATTTCTGCTAAAGCTAGTTCAGAAGAGGCAGCAGAAGCTTTGATTACACCGATTGAGAAACAAATCAAAGATATTGCTGGACTGGATTATTATGGTGCAGATGATGAGACTCTTGCGGCTGTGGTTGGTCAACTGTTGCGAGTATCAAAAGAAACTGTCTCAGTTGCAGAATCTTGTACTGGTGGCGGATTAGGGCAAATGTTGACGGAGTTTTCTGGTAGTTCTGATTACTTTTGGGGTGGGGTAATTTCTTATGACAACTCGGTCAAAGTCAGACTATTAGGGGTCAACCCAGAAGACTTAGATAAATTTGGGGCAGTCAGTGCTACTGTTGCAGAACAAATGGCTGTTGGAGTAAAAACGCGCCTGTTAACCACTTGGGGATTAAGTATCACTGGTATTGCTGGCCCAACTGGGGGAACGGATACCAAGCCGGTGGGTTTAGTTTACATCGGTTTAGCTGGGCCAAACGACGAAGTGGCAAGTTTTGAGTATCGGTTTGGGACAATGCGGGGACGTGCTTTAATTCGCCATGTGAGTGCGAATGCAGCCTTGGATTTGCTGCGACGGCAGTTGTTAACAAGATGAAAAAAGTTCCTATTCTGCTCCGAAAAACTTACCTAAACCTGATCAAACTAGTTGATCAGGATAGCGTTTTTTTCCTGCTTGTAACAAGGTAGACGGCTACTTATTGTCCACAGGCGTTTAAGTTCAGGTCGAGCCGACCTTACTTTATCTTCAGGGGCATTCTCAAGATTGACGGATGCATTTTCGTCACGATCTTGAATATGCCCACAATTTTGACAATTAAAAATCCCCCGCTGATACAGTATTAGAAATCCGCAAAGGTCTACAAAAAATCAACTTAGAAGCTGCTGAGGAATTTATCAGACTTTACTTGAGTGAAGATGAATCTTGATGAAGATGGCAAAACCTAGTTTCAGTATTCCCAGAAGTGATTTTTAAGTAACATCAGACACACTTGACCCTTGCTCATCAGCTATTCTAGGCTTGCCCATTAACACAATCAATCTTCAGAGACTTGCTGTATTATTCACAATTTGTTACAAAAGTACAAAGAACTTCTAGAGACCCAAAACCAAATGTTCGGCGGACTTACTGGTTTAACAGATCCAAAAGGCACAGACTGGGGGGAGCGGATGCTCAACACAGTCGCCAGCCAAACGATTCGCCACCTGTTTACCCAAAGCGAGTCAGTAGAAGTCTTTGTGCGCTGCTATCCCTCCAGCAAACTGTTGCAAGGCAGCATTGATAGCTTTAAAATGAGCGGTCGTGGCTTGGTCATCCGTAGAGATTTCGCGGTGGAGGAGATGTCTTTTGAAACCGATGCAGTTGCCATTGATTTTGGAGCAGTACTAAGTGGCAAGCTGAATCTCAAGCAACCCACTCAAGCGATCGCTCAAGTAATTTTATCAGAAGCAGGGATTAACAAAGCCTTCAATGCGGAATTGGTGAAAAAGCGCCTAGTCAAGCTCTCTGTACCTGAATTGACGGCATTATCTGGTGGTAAACCAATCTCCTTTACCGAGGTTCAGGTACAACTATTGCCAGAAAATCGGTTGCGGATTTTGGCAAAGGCAGATTTAGACAATGGTGAACTCATACCGCTGAGTATGACTGTAACCATAGCTGTGGAACGGCGGCGGCGGGTTTCCTTCAAAGACCCTCAAGTTGAACTTGAGCTTGTACCGGAAGCGCAACGAGAAATATCCCAAACGTTGAGTATGGCACTGGCGGAAATTTTAGATAATATGGTCGATTTGGATCGCTTTGACCTGGATGGAGTGAAAATGCGACTTAATCGTTTAGAAACTGAGGGTCAAAAATTAATTTTCAGTGGATATGCTGAAATTGAGCGTATCCCAAGTACCTCTTAAGATAATACTTTTCTAAGTACAAGCCCTTCGGGTCTGTGTACTTAACATCATCTCTAATGGTTCAGATAGGGACTGAGCACAAGGCTTGGTGGTTAGGACATCAACAGATGATAAAACCTAGACACAAAGCGAAAAGTCGAGCCAGTGCGAACAATCGCGCTTGCGTCCCAAAGCAACTGGCGTCCCAGCGGGGGCTTGCGCCGATCTGAACTTTTCAAGACAAAGACTTTTCAAGGGGCGATGCACTGAGTTTCGACTGCGCTCAACTACCGCGTGGTCGAAGTGTCCTCATTGCCCAGTCCCCATTGCCCCTAATCCCCAACGCCACTTGCTACAACGCGGGAAACCCGCGCAACGCAGTGGCTCCTAAGAGCGGTGAGGTAGCCCCCGACAGGAGCGGTTCCCGTCGTTAGCGCAGCGGTAGCGTTAGCGAAGCGTTAGCGACGAAGGAGCGTCGGAACGAGCGTCTGGGGGACTACCGAACCCGGAGGGTCGTGGGGGCCGCGAGTTCCCCAGTCCCTATTCCCCTGCTATATATCCGCGAGCTATACTGCTAGCCTGCACTAGGACACAGCCTACAGGAAAATTTGGCATGAGTGCGAAAACGCATTTTATTTACTAATAAAAACTAAAGAAGACTAATTTCATAACAAAAGCTCACTCCCATATGGTTCTCTTTTCTAATGACTTAAATTTGTCCTATGAGCAATTAATCGATTACTACAAACTACGCTTCCAAATTGAGTTTAACTTCCGTGATGCTAAGAAGTTTTGGAAGTTAGAAGATTTCATGAACACAAGTCAAACAGCAGTGACTAACAAAGGCCAATCCCTGATTCTTTATGGTCAACTTATCACATCAGCTTCTCGCTGATTTTCGTCTTTGTAATTCTGACTGCGGTATTTTTGACCTCAAGGCTTACTGTCGTGGTTTTCATTACGTCCGCGAAACCATAAAAATGCTTCCTCAAAAACCTGAGCCTATTTTATTAGCCAAGATTTTCCACAAGCTTACAACTGTGGGTCGTATTCATCCTGTTTTAGTTAGTGTAACGCTTCGTAAATTTGCTAAGTGATGCTTGATACTAAATGTTTTTACGATAGCAATATACATCAATAAATATAAAATTATCACTTAAATTAGTGATCACTCCTCTGATTGTAAGAAAAGTAGGAAAGGTAGGAAAGGTAGGATGTTTTGTAGAAATCCTTGATTATTCTATTGATCAGCTGTAACTTAGTTTTTAGGAATAGTCCAACCAATTTATACAAGTCGATGAGACATATGACAAAAACAAGTAGTAACACTTGTGACTCAGGGTTTGCGGAATTTTTTAAACTGCGATCGCTATTATCAACATTCAGTTAACTCATATCTTGCACCATTCTCAATTAACCCTGTGGTCGGCACTGCCAACAACGTCAAAAGGTTTAAACGAACCATTAGCAGTGCCTACAAAAATGCCAATAGCGCAACTGGTGCAAGATATGAATTAACCCTTAATCTGAAATCTGATCAATCTCACCACAAAAAAGTACAAATTCAAGCAAGGGCAGTTTACTGAGTGTGCCAGTTGCGAGTGTGTAATGTGCCTTGTTGTCTCTCACAAATGTTTGTGAGAACCTATCGTAGGTAATAAAAAAATCAGTCCGTAAATTTTGTGAAGACTATACAGAACAAATTCAGTTCTGCGGCATTTTTATAGGAGAAAAGATGAAAAAGATTGCGTTAGCATCTAAATTTTTAGATGCATTTATTGCTGTGGCTGTTGTAATTCCCTTGTCTGTTACTGGGATATTTAGCTTTGCTGATTCTGCTAAAGCAGCCTCACTAATTGGTGATTTCCAGCTAACTAGTGGCTTGACTGCTTCGCCTTCTGTAGAAACTAGCTTAGTTGAATTATCAGCAACATCCCTAACTTTCTCTCCTCAGCCAGTTACACCAATTTCGCTTTCGGCTCGAACAGGAAGTTTTACATCTTTCAACACAGCCAATATCGGTAATATTATCAGCTTTTCTCCTCTATCTGCTGATAATCCCTTTCTTGACTTTGGTACAACTCTCTTACCTGGTATAGTCCAGTCTTCAGCTGATACTGCCTCAATCACAGATGGCATCAATATCTTTACTTTAGAGTCTGCAAGTTACGGACTCAAACAAAGCGGTCAAAACGTAGCTATAGATGTGGCACTTGATGGATTCTTTAGTAGTGATGATGGGACAAAATCCCAAGGAGCCGGAAACTTAACTTTCCAAATCAACAATGCCCAAGTTGCTAATATCGAGTCAATTCTCAGTAGCGGCGGTTCAATTAATAATTTAGCTTTCTCTGGTGGTTTATTTACTACTTCTATTCCTGAGCCAGCTACACTATTAGGCTTAGGTGTGGTCGGTGGAGTAATGGCTATGTCTCGCCGTCGTAAGACTCAGGATAGTACTATGTGTTAACTGATGACTGATAACTGATAACTGATAACTGATGACTGATAACTGATGATTGTTATCAGTCATTTTTATAATTGGCTAGATGCCAAAACGGCAAGTTCAAAAGGACAGGACTTACGCAACTGGCACACATATTTTCTGTGACGTGTGTCAAGAGTCAAGAGTCAAAGGTCAAAAATCAGGTTTTTTGGACTTTTGACTTTTGAACGCCCTCCGGGTGACGCTCCTGCGTCGCTAACGCTGCGCTAACGGCAGTTCCTCATGGGGGAAACCCGCCCACACGACTGGCTCCTTTTGACAACCCAAACGAAAAAAATATGACAATGCGCGTAAGTCCTAAAGGAAATAAAGACAGCGATCGCCTTTTGAACTCGATAATTTGTGTTCTGAGGTGCAAGCTTCTAGTTGAGAACATGAATGATCAGGCTTTCAGGTCAAGCGATCGCCTTTTGAACTCGACAATTTGTGTTCTGAGGTGCAAGCTTCTAGTTGAGAACATGAATGATCAGGCTTTCAGGTCAAGCGATCGCCTTTTGAACTCGACAATTTGTGTTCTGAGGTGCAAGCTTCTAGTTGAGAACATGAATGATCAGGCTTTCAGGTCAAGCGATACCTGCTCTGGGCTACGCCAACGCTCTTTTTACTCGACAATTAATAAGGTGGGCAAAGCCCACCTTATTCGGGTTTGGGTGGGCTTTGCCCACCCAACGTCTACGTCTATTTCAAAAACCAAATAGGATTACTATAGTGTTTTGAGGTGCAAGCTTTGAGACATTTTCGATAAAAAATCCCCTACAGTAGGGATTATTATGCTCCTGCATTTGGCTACGTAATACTTCTTGAATCTTTCCTACGCTTGTCATTTCCTCATCTGGAGCGTTTTTGTACAGTATTTTAGCGATCGCACGAGCATGTTTAAAGTTGGTTTTCTTCTTCTGTCATGACGGCTCCAAGGAAAACGAGCGCGTGGATTATTTCTTTATCTTCTCATACTTTATTTACCTTTTTTAGAAGAATAAAAACTGGCATACTCCCTGTGTAATTTGGCTTCTTGTGTGTTTTAAATCTTTGTGATAATCTATCAAAGTAATAAAGAAATTATGCCGTCAATCTTGTAAAGATTATACAGAACAAACTCAGTTCTGCGGCATTTTTATAGGAGAAAAAAAATGAGACAGATTGTTTCAAAATCTAGAGTTCTAGACGCAATTCTAGCTGCTACTGTTGTAATTCCCTTATCTGTTACTGGAATATTTAGCTTTGCTGATTCTGCTAAAGCAGCCTCACTAATTGGTGATTTCCAGCTAACTAGTGGCTTGACTGCTTCGCCTTCTGTAGAAACTAGCTTAGTTGAATTATCAGCAACATCCCTAACTTTCTCTCCTCAGCCAGTTACACCAATTTCGCTTTCGGCTCGAACAGGAAGTTTTACATCTTTCAACACAGCCAATATCGGTAATATTATTAGCTTTTCTCCTACATCTGCCGATGATCCCTTTCTTGACTTTGGTGTAACTGTCCTACCTGGTATAGTTCTGTCTTCAGCTGATACTGTGTCAATCACAGATGACATCAATACCTTTACTTTGGAGTCTGCAAGTTATGCGCTCAAACAAAGCGGTCAAAACGTAGGTATAGATGTTACACTTGATGGATTCTTTACTAGTGATGATGGGACAAAATCTCAGGGAGCAGGAAACCTAACTTTCCAAATCAACAACACTCAAGTTGCTAGTATCGAGTCAATTCTGAGTAGCGGCGGTTCAGTTAATAATTTAGCTTTCTCTGGTGCTTTATTTACTACTTCTATTCCTGAACCAGCTACACTATTAGGCTTAGGTGTGGTCGGTGGAGTAATGGCTATGTCTCGCCGTCGTAAGACTCAGGATAGTACCATGTGTTAACTGATGACTGATAACTGATAGCTGATGACTGATAACTGATGACTGTTATCAGTCATTTTATTAATTGGCTGGATGCCAAAACAGCAAGTTCAAAAGAAAATAAAGACAGCGATGTCTGCTCTGGGCTACGCCAACGCCCTTTTTGCTCGACAATTTGTGTTCCCAAGTGCAACCTTGGAGTTCAGAATATAAATGATCAGGCTTTGAGGTCAAACCATCGCCTTTTTAACTCGATAACTCACCTTTCAATGTTCAATCTTCGAGTTTACAGCTCTTGCGATCGCTTTTTGAACTTGACAATGACGTTTCTAGATGCCACCTTCGAGTGAGGCTGCAACAACATCTGATCTGATAAAATTAAAGATTCGCCATTATACAGTATAACCGTATTTACTAATAGATGTAAATGGCAAAATTTAAGATTTGATGTTGAGTGCCAAGAAGCGGAGTCGAGATTGAGATGATTGAAGCGAAAGCAACAATTGGCAACAACTTCTTTGGGAAAAGTGGCGAAATGGCAGCGATGATGCGATCGCTTGATTGGTCGCAAACGCCTCTAGGCCCGGTTGAAACTTGGTTGCCGAGTTTAAAAACTGCCCTTAGCATCGTTCAAGCTGCGGTTTTGCCCATGTATATTGTTTGGGGCAGAGACTACATTCAACTTTATAACGATGCCTACCGTACCATTTTAGGGACATGCAAACACCCAGCGGCTTTCGGCAGAAGTATGCGTGAGACTTTCGCTGAAATTTGGCATGTCATTGGGCCGATGTTTGACCAGGTAATGTCAACTGGTGAGGCGACTTGCCAAGAAAATCAGCTGTTGTTCGTGGAGCGTAATGGCTATCTTCAAGAGTGTTACTTTACCTTTTACTACAGTGCGATTCACGATGAAACAGGGAAAGTAGCAGGCATTTTAGCGACGGTAATTGAAACAACAGCTCAGGTTTTGAGTGAACGCCGCATGAAGATGCTGTGTGAGGTGAGTGCAAATACAGCAAAGACTAGTGACATTAGCGAACAGCATCGTCAGTTGGCACAAGCAGCATTGTATGAAAGTGAAGCCCGCTTTCGCCACATGACAGATACTGCTCCCGTACTAGTCTGGATGTCTGACACGGACAAGCTTTGTAACTACTTCAATAAACCTTGGCTAGACTTTACTGGGCGGACTTTACAGCAAGAGATGGGTAATGGTTGGACTGTTGGAGTTCACGCCGATGATTTTCAGCGTTGCTTAGACACATACATCAATGCCTTTGATGCCCGACAAAATTTTCAAATGGAATATCGTCTCAGACGCTTTGATGGTGAATACCGTTGGATAGTCGATACTGGTGTGCCTCGGTTCGCACCCACAGGTGAGTTTCTTGGCTATATTGGCTCTTGTGTAGATATCCACGATCGCAAGCTAGCAGAAGATGCACTACGTGCCAGCGAGGAACAATACAGAATTTTAGCCGAAGTGTCGCCCTTAGTGATTTGGATGGCGAACAGCGATGGTGATATTACCTATTGTAATCAGTACTGGCTTGACTACACTGGGCTGACGATGGCACAGACCGTTAGTCATGGCTGGGCTGAGGTGATTCACCCCGATGACCGCGATCGCGTTTTGCACACTTGGCAGCAAGCTGTGACTAACGCTAGCAACTACGAGGTAGAAGTCCGCTATCGTCGTGCTGCCGATGGTGTCTATCATTGGTATGTTGCCAAGGCTTTGCCAATTCGAGATGCCGCAGGAGTAATTATCAAGTGGGTGGGTATCGCTAGCGACATTCATGAACGCAAGCAAGCGGAAGCAGCTATGCAACAACTCAACGAAATTTTAGAGCAACGCATACGAGAACGCACAGCCCAACTAGAAGCCGCCAACAAAGAACTAGAATCCTTCTCCTATTCAGTTTCTCACGACTTGGGGGCACCGTTTCGCCACATTACCGGATTTGTGGAGTTGCTCAACAAACGCCTGAAATCAACTAATTTAGATGAAACGAGTCAGCGATATTTAAAAGCGATCGCCCAAACAGCAAAACAAGCAGGCATACTAATTGATGAGTTGCTGACATTTTCCCGTATGGGGCGCAGCGAAATGCGCTATGTCACCCTGAATATGGAACAACTCGTAATAGAAGTGCAACGTGATTTGCTCACAGAAACCAAAGGACGCATGATCAATTGGCATATCGAATCACTACCCCAACTACAGGGCGACCCTTCCATGCTGCGGCTCGTACTTCACAATTTGATGTCTAATGCCGTTAAATATACCCAGACTCGCACCTTAACAGAAATCACCATTGGCAGTATCGACTATGAAGACGAAGTTGTCTTTTTTGTGCGAGATAACGGCGTTGGGTTTGATATGCAATATGTGCATAAGCTGTTTGGAGTATTTCAACGCCTGCATAGCGATGCCCAATTTGAAGGTACGGGCGTTGGGTTAGCAAACGTGCAGCGCATTATTCATCGACATAACGGTCGAGTTTGGGCAGAAGGTCTTGTTGGTAGTGGAGCCACGTTTTATTTTTCATTACCCAAGCTAGTAAAGGGAATGGGGAGATTGGGAACTCGGGGCCCCCACGACAATCAGCGGATTTAGGAGAGTACGAACTTGTCGGCCATTGGCGATCGCATCTCCACACCAAAAAATAACGTTTCATCCCCCAATTGGACTTGTGCTTATACCACTGTTGTTTGAAAGAAGCGGTTAGCCGGACGCGCCAGTCCTAGATTTTCACGCAGGGTTTTTCCCTCGTACTCTTTACGGAAAATCCCACGTCGTTGGAGTTCTGGCACAACCTGATCGACAAAATCGTTCAGTCCTTCAGGTAGAAAAGGGAACATAACATTGAAGCCGTCAGAACCTTCCTCGGTCAGCCATTGCTCCATCTCATCGGCGATGCTTTGGGCTGTACCAACAAAAGCCAACCCGCCGTAACTGCCAATGCGTTGCGCTAGTTGTCGAATAGTCAGGTTTTCGCGCTGCGCCAGGGCTATGACTCTTTGGCGTGAAGTGTGACTATCGTTAGTCAACGGGATTTCCGGCAAGGGGCCGTCTGGATCAAAGCCTGAAACGTCGTAACCAAGTGCGCTATTTAAGCTGGCAATGCCACTGTCATAATGTACTAGGCTGTCTAAATGTATACGCTTGGCTTGGGCTTCTGCGACAGTTTCACCCACAATGACTAAAGCACCAGGAAGAATTTTGATGCTGTCTGGGTCACGTCCCTTCGCCCGCACACGACTCTTAATATCAGCAAAGAAGGCTTTGCCTACTTCCAAGTTGCTGGCTGGTGCAAACACGACTTCGGCGGTGGCGGCGGCCAACTGACGACCAGCTTCCGATGCTCCCGCCTGGACAATCACTGGCCAACCCTGGACGGGTCTAGCGATGTTCAATGGCCCCCTGACTGAGAGGTATTTTCCTTGATGATTCAGAACGTGAATTTTGGCGGGATCAAAATAAATCCCTGATTCCACATCTCGAATAAAGGCATCGTCAGCAAAGGAATCCCAAAGACCAGTGACGACATCATAAAATTCCCTAGCCCGCACGTAGCGTTCATCATGCTCTACCTCTTCTTCTAAGCCGAAGTTGAGTGCAGCATCTGGATTGGATGTGGTAACAATATTCCAGCCAGCGCGACCGCCACTGATATGGTCGAGAGATGCAAAGCGACGAGCAATGTGGTATGGCTGATCGTAGGTGGTGGAAGCCGTGGCTACTAGACCGATGTGTTCGGTGACGCTGCTTAGGGCAGAAAGCAAGGTAAAAGGCTCGAAGGATGTCACCGTATGACTGCGTTTGAGTGCGTTGATTGGCATATTCAACACCGCTAAGTGATCAGCCATGAAGAATGCGTCAAACTTACCCTGCTCTAGTTTCTGAATGAATCGTTTCAGTGCTGGGAAGTTGAAATTAGCATCAGGTAAAGCCCCAGGATAACGCCAAGCGCCTGTATGTATGCTTACCGGGCGCATGAACGCACCTAATTTTAATTGCTTCGTTCTGCTCATTATCCCTCCGTATCATGTTTAGAATGCAGGGGCGATCGTCCCTTTGAGGTAGTTAGTAAAGGGGACTGGGGACTAGGGATTAGGTATTGGGGATTGGATACCAAATCGAAAAATTATGGTGGGAGCTTTTACCCATCACCAAATTTTAAAAAACTTTTCCCAGTCCCCAGCGATGCACTGACTTGTGCTGAGCGCAGTCGAAGTAGCGTGGTCGTTGTGTCCCCAATGCACCATTACCCCACTCAGGATATTGACATCAACATCAAAATTACGGGCTAAGGTGGCGAAAATTGGTTGACTATTCCACGTTACAGAAATACCCAAGGGTTGTAAGCGCTTCTCTAAACTTCTTTGCTGGTTCATCACGCCGCAGTTGCCGTAAACAGGAATCCAAATCCCGTAGCGTGGCTCAGACATAGCTTTCTAGAACCTTTCTAATAGACCCTAAAATTCTATTTTTGCACCTGAAAATATACGGTAATTCGGTAGACTTATAGTAACATACTATGAAGTCTGCATAGATGAGGAAAAAACAAGGGGGTATTTAAACTCTTTATTTCCCCAGTCCCCATTTAATTTAGAGGTAACAAGTGAGTATTTTTATTTAGCTTGTTCGTCGTTGATCTCGTAATTCTTAATTTTACATTTTGAAGTGCGGAAGATAGGATCTAACCTGCACTCAATAAAGCTCAGTTTCTGGCTGTTTAAGAGACTTTTTCTGAGTCGAATTCAGCTTTGTATAAGATTAGTTGCCCAAGATGTAGCGTGATTAAGCTTTTTAGATCCTGACCAAGCCGCAACCGCTGCGAGAACAGGGAATAGGGAACAGGCAACAGTTGTAAATTCTGCCCGAATACTGGGTTTGAGAGCCACCTAAATTTATTTATGAAAAGAAGTAAAAACATTTTTTTCGAGACACGTAGTGCTTGAAAAAATACGTCCGTCATTAACAAATCCCCTGATTTTAATTATGGGGATTTACCTGTTAAGAGTTGCCCGTTCCCTGTTACCTTTTAAGGACGCATCCAAAAAGTAGTAGGACAGCAACTAATTTTAATCGCTGTCCTACAAATGCGCTCTTAACTATTTAAAGTTTTCTTAGAGGTTGTTTGAAAAGTGTTTCGCTGTGACTTTAGCCACTTTTAGATCCCCCCTAACCCACGCCAGTCGCTCTACATGGGGAGCCACTGCGTTGCGGGGGTTTCCCCCCATCCCCAGAGGGGGCCCCAATGCCCCCCGTTGAAGCACGTGGCGTGAGACCCCAAGACCGCGCTGGCTCCCCTTTTTAAGGGGGGAACCTGAATCAAAGTCTCCCTTTTTAAGGGAGATTTAGAGGGATCTAAAACTTTTGATATCAACAAGAGGACTTTTCAAACATCCTCTTAGGAAGGAATCAAAACTGTGTCAATAACATGAATAACACCGTTATCAGCTTCAACATCTGCTGTAACAACGTTAGCGTCATTTATTTTCACACCACCATTAGATGCGTCAATTTTAACGCTGCTTCCTTCAACAGTTGGAGCTGAGTCCAAATTGACCACATCTGCTGCCAGGACTTTACCTGAAACAACATGATAAGTCAGGATTTTCGTCAGTTGTGGAATGTCCTGAAGCAGTGAGTCTACTGTCCCTGCGGGTAGCTTAGAAAATGCCTCGTCAGTGGGTGCAAAGACCGTAAATGGCCCAGCGCCCTTGAGGGTATCTACTAAGCCAGCAGCTTGGACTGCTGCCACTAGGGTTTTAAAGGAACCAGCACTAACGGCAGTATCAACGATGTCAGGCATATGTTTGAGGAATTGCTGTATATTTCATTACAAAAATATACTTTTATTCATATAATTACTATCTACCCTAAGATAGGTTAAGTTTTGTTAATAGCTTGATGAGAACAGTAGCAAATTTAGTCATGACTAGAACTTACGCATTGACAAAATACACAAATAATGTATTGAAATGGGGACTGGGGAATGGGGACTAGGGACTGGGGACTGGGGACTGGGGAATGGGGACTGGGGACTGGGGAATGGGGACTGGGGACTGGGGACTGGGGACACTTCGGCAAGCTACTTCGACTGCGCTCAGCACAAGTCAGTGCATCGCTGGGGACTGTGAGATTTAAAAATCTGCTTAGGGACTCACGAAACGCGACCCGTTGAAAGAAATTAGGATAGGACTTACGCACTCGTAACGAAAAACTAAGCTTTTGCGATTACTTCGCTTCGCTCGTAATGACCTAAAATCGTAGTCCGTGGGTAAGTCCTGTAGGAAAAACAGGCGAACGCTAATTACTGGGGGACTGGAAAGACGGATAATTTACCTTCCGTACTCCCTCATCTCCCTCATCCCCCTATCTCCCTACCCCCCATCTTCCTCTACAGGACGAATAATCGCCGGGGCTGGTGTTACTTCTGGTTTGAAGATTGCCTGTAATGCTTGTTCTAGGGTTTGGGCCATGACGATGCGATTTTCGTAAGCCACGACTACCCGCACTAAGGTTGGTAAACTGTTTTGGGTGGCTTCTAGATAAATTGGCTCGACATATAATAAGGATTGCTCAATGGGAATTACCAACAGATTGCCTTGAATTGCTCTTGAACCTTGGCGATTCCACAAGGAAATTTGCTGAGAAATTACTGGGTCTTGGTTAATTCGGGCTTCGATTTGTTCTGGGCCGTATATTAGGCGTTCTTTGGGAAAGAAATACAGCAACAGCTTACCGTAGTTGTAGCCATCCGATCGCGCTGCTAACCAAGCGATTAAATTAGTCCGCTGTCTGGGTGTGTAGGGTAAAAGTAGGAGAAATTCTTCAAAGGGTACAGTGGGAAGGCTGGTAATTAAGTAATATGGCTGTACCGGACGGGCTTCGCTGCCATAAATTTCGTTGGGAATCTGCCATTGGTCTTCCCGGTTGTAAAATACTTGGGGGTCGGTCATGTGGTACGTCATCAACCGCTCAGACTGAATGTTGAAGAAGTCTACCGGATAGCGGATATGGTTGCGGAGGGCAACTGGCATGGTAGTGAGGGGTTTGAACAAATTAGGAAAGATGGCTGACCAAGTAGCAATGATGGGATCTGTGACATCGGCAATATAAAAATTAACACTGCCGTTATATGCATCAATTACTACCTTGACGGAGTTGCGAATGTAGTTGATGTCTTCGCTACCAGTGTCTGAGTAAGGATAGCGATCGCTTGTTGTGTAAGCATCAATCATCCAGTAGATATAGCTTTTACTTCCTGGAAAGTCTTGATTGTTGGTATCATAATTGCTATCAGCAGCCACCAGATAGGGGTCGCTATCGTAGCGTAAAAAAGGCGCGATCGCTTGAATTCTGTGCTTAATATTCCGCCTAAACAATACTTTTGTCTCTGGCAAAAAATCCCTTGTCAGCGCCATTTGCCAATCTTTCAAATACATGGCAAATAGCCAGCGTCGCCACAGTGAATCGATTTTGACACCACCGCGACCATCGTAGGAATTGTAAACGTTATCGCTGCCACTGGGATAGTCTAGTTCTTTAGCCTTTGTGCCAGTCATTACATATGTATTAGTAATTTCTCCATAATAAATTCGGGGTTGCCCAATGGGAATACTTTCACGAATGGCTTCGCTTGAAGTAGTCAGGGCAGTACTATTGCCGATAATATCTTTAACAAAATATTCTGGTAGTCCTCCTGGCCCGACTGTATTCACTGGACTCATGGTAAAACCGTAGCCGTGAGTATAAATGAGATGGCGGTTAACCCAAGTCTGGGCTTGCTGGGGTACGGCGGTGTAGTCTAATTCGCGTGCAGAAATCAATACCTGTCGTCTTTCTTTGGCGTTAGCTGGTTCTGGAAGCTTTTCGGAAGTACTTGGTATACCTGCTGTCTCGTCTGTTGCTAAAGTGTAGCGGTCAATATCAGCATCGGGAAAGCGGTAATATGGTCGAATTTGTTGCAGCTGTCGGTTAGTTTGTAATAACGGTCGCTCATCCCAAAGGCGAATATTGCGAATTGTCAGGTCATTTTTTTGAATATCAGCTTCAGTCAGTGTTCCTTGTGGGTTAAAGGTTCTGGCATCGATGGCTTCTAAATCGAATGCTTGCCGAGTTAAAGCAATTGTACGCTGAATATATGGTTGTTCGCGTTGCAATTCATTAGGCTCGACAATTAAATATTGCACCGCTGTGGGGAGAATCAAGCCAGCTACTACAACCAGGAGTAAGTAAACACCCAAACCGTAAAATGTTAAGTCTCGATACTGAGACTTGGGTCGCCAGAGCAATGTTCGCCATAGCAGGTAGAATGCGATCGCCACTGCCAAAACACACAAAACGCTGTCAGCTGGCAATTGTGTCGTCACATCGGTATAACTAGCGCCATAACTGACGCCACGGGTAGAATAAACTAACTCATAACGACTCAGCCAATAACTCAAAGCCACCACCAGCATCAAGCAACCACCCATACCGTATAAATGGCGCTGCTGCTGAGGCGAAAACCCTGGAAAAATTCCCTGGCTGAGACTGTCTGCTGACAACAGATAGGTGAGGCTAACAGCAATAAAACTATATAAACATAATCCCATCAACCAGAGTTCTAATAGTTGCCAAAAAGGCAGTGAAAATACGTAAAAGCTGATATCTTGATTAAATAAAGGTTCAGACTGATTGAAACGAAGGTGGTGCAAGTATAGCAGCATCTTCGCCCAGTGTTGAGAGAAGATGAACCCAAAGCCGACGCAGAACAAAATAGCGATCGCCAAGAGCAAAAATTGGGGATAAATTAGGATAGCGATCGTTATCCCCACAAGCGAGCCAGAATACCAAATTGGTGAGACAATCTCTGTTAAGAGTTGCCAGATAGCTTCTGGTCGAAACAGTACAGGAACAGGTAGATTAGCTTGATTAACTGAAGAATGCCAATATGAAACAACAATTCTACCGTAGTGAGCCAGCATTAACCCTACCAACAAGCTGAATATCAAAACCAGTGGTGACAGCCAGCGCAACTTTAACGGTTTAATACCTGGCGTGTCAGGTGTACGAACATCATCCCATCTTGAATAACGAGGACTGAGAAATTCTTTTAGTTCCCTGCTAAATCCTACTTCCTCACGCCTAACTTCCTCAATCTTCAAAGACTTAGGATACTTCAGCCGTTGTGCCAAAGCCAGGTTTCCCAGGATATAGGCAGCAGTTATTGCAGTTACAACTACCCATAAAACAACCTTAGATACTACCCTCAGGAGAAAAACTTGCAGGTAGCCGACTTCCTCAAACCAGAAAATTTCTGCTCCCAGGCGGGAAACTAGATCTAAGACTAGCCATAGCCCCAGGAATACTATGAATAGTCGCAAGCACCATTTCCAGAACATTATACTTTGGGGATTGGTAATTGGTAATTGGTAATTGGTAATTGGTAATTGGTAATTGGTAATTGGGAATATATATAACTCCTAACTCCTAACTCCTAACTCCCCATTCCCCATCTCCCCATTCCCCATTCCCCAATTATCGGTTAATATGGCTAATCGCGCTCTTACTCATTTCATAGTTAATTTTCCCTTACTTAAATATTTGATATTGTTAATGTGTAACTTTTAACGAATTATGCTCAGCAGCGTTGACCGTTTATTGTTTGTGCGGCGAGTCCCGATTTTTAAAGAATTGCGGGATGATTTTATTGTGCGACTGACTTCAGTGATGCATGAGTTGTCTTTTCCGGCTAATTACACCATCTTTAAACAGGGAGAAGAAGGGCGATCGCTCTATATAGTTGTGTCAGGTAGAGTTAAAGTCCATATTGGGGATAAAAAACTCGCAGAGGTAGACCGGGGAAAATACTTTGGTGAGATGGCAGTATTTGATACTCAACCTCGTTCCGCCTCTGCCACCACTTTAGAACCTTGCGAATTTTTGGAACTGACGCAAGAGCAACTTTATGATGCCATTGAAGAAACTCCAGAAATTGCGGTAAATATCATTCGTGAATTATCTCGTTTGATTCGCCGATTGAATGAAAATATTCATGTGACAACTTCTCAGTAAAGTTAATTTTTGTTGTCAAGTCTTGAAAATAATCAAATTTTATCCCTATTAATTACGAATTATTAAGACATTGTTGAATAAACCGCTGTGGCATCTCTACACTTGTTCCCCAGTGTAAATGAATATAAGAGGCGTGAAGATTTACAGGTAATGCCCATCCTTCACATCCCATGTCTTCGTCACAATCGTAGCGATAAGTTGCAAACAGAGGTTGATGAGAAGTTGAGATTAATCGGGAACGATGAAACTCATGACCGTAAATGTTTTTACCTGCGTTAACTAACAGACTATCTTGCAAAGCTACTGCACGACGATAACCCAAAGTTAAGCGTTTATCCATGACAGCAGATGTCGGTAGCACACCCACCATCGGCCAAAGTTTACCCTCAAAATCGATAATTTGGTCACACAAATACATTAATCCGCCACACTCAGCAATTGTAGGCATTCCTGCAAGAATTGCCGTTTTGATAGCATCACGGGCGCTAGTATTTTCTGTTAGTTGCTGGGCAAAAACTTCTGGAAAACCACCGCCAAAATACATTCCCTGCACACCTAGTGGTAATTCCTCTGCTAGCGGACTCCAGAAAACTAATTCTGCACCCAATTGTTGCAGCAAATCGAGATTGTCTTGGTAATAAAAATTAAAAGCGCGATCGCGGGCGATTGCAATCTTGAGTGGGGGGATGGGGGGATGGGGGGATGAGGAGATGGGGGGATGGGGGGATGGGGGGATGGGGGGATGTTCTGATTTTAGCAACGGTGACAGGTTTTGCCAGTCGAAGCAAGTATCTCCTAAATCGGCAAGGCGATTAATTACAGCATCCAGTTCGGGAAGTTCTGCTGTGGGTACTAAGCCGAGATGGCGGTCAGGAATTGTGATGTTATCCTGACGGCGTAGGACACCGAGAATGGGTAATTGTAAAGCTTTGAGGGAATCCTTGAGTAGCGAAAGGTGGCGATCGCTTCCGACTCGATTTAATATGATGCCAGCTATTTTAAGTCTAGAATCAAACGAGCTGTAACCGTGAGCGATCGCAGCCACAGAACCAGACAAGCGACTACAATCAATTACCAACACTACAGGTAAATCTAAAAGCCGCGCAACATGGGCTGTACTAGCAAAATCAGTCAGACATTGATCAACTGTTTCCCCATTCCCAATTCCATCAAATAACCCCATCACTCCTTCTACCAAAGTATATTCACTTCCTTGGCTGTGACGAGCAAAACATTCTTGAACATAAGCTTCAGAAGTTAACACCGGATCTAAATTCCGACAAGCAAGACCAGTAACATGTTGATGAAACATCGGATCAATATAGTCCGGCCCCACCTTAAAAGATTGCACCACACCACCACGACGACATAAAGATGCTAAAAGGGTAAGCGTGACAGTTGTCTTGCCTACCCCACTACGTTCTCCGGCAATGATTAAAGACATAAAAAATAAACTTTTTATATATGGCAGGGACTGGGGACTAGGGACACAACGACCACGCGGTAGTTGAGCGCAGTCGAAACTCAGTGCATCGCTGGGGATACAACGACCACGCGGTAGTTGAGCGCAGTCGAAACTCAGTGCATCGCCCCTTGAAAAGTCTTTGTCTTGAAAACTTCAGATCGGCGCAAGCCCCCGCTGGGACGCCAGTTGCTTTCCGACGCAAGCGCGATTGTTCGCACTGGCTCGACTTTTCGCTTTGTGTCTAGGTTTTATCATCTGTTGAGGTTCTAACCACCAAGGCTTTTGCTATAGTAATTATTTAGGTATTAGGAACTTCCAAATATAAAAATATCTCACTATTCACAGTCATCAGTCAACAGTCATCAGTCATCAGCCATCAACTTCAACCAAAATAATTTCTTTCTGAGAGTTACCTTAATTGATGTTTCGACTGATAAAATCATTTAATGTTCGATAACATCTGCAAATTTTTAGTTGAAAACTTTTCTAGCAACTTTGCGAATTGGCTATTAGGAGAACCTGTTACACTTACCGAATTAAGTCCTTCAGAACTTTCCTTAGAACCAATTCGAGCCGATGCCCTAATCTTGCTGCAATCTGAAGAAATAGTACTACATCTGGAATTTCAAACTCAACCTAAAAATGATATTCCCTTTCGGATGATTGACTATCGCTTGCGCGTCTATCGTCGCTTCCCACAAAAACGGATGCGGCAGTTTGTGATTTATCTACAACCTACTACGTCAAACTTAATACAGCAAACTGCCTTTACTTTAGAAAGAACTCGTCATGAATTTGATGTCATTCCACTTTGGCAACAACCAACAAGTGTATTCCTCGAATCACCTGGTTTGCTGCCTTTTGCAGTCTTGAGTCAAACAGATAACAGCACCGAAGTACTTAGACAAGTTGCCCAAGAAATTAATAGGATTTCTGACCAGCGAGTGCAAAATAATGTGGCAGCATCAACAGCTATTCTTGCTGGGCTAGTATTGAGACAAGAGGTAATTAAAAGTATCCTGCGAAGAGAGCTTATGCAAGAATCTGTAATTTATCAAGAAATTCTCGCTGAAGGTAAAGCTGAAGGTAAAGCTGAAGGCAGTCAAGAAAAAGCTAGACAAATTGCCAAAAATCTGCTTAAAGAGGGAATGGAAATTGAATTAATAGCACGAGTCACAGGGTTAACTGTTGAGGAAATACAACAATTACAGACACAAACAATCAATAATCAATCATAATTACAGAAATTGGTTGACTGATGACCGATGACTGATGACTTCTTCTTTGCGCCTTTGCGTCTTTGCGTGAGATAAAAAAGATATATATTGCAAATTACATAACCCCCGAAACAGGAGAGATATAGCTATATAACGCAATCATCTCCTGATTTCGGAACCCACCCATGCAAAATACCTTCTACCCTCTCAGCCTGATAGCAGCAAGCTTACTCTTATTTCTGAGTCATCCTCTACAAGTAGCCGGAATCACCCCAGTAATAGCCCAAGTACAGACACCCAACAATCAAAACCGGAAAGCTGAAGCGTATAGACTCTACCAACTGGGTACTCAACAGTATACCCAAGGAAAGCTTCGAGAAGCGTTAGAGACATTTGAGAAAGTTTTGCTAATTTGTAGAGAAATCGGCGACAAAGTAGGCGAAGGTACAACTCTCAACAATGTTGGCTTAATACACCACAAATTGGGAGAATACACCAAAGCCTTGGAGTACTATGGGCAAGCTTTATCCATTCGCAAAGAAGATAGAGATAAAACAGGGCAAGGAATTACTCTCAATAATATAGGGTCAGTTTACCGTGACTTAGGACAATACACCAAAGCCTTGGAATACTATCGGGAAGCTTTAAATATTGCCAAAAAAGCTAACGATAACACAGGAGAGGGAACTACTCTTAACAATATTGGGTTAGTTTACGATTATTTGGGACAATATGCCAAAGCTTTGGAGTACTATCAGCAAGCTTTAATCATGGCCAAAGAAGATAGCGATAAAATAGGCGAAGCGATTACTCTTAGCAATATTGGGTTAGTTTACACTAATTTGGGAGAATACGCCAAAAGTTTGGAGTACTTTCAGCAGGCTTTAATCCTTGCCAAAGAAAATAGCGATAAAATAGGCGAGGGGACTACTCTCAATAACATTGGCGGAGTTTACAGCTACTTTGGTCAATACGCCAAAGCCTTGGAATACTATCAGGAAGCTTTAACTATTGCCAAACAATCTGGCACGATAGCAAAAGAAGCACAAAGTCTCCACAACATTGGGTTAAATTACAGTCAATTGGGACAATATGCTGAAGCCTTAGAGTTTTATCAGCAAGCTCTAGCCATTGCCAAAAAAATTGACGACAAAGTACAAGAAGGCTTTACTCTCCAAGGGATTGGGGTAGTTTACAATGATTTGGGAGAATATTCCAAAACTTTGGAGTACTATCAACAAGCTTTAACTATTTTCAAAGAAGTTGGTCGCAAAGCGGCAGAAGGAGATACTCTCCACAATATTGGTTATTTTTTCATACGAACTGGTAAGCTTCAATCAGCTGTAAAGAATCTACATACTGCTATTGAAGTTTATGAATCTCTACGACCGGGTTTAAAAGACACCAATAAAATATCACTCATCGATACACAACTTAGTTCATACCAGTTATTACAACAAGCACTCATCGCCCAAAAGCAACCTGAAGCAGCTTTAGAAATTTCTGAACGCGGTCGTGCGCGTGCATTTGTGGAGTTATTAGCGTCTAAATTCAAAAGCGACACCAAAGTCAAGAGTAACCCACCCACCATTAACCAACTCAAACAAATTGCCAAAGAACAAAAAGCAACCTTCGTTGAATATTCAATTATTCGTGAACAATTCAAAACTCAAAAAAAATCAGAATGGCAAGAATCAAAACTCTATATTTGGGTCATCAAACCCACAGGTGAAGTCACATTTCACACCAAAGACCTGACACCACTGTGGCAAAAAGAGAATACAACTCTCGCCGAGTTAGTTACTACCAGCCGTCAATCTGTCGGTGTCAGAGGTCGCGGTATTTTTGACATAAGTTTTAATCCAGACAATCAGCAACAACAATTAAAAAAACTGCATGAAATTTTAATACAACCCATTGCTGACCAATTACCAAAAGACCCTAATCAACGGGTAATTTTTATTCCCCAAGATTCCCTTTTTCAAGTTCCCTTCGCTGCACTGCAAGACCAAAACGATAAATATTTAATTGAAAAACATACTATCCTCACCGCTCCCGCAATTCAAGTATTAGATTTAACCCATAAACAACAGCGACAATTTCCCCAATCCCCCAATGAAATGCTGATTGTGGGTAATCCCACAATGCCCAAGCTTCCCATCACCGTAGATTCTCAGCAGCGGACGTTAAAACCTTTACCAGGGGCAGAACGAGAAGCAAAAGCGATCGCTCAGTTATTCCAAACCCAAGCTATCATCGGTAAAAAAGCTACAGAAAGAGCCATCATACAAAAGTTACCACAAGCGAAGTTAATTCATTTAGCAACTCACGGCTTACTTGATGATTTTCTCGGTTTAGGTGTACCAGGTGCGATCGCTCTTGCACCAGATACCCCACCCAGCAATGATGACAATGGTGATGGTTTGCTCACCGCTGGCGAAATCCTCGACTTGCAACTCAACGCTGATTTAGTAGTATTGAGTGCCTGTGATACAGGAGGCGGTAGTATTTCTGGTGATGGAGTAATTGGGTTGTCTCGTTCTTTGATTAGCGCAGGTGCAGAGAGTGTGTTAGTGTCTTTGTGGTCTGTAGACGATCAATCCACAGCATTTTTGATGACCGAATTTTATCAAAATTTACAAAAAAAGCTTGACAAAGCCACAGCTTTACGCATGGCAATCCTGGCGACAAAGCAAAAATATGAGTCTCCCGTGCATTGGGCGGCGTTTACCCTGATTGGGGAATCGGAGTGAGATTATAGCAGGGGAGCGGGGGAGCGGGGGAGCAGGGGAGCAGGGGAGCGGGGGAGCAGGGGAGCGGGGGAGATAGGGAATAAGAACTGACAACTGACAACTGACAACTGACAACTGACAACTGACAACTAAACATTATTTATGACTCGCGTTATTGGTTTAATAAGTGGCACGTCTGTAGATGGCATAGACGCTGCTTTGGTAGAGATTTATGGTACAGAATTGGATCTCAAAGTTGAGTTGTTAGCCGGAGAAACATATGCTTACGCGGCTGGACTCAAAGAGAAAATCTTGGCAGTCTGCGCTGGGGAAGCCATTTCAATGGCAGAATTGGCAGAAATAGATGATGCGATCGCTTTTGCTTTTGCGGAAGCTGCCCAAAATATTCAAACTAATCACCAGCCTGCAACTTTGATTGGTTCCCACGGTCAGACTGTTTATCATCGACCTCCGGAAAAAGCAGGGGGAGCAGGGGGAGCAGGGGAGCAGGGGAGTAGGGGAGCAAGGAAAAATACAGAGAGTGGAAAAACTCCTAACTCCTCACTCCTAATTTCTCACTCCCCATTAGGTTATAGTTTGCAATTGGGTCGCGGTGCTTTGATTGCTCATCTCACAGGAATTACTACGGTGAGTAATTTTCGTGTTGCTGATATTGCTATTGGTGGTCACGGTGCGCCTCTTGTACCTAGAGTTGATGCTTTTTTGCTGAGTCACCCCGAAGAAGCACGTTGTATTCAGAATCTAGGTGGTATTGGTAATGTTGCTTATATTCCACCCAGGCGTGATGACTGGCTTGCTAAAATTCGCGGCTGGGATACTGGCCCAGCAAATAGTTTGTTGGATTTGGCAGTGCAACATTTAACTGCCGGCGCGAAAACATATGATGAAAATGGCACATGGTCCGCGAGTGGAACACCGTGTTATCCACTAGTAAAACAATGGCTGAGCCTAGATTACTTTCATCTACCGCCGCCTAAGTCTACTGGTCGGGAACTATTCGGTGTGGCTTACCTGCATCAGTGTTTAAAAGATGCGGAAGCATATCACCTCAGTCCCGCTGATATACTAGCAACGCTTACAGAACTCACAGTTGCTTCCATTGCTCACAGTTACCAAACTTTTTTACCGCAAATGCCCCAGCGGATATTATTATGTGGTGGCGGTAGTCGCAATCTTTATTTGAAACAAAGGTTACAGGCATTATTACCATCAGTGCCAGTATGCACTACAGATGAAGTCGGTTTGAATGCAGATTTTAAAGAAGCGATCGCTTTTGCAGTTTTAGCCTACTGGCGACAGCTAGGTATTCCTGGGAATCTACCCGCCGCCACTGGCGCACCTATTGAAGTACTTTTGGGAGAAATCCACGGTTGAAAGAGCCTAATTTCGGGATGAGGGGGATGAGGAGATGGGGGGATGAGGGAGATGAGGGGGATGGGGAGATGGGGAGAATTACCACTGACAACTGACAACTAACAACTAACAACTAACTAAATATAATTGCCACCTGACAAAACCTTGTTTCATAGATATCTTTAAATCTTAGCGGTACTCGATCAAGGCAAGGTATATATAAGGTGGCTCACACTTTTTTATTGGAACCAGGACGCTGGACAATGCAAGGAAGTTGGCTGGAGCGTAATGGTCTGCCAATCAGTGTCAAGGGTATGACCCTGATAGCCTGGAATCGAGATAACTGGTTCACTATGGCAACAAAACTTATATTTCCAGGTAGCGATCGCTCAGAAATCTCTTTGCAATATAAGGGGCGTCTTCATGATGAGGAACGCCAGTATACTTTTTTACTACAAAATAATATTTTGGGGCAATCTGAAGGCGAGGGTTGGCTTGGCCCAGACACCATTGTACAGCGTTATTGGGTATTGGGCGATCGCGAGCGTCGCAGTGGCTTTGAAACCATGCACCGGATGTCAAATGATACATATTATATAAGTAGTGGTGTAATGGGAGGTCATTTTCTCATCAGTACAATGGAAGCCAGCCTGGTGCGTCAGCCAAAACAATAGTAATGAGGGACTTCCAAATAAAAAATGTCCCATTCTAATAGCTTGTTACTGACTGTTCACAATCATCAGTCATCAGTCATCAGTCAACCAGGATAATTTATTTGTTGGAGTTCCCTAAGTAACTTAGGATTTAGGCGCATTGTCATATTTTGGCGTTGCTGAATCAGAGTATGAATTGACATTTTTCGATATAACTAAACAACGATTATTTGCGCCTTTGCGCCTTTGCGTGAGACTAATTCATACTTTCAGTCAGCAACGCCCATATTTTTTTCGTCTGGGCAGTCAATGGTCAAAAGTCAATAGTCCAAAAAATCTTGCTTAAAGACTATTGACTCTGGAACGCCAGTCGCAATCAACGAGGGAACCTCCCTTCGGGTGACGCTCGTTCCGACGCTCCTTCGTCGCTAACGCTTCGCTAACGCTACCGCTTCGCGCTGGCTCCTATTGACTGCCATCACAGTAAATCTGTGTGCCAGTTGCGTAAGTCCTGTAACTATTTCATCAAAATTGGGCAAACTAAATAATAAATTACAATCAAAGTGCAAAATAGTACATTTTTTTAAGCAAATATACTTATTTAGTTGAACATTATTTTTTATCCAAACACTTACAAACTGCCTCTTGGAGAGGTTTTATCCACAATTGTTAAATATTGGAGTCGAATGTTCTATGTCAGACCCCAACATTGGTCACTTACTCGCCAAACGCTACCACCTTCAGGAGTTAATCGGTACTGGAGCAATGGGTAGGGTTTATCGTGCTAAGGATATTTTGTTGGGAGGTGTACCCGTTGCTGTGAAGTTTCTGGCCCTATCCATACAAAATGAAAAAATACGGTTACAAGAACGCTTTGAGCGAGAAGCAAAAACCTGTGCTTTACTTGGGCAAAAAAGCATTCACATTGTTCGAGTGATGGACTATGGCGTAGACGAAAATAACACCCCGTTCTATGTGATGGAATATTTGCAAGGGAATAGCCTCAACCATATTATCCGTCAGCAAAATTTATCTTTGCCTAGATTCCTGAGTATGGCACGTCAAATCAGCTTGGGGTTAAAGTGCGCTCATGATGGCATCCCGGTTGATGGCACAATCTACCCAATTATTCATCGTGATATTAAGCCCAGCAATATGCTGGTGATTCAAGATGCAAGTTTTGGAGAATTGCTAAAGGTTCTGGATTTTGGTATTGCTAAGTTACTACAAGCCAATAGCGACCATACAAAATACTATTTGGGAACGCTGGCTTATTCTTCTCCCGAACAGATGGAAGGCAAAGAATTAGACAACCGCTCTGATATTTATAGTTTAGGCGTGATGATGTTTGAGATGCTTACAGGCAAGATGCCACTGCTAGCACCAAGTCACTCATTCGGTGCATGGTATAAAACACATCATAATCAAGAACCAAGTACTTTTGCTGAGGTTGCCCCTGGACTACAAATTCCTAAGGAAGTGCAAAATTTGGTGATGAGTTGCTTAGCCAAGGCACCACGCGATCGCCCCGAAAGCATCAGCGAAATCCTGCGTATATTAGAATCTGTAGAACAACACTATCGTACACACACAATTTCAGATACTAATAATATATCTGACTACAATACGCAGACAATTCTAATTAGTAATAATACACCTAGCCATACCATTACACTTCAAACATCCTCTGAGCTAAAGATCAAAGCCGACTTGCAAGGAACGCTGTCAAACGATGAAATTGCTCGCTCTACTTCCTGGCCGGAGAATAAACCTATTGCTAATATCGTTTTTCCCCAGTCCATTCATGCCAATGGGGAGATTTTACCCGCCCTATGGGTGATGCTACCGGAAAAAGAAATTCTCAAACGCATTGTTTGTCAGCGTTACAATCAATTTCTTTTTATCACAGTTCCCCATCCCATGCTGCTATGGATTACTGTCATCTATAATCGCAAACACGGTGCTAAATGGCTGCCTTACTACCTCGACCTTAAAACTCATCTGGGTCAAGAAATTACCTACTTACTGGGGCAAACAGGTTATTATCGTCTTCTGTTCTTTGCCCGCGAGACACCAAATCGCTGTTCTCATGTCCTAGTTGCTAGTATCGCCCCTGCCCAACGTCAACGGCTGCAACAATGGGTAATAGCGGGCAAAACTCTCGTATCAGCAGGTGAACCCCAACTTAGTAAAAGTTTACTCAAAAACGAGTACGAAAAGATTAAGCCCCAAATTCTCGCTAAGTTGGAAGCAATTCAGACAGATTCTCATTTCCATATTTCCGGCTAGGGAGAATCTCAACAAGCCAAACATAACCTCCTACCCATAAACAGGTATTTTTGCTATGTGTTAACTTTTATTAAAAAAGTATATATCTGCTTGTAACCTACATTTATAAAAAATATAATGGATGGCAGTGTTAGATAAGTTTAGTTAAATTTACGCAAATTTCTTCTGTAAGCATTACAGCAGAAAACTAAGTGTACTACAAATGTACAGTCGGCGGAATTTTACATTAGACTTGACTAGTGCTAATAATCAATTTGATGCCCAAAGCTACAGTAGTTTGAAAAAATACATGCAGCCGAAAAGTTTTCGTAGCAAAGTTTTGGGTTCTAAATTGTTCAGTTATGAATTGGTTATCTGAAGTTGACGCCCCAGCATCCCCAGCCCCTTTCCTCCCTGGAACCGAGCAAGAGAAGGAGGTCGCCCACTGCGACACAAGAATTCATTTATGCCAAAGCGGAACCTGAATCTATGCCCCACTGGTGCTTGAGTAATTCCTGGTAAGTAGCCTCGCGTACAACCATTTGTTCATAGAGCTTGACTAAAAAGTCTTGAGCTTGTTCGTGACTCATATGCTGTACTTGAGTGGCGAACGAACGGATGCTGAATTGCTGTTCCAAAGATAATTCAATTGGTTTGCTCATAGTAATCTCCAAAGAAAACAACAAAGTAAAAGTCATGTTGGTCACATAAGACCAGAAACATCGTGTCTGGACTGGGATATGTCCTGACAGCTATACATCTGTATTAAGAAAGATAACAACTGTGTGACAAATTGCCCATATCCTTAAGGCTAAATTTTTGGCTATTGATAGCTTGCAACCTAGACCTACTGATATACAACTCAAGTCTGCTAAAGCAGATTCCGGAAAAAAACACAAGTCGTGAGTCTCCGGGTAAGTTATAATACCCATATTTGCCTTCCTACTCGTGACAGCTTCTCCTTAAAAGAGATGTTACGAGAGTAAAGGGAATATGAAAGGTATTAAGCGTGAATTATATTCGCTATATATCATTGTGTGCAAGATGTCAATTACCTAAATTATGTAAACATAGCCGCCAAGAGGTAAAATTGGAGGCTAAAAGTATTTGTATCAAGTTGTAAATTAGAAAAATGCTCAGGCTGAACAAATTGCTGAGTATATTTACCATCAATAGTCCAAAGTCAAGAGTCCAAGGTCAAAAGTAATAACTGTTGACCCCTTTGGTGTGACGCTGCTTCGTCGCTAACGCTCTTGAGATCGCCAGTCGCTCATGGAGGGAACCCCCTCTGAGCGGCTGGCTCACCATTGACCATTGACCATTGACCATTGACCATTGACCATTGACCATTGACCATTGACTATTAACTGTTTTCCAGTGCAACGATAATAACTGTGATATTGTCGTGTCCACCTTCTTCTTTGGCAGCTTCAATTAAAGAGAGGGCGGCTTTGTCTAGTAATGGGGTGTCATGGAGGTAACTAGCAATCTTTTGATCTACCAGTTCTTCAGTCAGACCATCACTGCATAATAACAGGCGATCGCCTGCTTTGACATCCAACTTTTGCACATCAACCTGATGTAAATCTTCACGTCCCAAACAGCGCGATAAAACATGACGGAAGGGGTGAACTCTTGCTTCTTCAGAGGAGATGTCACCGACTTTGATAGCCCTTGCTACCCAAGTATGATCTTCGGTGACTTGCTCTAATTGTGACCCTCGCAAGCGGTACAGCCTTGAGTCTCCAACGTGACCACACCAAGGCGCATCTGGTGAGCGAAATATTATTGCCACAACTGTTGTACCCATGTCAGCGCGTTCGGGATGATTTTGCTGATCCTGCAAAATGCCTTCATTTGCTCGCCACAAAGCTTTCTCTAGCAATTCTTTTGTAGACTCAGAAGAATTCCAATTTGCTGCCAAATACGCCTGAATTTCCCTTGTAGCAATGCGACTTGCCTCTTCACCTCCCGCATGACCACCCATCCCATCAGCAACAATGAAAAATCGCCCTTCAGGGTCGATATAATAAGCATCTTGGTTATTAGAACGAATAAGTCCCGGATCGCTGAAACCCGTGAAATTAAGTTTCATAAATTTTTACTGCAACAATTAATACATGCGGTCATAACGGTCGAGGCGTAGAAGCAAGCGGATCAGTATTATTGAGACTACTGCGGCGATGAAACCAGCCACCAGGGCTAACCATACATAATGATTAACTAATAAAAGGGTAGCTGAAAGAGTAAATCCACTGATAATCACAGCGTAGCTCATTCCTAGCTGGATGTTGCTCTGTCGCCGCAAGAGACGCTCCGTCTCTATTGAGCGGACGCGCACGCGCATATCTCCGCGTTCTAATTTTTCTAGGGTGTCCTCTAATCTCCGTGGCAGTCCAAAAGCAGTTGTACTCACCTGGACTGCTTGACGACTTAATTCATTGAGGAAGCTATTAGTCTCAGAACCATTCATATTAGTCATAAGCTGCATTGCGTATGGTTGGGCAACTTCCATAAAGTTAAATTCTGGATCTAAGCCTTTGCCTACCCCCTCTAGGGTGGAAAAGGCTCGCATCACAAAAGTGAAGGTTGCAGGAAATCTAAATGGCTGATTATATGCTATTTCGTATAGGTCGTCACTAATGGCTGCCACAGATTGATTTTCAAAGGGTTTATCCATGAAATTATCCAGCATATACTGGACAGAACGCCGCACTGGCCCCATGTCATCCACGGGTGCGATCGCTCCCAAATCTATGAGAGACTGAACGACGCGATCGCCATCTTTCTGGGCAATGCCAAACAGCGTTTGCATCAGTCCTTCGCGAATGTTGGACTTGATTCGCCCCATCATGCCGAAATCGTAAAATATCAAAGCACCATTGGCACTGATGGCTATGTTACCTGGATGAGGATCGGCGTGGAAAAAGCCGTTATTGAGCAATTGCATCATATAGGCTTGAGCGCCTTGTCGGGCGATGATCTTACGATCTAAACCTGCTGCTTCTATGGCTTCATATTGACTAATTTTAATTCCAGGAAGATATTCCAAAGTCAGGACACGAGACGAAGTGTAACGCCAGTAAACTCTTGGAACTTTTACCCAATCGTGACCGCGAAAGTTACGCCGAAAAGTATCAGCATTGCGACCTTCGTTGAGATAGTCAATTTCTTCCCAAAGAATGCGACAACATTCTTCGTAAATCCCGATCCAATCTCGCCCCCGGCCCCATTTGGGATGATTTTGGAAGTAGTAGGCAATTCCCTTGAGAATTTGTAAATCTATTTCAAATAGCTTTTTCAGTCCAGGACGCTGCACCTTAACGACAACTGCTTCCCCTGTATGTAGCACAGCTTTGTGTACTTGCCCCAAGCTAGCAGCTGCTAAGGGAATAGGTTCAAAATTCTGAAACAGTTCAGGAATTTTTTTACCTAATTCTTGCTCAATAATTGCTTCTACTTGTTCGTAGCTAAATGCTGGCACTTTGTCTTGTAGCTTTGCCAATTCTTCTACATATTCGCTGGGAAATATATCAGCACGAGTAGAAAACAATTGCCCAACTTTGATAAAAGTCGGGCCTAAATCCAGTAGGGTATTGCGAATCCAGACCGCTTGAGCTTTGCGTCTTGCAGCTTGCTTGGCTTCAGTTACACCACCAGGGTAACTCCAAGATTTGTTGTAGCGCCAAAGCTTGAACATTAAGGTCAAGACAAAAGACCAAATGTCCACAAAGCGCCGTTTACTTGAGTAGTTCTCACGATTCCAACGGTATGCCTTATCTGAATAACCTGTTTCCATATGCTTTGCGTACCGCTGGTTTGTAACCGAATTACCTGAAAGAGAAGACACTTCAGTTCCTAAACTGTTTTTGATATGTCAGTTGTCAGTTGTCAGTTGTCAGTTGTCAGTTGTCAGTTGTCAGTTGTCAGTTGTGATGCAGTCGCTCAGAGGGGGTCTCCCCGATGAGTAACTGCCGTTAGCAACGCAGGAGCGTCACCCGTAAAGGTTAGTTGTCAGTTGCTATTGACCACTGACTAATGACTAATGACTATTGACTATTGACTATTGACTATTGACTAAATTTATGCAGAAGCTCTGCGATAATGTTGCAATTCTGTGCGTAGCAGGGCAATTTCTGCTCGCAATTCATCAATTTCTGCTTGCAAGTCAGCTTGATCTGAACCGGTTGGTCTACTGCTTGGGCTAGCTTGACCAGAACCAGCAGCTTCGGATGCTCGATTTGCCCGTTCTAGAACTTCATCTGTAAACTGGCGTAAATGCTCTCTAGCCTCAGCATCAAATTTGCCCAGTTCACTCAAAGCATCGGTAAAGGCGACTTCTATGCGCTCATTAATCACTTCGGCTACTGCTCTGCCTACGAAAAAGGCTTGTACAAGGGGGTTACTCATAAATTTTTGTTACGCTCGTCCGCAAGAGAATTATAACCTGCCTGTATGCTTTACGGCTTCTGCTGGAGAGTTAGAGATTTAAGATTTAAGATGGCTACTTAACCAAAAGTGCGTAGACACAAAGCGGCTTGTCGCCAGACATCGCTTGGTTTATGAGATTCCAGCAACTCTCGATAGTATTGCTCTGGTAGACTAGGTAAATAGGTCGTCATTTGCAAAGTTTGCTCTTTGAGTTTGAAACTTTGGGTGATATTAATTCGACTCAAGAAATCGATATCGTGGGAAATCACCCAAATAGCGCCTTGATAATCATTAATACCTATCACCATTTGTTCAACGGTTTCAATATCTAGGTTATTGGTTGGTTCGTCGAGAATCAATAAATCAATTTCCGAGATGCTGATAATTGCGATCGCTAACCTTGCCAATTCACCCCCACTCAGTACAGACGCGTTTTTGTGAACATCATCGTATTTAAATAGAAAGTGTCCTAGCTGTTGACGCAACAATTGATAGCTGAGGCTGGGATTAGCAGCTTGCATATTTTCGAGAATCGTCTGTTGGCGATTCACTAGTTTATAGGTTTGGTCGAGATATACGGCTTTCATGGCTGATGCAAGTATAACCTCACCCGACTGCAAAACCACTGTTTGCTTGTCCATCCCCAAAATTGCCTTAGCCAAGGTTGATTTACCTGCACCATTTGCACCTACAATGGCAAGGCGATCGCCAGAAGACACATGCAGTTGAATATTTTCCATCAGCAGGCGTTCCGACACCCAAAGATTTGCACCTTGAATATCAATTAGATTTCGGCGCTTTTGACTTTTTTCCTCAAGTTGGATACTTGTCACCTTTGTAGTATTGACTTTTGTTTCTGCAACTTTTTGAGTAGCCTTTGCTACAGCTGCCTCATGTTTCTTTTTCGCAGTTCCGGCTGACACTTGAGCTTTAGTTTTCATCACTCCGGCTGCTGCTCTGTCAATACTACCACTGAGAAATTTTGCTCTTCCATTGCGGTGAGATTGCGCTGCACGTTGCTGTTCTTGCATAGCCGTGGTTTGGACATGTTTAAGTTCCTTTCTGGCGACTTCGTGCGATCGCCATGCTGCCTCTTGCTCAATTTGTTTTTGTTGGCGATACTCAGAAAAATTGCCTCCATATATCTTTACACCCCCAGGCGTAAGTTCCCAGGTAACTTTTGTTACTTGGTCGAGAAAAAAAGGTTTGTGGGAGACAATCACAAACGCACCAGCGAAATTTTCAAGAAACTGCCTTAAACTTTCTAAGGCTAGTAAATCCATGTGATTTGTTGGTTCATCCAGCAACAGCACATTTGGATCTTGAGATAACCCAATTGCTAGGAATAATTTCGTCAGTTCACCACCACTTAAATTAGTGATTGGTAGAGATAGGTCAAGGCTTGTATGAAATTGCGCCTGTAAAATCTCTTCAATTTTCCACCATTCATCAGAAATGGAAATTAAAAAATTCAGCAATGTATCTGTATTTATTTCTTGTTTAATAGTGCTGATTTGTGGCAAATAGTAGACAACATCATTCTGAAAAACAGTACCTTTAGTTGGGCTAATTTGACCTGCAAGTATTTTTAATAAAGTTGATTTGCCTACTCCATTTTTACCTACTAAAGCAATGCGATCGCCCATACTAATACTCACCTGAACTTCTTGAAATAAAGTTCTTTCTACGCTGAATTCATAGGCTAAATTCTCAGCCAACAATATTGATTTATTCTGCATAATTGTCAAACCTCAATTCGCAAACTTGCACCTGCCAACGCACAAAAATTCCGGGCAGATTAGGCATATGAAAAAGTCAACCGCAGCAATTTTCTGAGCGGCTTGATGTAGAGATGAGTGATGAAAATATATTTAGCGCATGACTATTGTGAAGTAACCTTGTCAAACGTATCGTGTTTATTTGGCTTTGACATTTGTGGCTTTGGTACTACTTCATTTCAGCTATCTCGCTAGCGGGTGAGGTTTGATATTGGATACAGTGTAGCACAAAGGTATTTCGCAAAGATAGCGTTAGATGACTGCGATCGCCTGTTTTTGTCAAGTAGGGATGAGTGCGATCGTCTATTACTACCACACTGCTAAAATAAATCCATAACTAATTGATGCCATATCCATTCTATGACCATAGCTCAAGATAAGACATCTCAACAAGGCATCTGCCAAGATGTTATCTTTCCCCCTAGTGATTTATATAGTGATGAACCTCCCTTGGAAACTGAACTGCATCTACGACAAATAATCCTACTTCTCACATGTTTGGAATGGCTGTGGCGCGATAGAAGTGATTTCTATGCAGCGGGAAACTTGACTATTTACTACAGTCCGCATCAACGCAAATCTGAATATTTCCGAGGCCCAGACTTTTTTGTAGTGCTGGGATGTGAACGCAAAACCCGTAAAAGTTGGGTAGTGTGGGAGGAAAATGGTAAATATCCGAATTTGATTCTGGAAATACTTTCGGAATCAACAGCTAATACAGACAGAGGTTTAAAAAAAGAAATTTATCAAGATACTTTCCGCACCCCTGATTATTTTTGGTTTGATCCTTATAGCTTAGAATTTGCAGGATTTCATTTAGTAGATGGAGAATATCAACCTTTACAACCAAATGAACAAGGGCATTTGTGGAGTCATCAACTAGGGTTATATTTGGGAATTCATGAAGGTCTATTGCGGTTTTTTAGCCCAGGTGGCGGACTAGTACCAACACCTGAAGAAACGGCGGAACGTTTGGCTGCAAAGTTGCG
The DNA here is from genome assembly GCA_017164015.1 of Nostoc sp. UHCC 0702. Classification (GTDB taxonomy): domain Bacteria; phylum Cyanobacteriota; class Cyanobacteriia; order Cyanobacteriales; family Nostocaceae; genus Amazonocrinis. Next base: position 6,607,944 of record CP071065.1, read on the forward strand.
TGAATTAAATATCGATCCAGATACAATTTAGATGACTGCGATCGCCTGTTTTTGTCAAGTGGGTATGAGTGCGATCGCCTAGTAACACACTGCTAAAATAAATCTATAACTACTTGATGCCATATCCATTCTATGACCATAGCTCAAGATAAGACATCTCAACAAGGCATCTGCCAAGATGTTATCTTTCCCCCTAGTGATTTATATAGTGATGAACCTCCCTTGGAAACTGAACTGCATCTACGACAAATAATTCTACTTCTCACATGTTTGGAATGGCTGTGGCGCGACAGAAGTGATTTCTATGCAGCGGGAAACTTGACTATTTACTACAGTCCGCATCAACGCAAATCAGAATATTTCCGAGGCCCAGACTTTTTTGTAGTGCTGGGATGTGAACGCAAAACCCGCAAAAGTTGGGTAGTGTGGGAGGAAAATGGTAAATATCCGAATTTGATTCTGGAAATACTTTCAGAATCAACAGCGAATACAGACAGAGGTTTAAAAAAAGAAATTTATCAAGATATTTTCCGCACCCCTGATTATTTTTGGTTTGACCCTTACACCTTAGAATTTGCGGGATTTCATTTAGTAGATGGAGAATATCAACCTTTACAACCAAATGAACAAGGGCATTTGTGGAGTCATCAACTAGGGTTATATTTGGGAATTCATGAAGGTCTATTGCGGTTTTTTACAACAGATGGACAACTAGTACCAACACCTGAAGAAACGGCAGTACAAGCAGAACAAAGGGCACAACAGGAAGCTGAAAAAGCAGAACGTTTGGCTGCAAAGTTGCGTGAATTAAATATCGATCCAGATACAATTTAGAATACTGCGATCGCCTGTTTTTGCAAAGTGGGTATGAGTGCGATCGCCTAGTAACACACTGCTAAAATAAATCTATAACTACTTGATGCCATATCCATTCTATGACCATAGCTCAAGAATTAGAATCTCAACAAGGCATCTGTTCAGATGTGATCTTCCCCCCAAGTGATTTATATAGTGATGAACCTCCCTTGGAAACTGAACTGCATCTACGACAAATAATCCTACTTCTCACATGTTTGGAATGGCTGTGGCGAGATAGAAATGATTTTTATGCAGCGGGAAACTTGACTATTTACTACAGTCCGCATCAACGCAAATCAGAATATTTCCGAGGCCCAGACTTTTTTGTAGTGCTGGGATGTGAACGCAAAACCCGTAAAAGTTGGGTAGTCTGGGAGGAAAATGGTAAATATCCGAATTTGATTCTGGAAATACTTTCGGAATCAACAGCGAATACAGACAAAGGTTTAAAAAAAGAAATTTATCAAGATACCTTCCGCACCCCTGATTATTTTTGGTTTGATCCTTACACCTTAGAATTTGCAGGATTTCATTTAGTAGATGGAGAATATCAACCTCTACAAGCAAATGAACAAGGGCATTTGTGGAGTCATCAACTAGGGTTATATTTGGGAATTTATGATGGACTATTGCGGTTTTTTAGCCCAGGTGGCGAACTAGTACCAACACCTGAAGAAACAGCAGAACAGTTAGAACAAAAAGCAGAACGTTTGGCTGCAAAACTGCGGGAGTTAAATATCGACCCAGATACAATTTAACCCAGATTTCACACCTTCAACTGATGGCTGATGACTGTGAACAGTGGGATCTTTTTTTATTTGTCAGTCTGTAAGCAGGTGCGTCGTTAGTAACAACGTAACGCACCGCAAAATAAAATATTACCTCATATCGTAGCCAAACAGATTTGGGTCAACTTCTCCTAACTGCAAATCGCCTAAACCATACTCTGTCCATCGTCTTTCTACCATCGCCGCTACATCAGCATCAGATTCCAAACTAGCACCCCATTCATGGTCTGTTTCCGGTGGAATCTTCGTGGTAGCATCAATTCCCATACGTCCACCTAAACCAATCTTTTCACTGGCAAAATCCAAAGTATCAAAGGGCGTGTTTGGTAAAATAAACACATCCCGTGTCGGGTCAACTTTGGAACTAATTGCCCAAACAACTTGACGCGGATCGCGAATATTTATGTCTTTATCCACGACAATGACAAACTTGGTGTAAGTAAATTGGGGTAATGCACTCCAAAATGCTAAAGCCGCCCTCCGCGCTTGTCCTGGATATGCTTTATCAATGGAAATAATCGCCGCTTTGTAACTCAAAGCTTCCATTGGTAAGAAGAAATCGACAATTTCTGATACTTGTTGGCGCAGAATAGGAGTGTAAATGCGATTTAGTGCGATCGCCATCATCGCTTCTTCTTTGGGTGGACGACCGCTAAATGTTGTTAAGTAAATCGGATTTTTGCGGTGTGTCATGCACCCAAACCGTATCAATGGCGAATCTTCCACGCCGCCGTAATAACCCATGTGGTCGCCAAAAGGCCCATCTGGCAAAACTTCCCCTGGTGTAATGGTTCCTTCCAGAACAAATTCTGAATCTGCGGGAACTTCCAAATCTACAGTTTTACACTTTGCCAACTGCACACCAGAACCACCATAAAGTCCGGCAAACAGCCATTCTGATAAATCTACAGGAATGGGTGTGGCAGCTGCCATGATAATTAAAGGATCTACACCAAGTGCGATCGCTACTTCTAATTTCTTCCCACGTTCGGCCGCTTTCCGCAAATGCCTTGCCCCACCACGCACCGATAACCAATGAACCGTCATGGTATTTTGAGATTGTAGTTGCAAACGATACACACCCACATTTGGCGTACCTGTCTCACAATCTTTGGTAATTACTAATCCCAGCGTAATAATCTTGCCAGCATCACCCGGATAAGGACGTATCAAGGGTAACTTGTATAAATCCAAATCATCGCCTTGAATCACAACTTGCTGACAAGCGGGGAAAAAGTCACGTCCTGGTTTAGCTTTCACCACATCAAACAGCACTTTCCCAAAATCTATCGCCTGGGAAATCTTCTTTGGCGGTTTTGGTTGTTGCAGCATACTCAGCTTTTTACCCAGAGTTTCCAATTCCTCTGGATGCTGCATATTCATTGCCCAACATATCCTTTCCACAGTTCCCATCAAATTCACCGCCACCGGGAAAGATGCACCTTTGACGTTTTCAAATAGCAACCCCGGCCCACCTTTTTGCAGCATCCGGTTGGAAATCTCAGCAATTTCTAAATCGGGGTCTACCAAAGCTGTAATCCGCTTTAATTGCCCTTTATCTTCCAGAATTTTGATGAATCCGCGTAAATCTCTCGCCATTGTTCTAGTAAAGCTGATTATTTAAGAAGTGTGAAGCGTTCTCTTATATTATTAGTCAGTTGTCAGTGGTCAGTAGCTATTTCTCCCCATCACCACGGCAGTTGCTCCACTTGGTGAGGGAGTTGCCGACAGGAGCGCCTTGCGTCGTTAGCGTAGCGTTAGCGACGAAGGAGCGTCTGGCAAACTCCCTTTCCCGTTGGGGGAGACCCCAAGACCGCACTGCCTCCTCATCTCCCTCATCTCCCTCATCTCCCTAGAATTACTAGCTTTAACTGCAACTTAACTTATTTATTGGCTTTTCTTAACTATTTTTTACGCCCAGTTTAGTTATTCTATCTGTGGATAGGCATTATTTTTTACAAATAAACCCTACCCAGATCAAACATGGCGATCATCTACGATACTTTCCTAGCATTGGTCTTGTGATGCGGCCCCTGCTAGGTTTATTTTTAACCATATTTACCCGTGTCTTAGAGAGTATCTATAAATCAGTACCTAATCACGAAGCACCAGTTCAACTCAAAACTTTTAATTATTTTTAATCAGAATTAATAGATAGTTTTAAATATCGGGTTTTTGCAAAAAAATTCTACATACCTTTTTGAAATTTAGCTTGCTCATTAAGGATAATTTTTCTAGGAAAATTTAAATAACTCTTAATATTATCTTCATTTGTAGTTAAATAATTAGTATAAATAGTAAATATTATAGCTAAAAAAAAGCTGTAATTGCAGTATAAGCTATTCCAAAAAATTCGGAGTAATATGACTCTTTCAACCAATATTTTGCATCGCTTATTTACTACTACAATGGTAGTATCTGCGGTTGCAGTTAGTCCTACTTTTACAGCGATCGCTCAAGCGCAAACACTCAATGGTGCAGGAGCAACTTTTCCGGCTCCCCTTTATGAAAGATACGCTCGTGAAGTCAGAAAGAAACATCCAGATTTAAAAATTAACTACCAAGCAATTGGTAGTGGTGGTGGTATTCGTCAAGTCATTGCTGGAACTGTTGACTTTGGTGGTAGTGATGCTGCAATGAAAGATAATGAAATCAATCAAGTCAAGAATGGCGTGATTTTAGTACCTACAGCAGGTGGTGCAGTTTCTGTTGTTTACAATCTTCCTGGTGTCAATAACCTGAAATTGTCCCGCGCTACATTGCCAGCTATTTTTTCTGGTCAAATCACCAACTGGAATGACCAAAAAATTAAAGCTGATAACCCTGGTGTAAATCTACCAAATCAAAGGATTAAATTTGTAGTTCGTGCCGATAGTAGCGGTACAACTTTTATTTTCACTAACCACTTGAGCGCTATAAGTGCTTATTTTAAAGGTAGAATTGGAGCTAACACTGCTCCTAAATGGACTTTACCAAATGCCCTCAAAGGTAGAGGTAACGCAGGTGTAGCTGCTTTAGTAGCACGTACTCCTGGATCTATTGGTTATGTAGAATATGCATACGCCACTCAAAACAATTTAAAATCAGCACTGATACAAAATAAAAGAGGAGAATTTATAGCTCCTTCTTTACAGTCCGCAAACACTGCTTTGTCAAATGTGAATTTTCCAAACAACTACCGCGTTTTTGTCGGAGATCCAGGACAGGGTTATCCTATAGTTGGTCTTACCTGGATGATGATTTACAAAAACTATCCTAATGCTTCCAAAGCTAATGCCGTCAAAAAATGGATTAATTGGGTATTGCAAGATGGTCAACAATATAATGATGACCTGAACTATACCAAAATTCCCTCTGACGTTGCTAATCGGGTACTTCAGACAGTGAATAGCACTGTTAAATAAACCCAAATTTGTAATTTTACAACTTACTTTTTATCTGGGGTGGGCTAACAACTCACCCTAATTACATGAAAATATTCTACTATCTTGATTTGCAATGGCAAATTCATCTGAACCAGCCGATAAAAGTTCATCTCTTCCACCGAATTTAAGTGATGACAAGATTGATTTGATAGCCAAGGACGGCGCAAATTTTTGGATTGATCAAGGATTTACATGGTTAGTATATACTTTTGCAGTCATTACCGTTGCAGTTTTATTAGTGATGAGTTGGGTAATTTTCCATGAAGCTCAACCGGCTGTTGTTAAGTTTGGAATTGGGTTTTTATGGGGTCAAGATTGGGATACAGGTAATCAGATTTTTGGTGCATTACCTTATATTTATGGAACCTTAGTAAGTAGTGCGATCGCTATTTTATTTGCTATCCCCATAGGAATAGCTATTGCATTAGTAACTAGTGAAAAATTTTTACCATTATCTGTGCAAACAGCCCTAGCATTTATTATTGAATTAATTGCAGCAATTCCCAGCGTTATTATTGGGCTATGGAGTATTTTTATTTTTATTCCTGTTTTAGAACCCCTGCAAAAATGGTTAGCTAGCAATTTTAAATGGATAGCTTTATTTAATTCAGAAGATCCTATAGGCACCAATATGTTAACTGCGGGAATTATTCTTGCAATTATGATTTTGCCGACAATGGCAGCAATTACCCGTGATGTATTACTGGCAATACCCAAAGAATTACGCAGTGCAGCAATGGCTTTAGGTAGCACCCGTTGGGAAACAATTTTTCGTATATTATTACCAGCTGGATTTTCGGGTATTGTCAGTGCCGCTATGCTTGCTTTAGGACGTGCTTTGGGTGAAACAATGGCTGTAACTATGGTGATTGGTAACTCTGCCCAAATTAGCGCTTCCTTACTCGATCCAGCTTATACAATTCCCTCTGTATTAGCTAATGAATTCGCAGAAGCTGAACCAGGATTACACATTGGTGCTTTAAGCTATTTAGGTTTAATTTTGTTTGGTTTGACTTTAGCTGTAAATATTGGTGCTGTATTATTAGTGCAGTGGTTTAGTAGGAAAAATAAATATTAATATTAATGGTTTTTTAATACATAGTAAGGTAGCATTGTGGCTTTCTTATGGGACTGGCTCTCTAGGCATTAGTGTCAACAATCATGCGTATAGTGATGTCCTGCAAGGAACTGAAGTTCCTTGCTAATAGCAAAAGTCATCTCCAGATGACTAAATATTCCCAAAAATCTTTAGTCTACTGAAGTAGACTTTAGCTATTAGCCTGAGAATTTATTCCCAGGCAGGTAACTTCATCCACATGAAAAGCGCTGTAAACAATTTCAACAAATCAAAAAATTAAAAATTAGTATGAGTGGTTATCAAAACTCTGAAATAAATGAATCTATAGCATCTGATTTATACAGACCATTGCCGATAAAAAGACTATTATTTACTTATGGAATGAATGCGATCGCCTTTGCTTTGACAGGTTTAGTATTGATTCCATTACTATCTATTCTGTGGGAAATTATCCAACGAGGAATATCCGGTTTGAAACCGGAAATGTTTGTCAAATCAGTAATTGACTATGGGTTTGGTAATGCCATTTTGGGAACTATAACAATTGTAGGTATTGCTTCACTATTAAGTATTCCTGTAGGAATATTAACAGGTATATTTTTAGCAGAATTTGGTCAATCTAACCTAATAGCTCGTTTTGTTCGCATGATCACTACTATCCTTACTGGTGTTCCTTCAATTGTTGTGGGTGTGTTCGCTTATGGTGTGATTGTATTAGTCACTAAAGGATTTAGTGCGATCGCTGGTGGTTTTGCCTTAGCTGTAATCATGTTACCCGTGATCGTCCTGACAACAGAAGAAGCCTTAAAACTAATTCCCACAGACCAACGTCTAGCCTCTGCTGCTTTGGGAGGTACTCGCTTTCAAACCACTTTTCGCATCGTGGTGACTGCTGCCATACCCGGAATTACCACAGGCATTTTGTTAGCTGTAGCCCGTGCTGCTGGTGAAACAGCACCCCTACTTTTTACTGCTTTATTCAGTCTAGATTGGTCAACAGGATTGTTAACTCCAACAGCTTCTCTACCAGTGTTGATTTTTAACCTTTACAACGACCCTGATCCACAAAAAAGTCAATTAGTCTGGACTACTTCTATCGTTCTACTAGGCTTAGTTTTCTGTATCAGTCTTTTATCTCGCTTAATTATAAATAAGACAAAGACAAAATAAAAGCTAACAATATTGTTAACTAATTCCTCATCTGAATTTTCAAGTCTAAACCCAACGCCTGTAGCAGCAATCACGAAACAATAAAAGCTGGCAAAGATAAAAATAATAAGTCTTAACTTCCACTTTATTTTCCAAACATGAGTAAATTAATTCCTGCCATCAAAGTCAAAAACCTCAGCTTTTACTATAGTACTTTCAAGGCGATTGAAGGAGTATCAATAGATATTTACCAAAACCAAGTAACTGCAATTATTGGCCCTAGTGGTTGCGGTAAATCTACCTTTATTAAAACGCTCAATCGCATTAGCGAATTAGAAGGTTCTGTAAAAGTCGAAGGACGTGTAGAATTTTTTGGTCAGAATATTTACGATCATCGCATCAATTTAAATCAGCTACGTCGCCAAATTGGCATGGTGTTCCAGAAGCCAAATCCTTTTCCCATGAGCATTTACGAAAATGTTGCTTACGGTATCAGAATATCTATGAGGCGATCGCAAGCACAATTAGATGATATTGTCGAATCTGCCTTGAAAAGCGCTGCTCTTTGGCATGAAGTCAAAGATAAGCTCAATCAATCAGCTTTCAGCCTTTCTGGCGGTCAACAACAGCGACTCTGTATTGCCCGTGCTTTAGCAGTCAAACCCAAAGTCCTGTTGATGGATGAGCCTTGTTCCGCTCTTGACCCCATCGCTACCATGAAAGTTGAGGAACTGATCCATAGTTTACGCTGCCAATTGACGATCGCGATCGTCACCCACAACATGCAGCAAGCAACTCGCGTCTCTGATTACACGGCTTTCTTCAGTACTGATGAGAGTCGTATTGGTCAAATGGTTGAATTTGGCATCACAGAGCAAATCTTTAATAATCCACTCGATCCTCGCACTCACGATTACATCTCAGGGCGTTTTGGTTAAACTGTTTTATAATAGCAATTGACCATGACGAGCAGCTTAATATTTCGCCAACATATTGTCTAAAAACCTTGTCATCTCTGGTTACTTGTGACCAAATATTAAGCTCAAGTTCACACACAGTTGGTATAACTGTCTCAAATGGTATTTTTTGATAAAAAATATCTTTAAAACCAAAATAATTTAGAACCATAGATACTGTCTAGCTGATATTTTGCACCATTCTTAATTAACCCTCTGATGGGCACTGCCAACAATGTAAAAATCAAGGTTTAAGCGAACCATTAGCAGTGCCCACCCTACATAAATGTCAATAACGCCATTGGTGCAAGATATAAACCAGTACAGTTCAGTTAAGCTAAAAACTAAAACTGATGTAGGTTGGGTTGCGCTTCGCTTCACCCAACCTACTTTTCTGCTTAACTGAAGCATATTGAGATATAAACTAGGAAGCTGTTCCAGATAACAGTTACATAAGTTAAATGTGCAACAGTTTAGCAAATAATCATGTTCAGACTGCGGTAGTAGCCTTACTTTAGCCTTACATTACTCACACTCGACTAGTATATAACCTTAAATTATAATTAAAATTTTATAAAATTTGTATGTTACTCACAGCAGCCCAAAGTAATGCGATAATCAAATGATAATTTCAGCCTAATGAATATATTATTGAGATTTGAACTCATTAGGTGATACAAAAAACGAAATATATTGTTAATTGCTTGATTGAAAATTGCTAACATTACTGTGCCATATTTCTCTAAATTTTAAGATAAACAATTGCTTTCGGCACAAACATGCGAAAATGAACATTGATTTAGCTGCAAATATCTACTATTCAATACAACTGTTTAGCTACTAATGAATGCTAGCCTCCACTTTTCCAAGCTATGATGAGTCCGTATTGGCTTCACAAACGTTTTGTTGAGTCAATATTTATTGCACACGTTTTTTAGCATGAATAAACTAATTCCAGCCATCAGAGTCAAAAATCTCAACTTTTATTACAATACCCAAAAGGTACTCGATGGAGTATCAATGGATATTTACCAAAGCAAAGTAACAGCAATTATTGGCCCTAGTGGTTGTGGAAAATCGACTTTTCTTAAATGCTTAAATCGCATGGTTGAATTAGAAGGAGAAGTTAAAATCGAAGGAAGGGTAGAATTTTTCAATCAAAATATTTATGAGCGTCGAGTCAACTTAAATCGCCTACGCCGCCAAGTGAGTATGATTCTCTCCAAGCCGAATCTTTTTCCCATGAGTATTTACGATAATGTTGCCTATGGAGTAAAAATAGTAGGATGGCGTCCCAAAGTAGAATTAGACGAAATTGTAGAATCTGCAATTAAAGATGCTGACCTCTGGGATGAGGTAAAAAATAAATTACATAAATCGGCATTAGAACTTTCTGGTGGACAACAACAACGACTTTGCATTGCCCGTGCTTTAGCAGTCAAGCCAAAAGTTCTTCTCATGGATGAACCTTGTTTTGGTCTTGATGCTACTGCTAGCATGAAAGTTGAGTCTTTGATCCAAAGTTTGCGTTTGCGTTCTGAATTGACAATGGTGATTATCAGCCACAATTTACAGCAAGTTACTCGTGTATCTGATTTCACAGCTTTCTTTTACAATAATGAAAATCGCATTGGTCAAATGGTTGAATTTGGTGTCACAAAGAAAATATTTACCAACCCTCTTGATTCTCGCACCCGCGACTATATTTTAGCTCGTCGTAGTTAAAATATTTTCTGAGTGTAAGAGCCAAAATCGCATGTAATTAATTCTGATTAGCTTTGGCAAGGCACTATTATCCACTGCTAAGTATTTATAGATGACAATTAATAAAATTTTGGGTTTGAGATTTGGGATTTAAAGTTATCTTTTGTGTAAGGGTTTTGTGAAGCTATGCGTCAATTTTTTTTATTGCCATAACCCTATTTCACCAAATTACTGATAAAAATCATTTTCCCTCATCTCCCTAATCTCCCCTTGCTTTTCATAGGTAGGCAGTTTCACGGTTATCAGATGCTTTCTTACCCTGATATAACATAGTTAAATTGCCATCTTTGATGATGGTACTAACCAGTTTGCCCTACTGTAATGTGTAAGTTATGCCAAATGACGAGCGGTTGCTGACTGTTTATGATGCTACACAGTTAAACAAAATTAGCTCCTATTTATGCGAAGCAATTATTACTATTCAAGAACAACAGCCAGAATTACTACTCGAAAAGTATAGGAATGTTGAGTGGCTGAGTTCTGCTAATAAATCAGCTTTAACTAGAAAATTTACCGAAATTTTCAGCCAAGCTCAAGATTGGGATGCACTACCTCAAAGGTTACAAGGATATCTTAAAGCTTTGCTAATTACCGAATCTATCAATTCACCAATATTAAAAGAATTAATAGATAAAATTAATCAATTAACTTATATAAAAACAAATTTAAATGGCTTTGTTAGTACCACAAATATTAAATCGTCTGAAACAGTTGCTCTGACAACTAATTCATTCTCTACTGAAAATAAAGGTATAGCAGTTTTACTTTTAGATGCAGAAAATTTACACATTAACGGCGATACAGAAAAGTTTTTAACAACAGTTTGTAATTTTCCTATTCAAGTCAAAATTGCCTTTGCCAATTGGTGCAGTATGGGCAGGTTAGATGTAGAATTGCATGGACGTGGCTACGACTTGATTCATGTCCCTGTTGGTAGGGATAATGCTGATGGTAAAATGATCGCATTTGGCTCGTCAATTCACGATCGCTATCCCAATGCTAAAGAAGTCTTAGTCTGTTCCTCAGACAAAGTGATGACTAACCTTTGCAACCATCTTCAGCAGAATGGATTAATAGTATATCGAGTTAGTAAGAAAGATGAAGGTATTAGGATCTTCAATAGTTATACAGGTAATATTACACATTTTCCGACATCAGCACCTGAAATCCCAACAGTTGAGCAGTTTATTCAGCAAGTAAAAGAGTTGATCAAAGCAGAACAAAAGCGTCACCAAACTTGTTGGATTAAGCTAGCTACTATTTCTCAAGCGTTTAAAAATAAATATAATTTAACTATTGCTCAAGTTGTTTCTCAGCATCTTCCTGGTAAAAAAGCTAAAGATATTTTCATAAATTTTCCTGCTGATTTGGTTGTACATCAAGTTGATGCAGCCTCAGAATTATATGTCACAATATTTGAAATTAATCAATCTCAGCCAGCGACTAATAAAAATGATACTCCACCCTGCAACATCACATCACCGTTATTATCTAGTATTAATTCCAAGGCAGATTTAGAACTAGTTATCAAAAATATTATTAATGAGCTAACTCAACAATCTCCTGGAAGCTACATTAATATTGGCAATTTAGGGGGCACTTTTAAGAACCAGTATGGAAAACCTATTAGTGAGCAAATGAAAAGCTTGCAGCTAAATGGCACTTTTATTAAGTTTTTGCAGTCATGTAGTTCTTTGAAACTGAAGAAAACAGAGAAAGGATGGGAAGTCACTACAAGCTAAACCGCAACTTGTTTTTTACTTCACTTATACAGGTATAGTATTAATATACTTTGTAAAGAAATGTAATATAGATACAATGCAGGATAAAGTCGTTGTTGTTGTTGGTGCTACTGGTGGCATTGGTTCAGCCTTAACTCGCAAACTAGCATCCACAGGGGCAAGTTTGGTACTGGCGGCGAGAGACTCTGCCCGTTTAGCAACGCTAGCAGCCGAACTACCGCTTAAAGTTTTGACTGTTCCTACAGATATTACTGACAGCCAACAGGTAGACACTTTGATCGAAAAAGCGATCGCAGAATTTGGTCAAATCGATATATTGGTGAATGCGGCTGGTGCTGGCATCCTCAAGCCTTACAACAGCCTGGAACCGGCTGATTTGGACAAGATGCTAGATGTCAACCTCAAAGGCAGTTTCTACACCACTCAAGCAGCGGCTGAAGAAATGCAAAAGCGTAAATCAGGCCACATCTGCAACGTTGTAGGAATTTTGGGCAAGCATTCAATGGCAATGGCGGCGGCTTATTCCGCTTCTAAGTTTGGTGTGGTTGGTTTCAGCAAGTGCATGGCAGAAGAACTCAAGCGCTTTGGTATCAAATTCACGTTATTCTACTTTGGTGGCGTAGATTCTCCTTTCTGGGATAATGTCAGTTTGAAGGTAGATAGAAAAAAAATGCTTAGTCCTGAAACTGCTGCCAATGCCATTTTCTTTGCTTTGTCTGCTGAACCCCAGGCTGTACCGTTGGAAATTAACATTCAACCTGATAGTCATCTGTTTTTCTAGTTTCAAAGATATTTGAGTCTGCTTATATAATTCTTGCTTAGGAAGGACTTGATAATCTAGCAAAAGAGGCAAAATTTACAGATATAAAAGCTTTTGTGCTTGATTTTCAGGATTTATGGAAATTGCTCACGTTCACTTCTATGTAGAAGATGCCAAACTTTGGCGGGATTGGTTTGTAAATTATCTTGGGTTTAAAGCAGTAGCTAGTGGTATCAGTTCATTTCACACTTGTACGGAAGCGGTGCAAAACGGTGTAGTCTACTTTTTACTGTCTTCACCACTGTCACCCAGAAGCCCAGTTGCTGAGTTTCTGCGTCAACATCCACCTGGTGTGGCAGATATCGCTTTTGCTGTAGAAGATGTGGAAGCTGCGATCGCCCAAGCGCAAGCACAGGGTGCTACAATCTTACAACCCATCACTGAACAGCAGTTTGGTCAAACCTCCCTCAAATGTGGCAAAATTGCCGCTTGGGGTGGATTGACTCATACGTTGATAGAAAAGTCATTGGTCAGTAGTGAGACAGCGCTGCGGGAGGGCTTCCCTCCGCAGGCGACTGCGAACCCGAAGGGTCAGTGGTCAATAGTCAATAGTCAATGGCAATTAACAACTGACAACACTTTTACAACCATAGATCACATAGTGCTGAACGTGGCAATTGGTGAATTAGAGCTTGCTGTGAGTTGGTATAAAAATATCTTAGATTTTCAGCCTCAGCAAACTTTTAAAATTCAAACTGATCGCTCTGCTTTGCATAGCCAAGTGATGATTTCCCGCAACGGCAAGGTACAATTCCCAATTAATGAACCGGCTTCTAGTAATTCCCAAATCCAAGAATTTTTAGATATCAACCGAGGTGCAGGAATTCAACATATTGCTTTGCGGACATCTAATCTCATAAGTGCGATCGCTCAATTTCGCGCCCGTGGTTTATCTTTACTTTCAGTTCCCGAAAGCTACTACACCCAGCTAAAAAAGCGCCCAGGACTTCCATTATCATCTCAGGAATTGTCAGCGATCGCCCAACAGGAAATTCTCGTGGACTGGAAAGAAGATGCCCAAAATGCAGTATTATTGCAAATCTTTACCCAGCCGATTTTTGAACAGCCTACCTTTTTCTTTGAATTTATTGAACGCCGTTCCCAAGCTCAAGGTTTCGGTGAAGGGAACTTTCGTGCTTTATTTGAAGCCATTGAAACCGAACAAATCAAACGTGGTACTTTGAAATAGAGTAGGTATTCATCCGATTTCAGTCAATATTAAAGTTTCGCAAATTCTAACAAATTCGCTAATTTAGCGAATTTTTTACTAAAAGACCTATTCTGTAAGTAATCTAGGTTATTCTCTTACGAAAATAACCAAAGAGGGCGAAATGGAACCAACTACAGAACAGTTGAGAGCATTTTACAGTAGATGCGTCAGAGCCAGTAATATGCTTCAACCTATCAACGTTGTACGACTGGACGAAAGAACAAAGCGGATATACGTTTTAATTGGCGACACAATACAAATAGAGATATATCCAAATGGTGAGGTGACGTTTCCATGACTAAACCTGATTATCAAGCCATGTCAGACGATGAATTAAGAGATTGGGTCAGATATCACCCACAAGACACCGAGGCATTCCATATTTTAATGGACAGGTTAGACCAGCGACCAAAAGTTATTACTCGCACTGATGAAGAATTTGAAACCGAGTTAAAAAGACGTATTAACCAAGCTAGTTGACAGAAAATTCAAATTAGTGAAAAACCAGTATTGTGTTGACTGATGACTGATAACTAATGACTGTTATCAGTCATCGGTTAACAGCCTTAACTAATAATTATGCACTTTAGATGTGCTTTAGCTTATAAAATAATTTAATAAAAAGTAACATTTCCTTTCCGCCGATGCTGAGACTAATTACTGACTTCGACGGCCCGATTATTGATGTATCCGAACGCTACTACCGTGTGTATCAATTTTGCTTGGAGAAAACCAAACGCCCAGACCAAGCAGTGCAACAACTTTCTAAAGCGGAATTTTGGCAGCAAAAGCGATCGCGAATTCCCGAAAAACAAATTGCTTTGGATTCTGGTTTAGACGAAGCACAAGCACAGGAATTTGCTCAGTTGCGGCGAAAAACAGTGCATACACAAACATATTTTGAGTATGACACCCTCACTCCAGGTGCTGTAGAGGCACTGTTAAAAATTCAACAAGCTGGTATTGATTTGGCAGTGATGACAATGCGCCGAGTTTGGGAACTAGACTTTGCTTTCAAAAAATATGATTTAGCGAGATTTTTCCCGGAAAATCGCTGCTATTGCCTCAGTAACGACTACGTAAAAACTCGTGATATCGATGATAAGCCTTTATTGATGGGCAGGGCATTAGCAGAACTACCGCCCATAGCTGATACCTGGATGGTGGGAGATACGGAAGCTGACATCACTGCTGCCAAAAAACATAATATTAAAGTGATGGCTGTGGAGTCTGGTATCCGCGATCGCACACAGCTGGAACTTTACCAACCCGACTTAATTGTTAAAGATTTGAGCTTCGCTGTAGAGTTAATCCTAGAGCTGAAAGCATCACTTTAATCATCAAAAACTCACACCAAAACTCCCCTCTCTATCAGAGTCAGGGGAGAGGGGAATAAAAGTATTACTAAATTGTCTAGTGTGTTTAGTTGGTTTGTTTGGATGTAGCAGTTATGCATAACAGACAACTATACCAATTGCTCGTAAGCAATCTGAAATCCACAAAACATAGCTACTTCCCGACAATCTTCAATAAACTTAACGTAGGAAGCTATTAACCAACCACAACAAAATAAACGTCAACACCGTAGAAAACTGATTTGGGCTGAGGCTGGCAAATTGTATTTGTGGTAAGAGCCAGTTAGCAAATATTCCGCCGATAATTAAGCCCGTTATCAGTCCAGCTAGTGTCAACAAAATTGCTCGACCAAATCTACCTTCTTTGCGATTGAGAAAGTAAATACTAATTCCTACCCCAACCACTAACACTAACTGTAAAACTTGATCGCCAGCAGCTTGGTAAAAGACGCTAATAGCACTCAAACCCAAGTACCAGGCTCCTGGTAGCAGTACATCTGTGGGCGTTGGCTGATCCAGAATTCTTTGCAGCCATGCGGGTGACTGCTCACGAGGAACTGGACTTTCTTTGGGAGGTGATTGCACTCGAGCTTCTGGAAACCGAATACGCTCTGGCACTTTTATTTTACCTTCTTGGCGCATCCGTAAGCGATCCATTAAAATCGCATCGTAAGCTGCTTCAATAACCTCTATGTTCTTGCCATCGCCACTATACTGCTCCAATAGGCGATTGCGAGCATCCTGTATCTCATCGAAGCTAGCGTCTTCTGATACCCCAAGTTTGTCGTAGGGATTTTGATCGCTCATGGGAGTTTATACTTCAGCCTTAGTCACGGGCAGTTTTTTACTTAGGGAAAAACAAATTTAGGTTTTACCCAGCCAGATCGAAACTAGACGCATCGATCTATATTTATGCTCTACCAGGATAGTAGCATGGGTTAGATTAACCTGGAAATTTTAACTACAGCCACTTTAACATATTGCTATAACTCCGTGTATCCCCTCATGTCGTTCACCAGTGAGGGCTTTACTCTAGAATTTGGACTAGGCATATCTAAAACGTCTTTTTCATGAAAAAATCAAGCTTTTTGTTTCAAATTTGGCATTTTACCGTACCTTGACGAATTTTTATGAATTATCTGCAAAGTAGCTGGTGGTGTCGATTCACATATAGATTTAAAATTGAAAAGTTTTAAATCTCCAAATTGGGATAGGAGAGTCTCCTAGGTTACCGAACTACTATGGCTAATTTCAGAATATACCGCAACTAGATATCAAGTTAGAAATTACAAGAACTTTATTCAAGTAACGCATAACTAACGAAATCTTTGTGCTTTCATTGTCCAGTATCCTGATTACATTATTATCTGGATAATCTGGAAATACATTCCTAGCCCTTGTAGATTCTGAAATAAACCCCCAAAATGGAAACTGCGTTTTTACGCAATCGTCCTGTTAATATAAACGAATTTTTGTGCAAAGTGATGGTCATGGCCCCTGCCAAGATTCTTGTAGTTGATGACGACCCAGCGGTTCGGAATTTAATCCAACGCTTTTTGATTAAGCAGAGCTATCAGGTAGAGGCTGCTGAGGATGGTAAAACAGCCTTAGCGCAATTTGAGCAATTTAACCCAGATTTGGTGATTCTAGATGTGAATTTACCTGATGTCATTGGGTTTAACCTCTGCCAAGAGATGCAAAGTCGTAATGGTGTGTTTGTTCTCATGCTCACTAGTCGTGCGGATGAGGCTGACAAGATTCGCGGCTTTTCTAAAGGTGCTGATGACTATCTCACCAAGCCATTCGGGTTGGGAGAGTTAGAAGTCAGAGTAGCAGCTATTTTGAGGCGTCAGCGGGTTGTAACTACCGCCGAACAGAAACGCCTAGTTTTTGAAAAGCTGATGATCGATCCGGTACGACGAGAGGTATCACTGAATAACCAACCAGTGCCCTTAACCGCTCTAGAGTTCGACTTGTTGCATTTTCTAGCCAGTCATCCTGGCCGAGTCTGGCGACGAGCAGAGCTGATTCAAGAGGTTTGGGACTATGAATATGTTGGCGACCAGCGAGTTGTAGATGTGCATATAGGTCAGATTCGCAAGAAAATTGAAGTTGATGCTAGCCAACCAGCATTAATTCAAACTGTACGTGGTGTGGGATATAAATTTGAGTGTCCTACTCACTCGCAGCAGTTGGAAACCAGTCATTGAAACATATAGTCTCTAGTCCAGAGTTTTTTTATTAACTCTCGACTTTTGACGTAAGTCAATGGGTTGCTGTTAAATTCAGTAAAAAATCATCTCAAACCCTTGTTTTTAAACAAACTTTGTCACAAGGGGATTTGAATGAAAAACATGGCGATGCCTGGGGGAATCGCTACCCTATGCTGCTACAAGCTGCTTCGCGTCTATGATAACCACCGACGGCTAGTTTGAATGCTCGTTCCTTGCTCAGGAATCGCGCAGAATTGGCAATCAAGAAACGTTCCTGCAAAGTGTTCCCTACCTCAAAGCTAGCTGTGCATCTACGCACAATTTGATGATTTATCTGGGGTTGTGAGTCGGCATTGTATTTTTATTTTTCAAAAAGGCAAAATAGCAAGAATACCACTTGTGTTTTTGTTATGATATTGCCCCAAATTGACGATCGCTTGCTATAACTACAATCCATCGATGGGGCACTGTATACCGCACTCATAAATTATGAGCCAGAATAGCACTACTTACTTGTACCAGCACTTTGGAGTGTCTGGTATTTTAGCTATTTCTGGCGAATCAGTGCAAAATATTTCTATTTAGCTGTGGTGGAACAAAGTTTCTAAATATACACGGGCAGCGCTGCGATCGCTATCTCCATTTTGGAGTAAAAATAGTGACAAAGCTGCTGTTAATACTCGGTTTTGATCCCAATCGGGATGTGTTTCTAAGTACTTTTTCAGTGATTCATCAAGTGTTTCGGGAATTTCTGTAAAAATGCTAACCGTTGCTTTCATGAGATTTTCCTTCTCTGAGGTCAATCAAGAGGGAGATATTGGTTGTAGTAAGACTGCCTGCTTGAAAATCTGCGCCAATAGTGGAATTGGGTATGGGGCAGCATTGGGAGAAATCTTCCCTAGTCACCAGTCCCCAGTCCCTAACTAATTGAACAGACTAAAAAAAAGGCAAGTCGCATCATTGTGCGGCAAGAGGGGGTGGGTTTGTCAATGCTGCGAAATGTTAAAAAGGCTTGTATAAAAAAATTTTTTCCACGCAATCATCAGCATTTTCAACTACTTTTTGTTACTGTTCTTAACATAAACTCGGTTTTTCCTGTCTCTTGCCTCTGTGAGTAAAAAATCCCCAGTAAAACGGCAAGAACCGATGACCTCGTAGAACATCTGTGGAAAACCTGTAAAATCCCTGTGGAAATCTTGTGGAATTAGTGAGGAAAATTGTAGTCAATGATAAGAATTACAAAAATATTATTCTCTGATGAAATTTTAATACTAGGAAAATTGTGCTAAAATGCCAATGATTATCATGGTGAAAACTTAGGCTAACAACAGCCAAAACCCTGATTTTATGTAAGGGCAATTCACCGTCAACACAAATCTGTGCCTATAAAGGCATAGCACAGGCAAGATGCCCGTGCTAGTCCCACAAGAATTGCGTGCCACTATTTAGCTAATACGCTCAACTTGAACTGTGGGAGATGTGCCAACACCATTACCTTGTGATTGTGCTGACTTTTCACGTCATGTGGAAAAGCTAACGCTAGACCTAACCCCCCAGCCCCCCTGACCCTAATCCCCATTAAATTAGGGCTTAGCCCTAATTTAATGGGGGCCCCGAGTTCCCTACGAGGGAAGGGGGAGAAATCAAAGCTTCTCTCCTTGTAGGGGAGAGGAATGGAAGCGGGGTTTTCCAGATACCGTGAAAAGTCAGGTGTTTGTGGAGTTTTGGGTGTACCGTGTAGTCTTGGATCAGGCTGCGGTGGGTTCGGTTCTGGGTCTAAAGGCTGGGGATTTGCAACATACTCAAATTCCCCTTTACCATCAATTGAACGGCCTTTTGCCCAACGACCTTCGCCGCTATCATCCAAAAAGATGACTAAGGGATGTTCTTTAGTGGTGAAGACTTGGATGAACTTCTGCAACAACAAATTGAAGCGATTTTGGGCAGCAATTCCCGAAAGTTCAGGTACAGGAGGCTGTTTACCGATGATGTACTCTAGTTCGGGGATCATTTCCACGAGTACCTGACCATTATATACATAAAAAATACTTAAAAAATAAGTAAATTGACTGAAGTCAGTTCATTCTCCAGCACAGTCAGTAAATTATGTCAAATAAAGCAAAAGCCAGAGGTTTAGCCTCTGGCGAAATATTATCAAACTAGATTGAGCGTGAGTAAAAAATTGCCTGTTATATCATGTCCGCTTAATCACTTACGTTAAGTCAACTGCGATCGCAACGAAGTGTAGCGTACTCTTCGGAAAACTCAAAGACTAGCAACCGCAAGGACTCTAGGATTGCTACCCTTCAGGAACGCCTACCCTACGGGAAGGGCTTCCGCCCAACGGCGAACGCTTCGCTCGCTGCGGACAATTGTTTAACCGGACATGATATTAATTTTCATCACGTCCGTGAACTTGGGCGGGGGGACTGGTTGCTTCAACTGCGGTGAATGATTCCAGAATTTTGTATGTGTGGTTCGCACCTTTTGGCACTACCCATGAACTCCCAGGTTCGAGCAAAATCATTTGCCCTTCGATGTGTAATTCTGCCCGACCATTAATTACATAACCAACTGTTTCATAGTCGCGCGAAGTTGGTTGTTTCTCTTCTGCTGGTTGCTCATTTTCCCAAAGACGCATAGAAAGAGATTTGCCGGATGCAAGATATTTCTGACCGAGTTTACCTTTGGGAGAATGGGTAGAGTCTATTTTTTTAACACTTGTATCACTCATAGTTACACCATTTTGGATTTTGGATTGTGGATTTTGGATTTTAGATTGTGAATCGCTTTATGGTTTGAGTACAACTTTGATGCAGTTATCTTTCTTGTGTTTAAAAATTTCGTAGCCGTTGGGTGCTTGTTCTAGCGGTAAGGTGTGGGTAATGACAAATGAGGGGTCGATGTCGCCGTTTTGAATGTGTTCTAGCAAAGGTTTTAAGTATTTATGGACGTGGGTTTGTCCCATTTTGAAGGTTAGCCCTTTATTCATGGCTGCACCCATCGGTATTTTGTCGAGAAAGCCGCCATAAACCCCTGCTAGCGATACGTGACCACCTTTACTACAAGACACAATAACTTGCCGTAATGCCGTGGGGCGGTCTGTTTCTAGACGCACTGCTTGCTTTACCTGGTCATAGAATGCCATTAAATCGGTGCCATGTGCCTCCATTCCCACCGCATCAATACAAGCGTCCGGGCCACGTCCGCCGGTCATTTCTTTGAGTGCTTCGCCGACATCGACTTGTTCATAGTTGAGAACTTCAGCCTTTCCGTATTCTTTAGCCATTTGTAGCCGTTCCGGAATACGGTCAAAGGCAATTACTCTTTCGGCACCCAGCATATAAGCGCTTCTGATGGCAAATTGTCCAACTGGGCCGCAACCCCAAACAGCGACTATATCACCAGGTTTGATGTGGCAGTTCTCTGCTGCCATATAACCTGTCGGAAAGATATCTGTTAAAAATAATACTTGTTCGTCCGTCAGTCCATCAGGGATTTTGAGTAAGCCTACATCGGCAAAAGGCACTCGTGCATACTCTGCTTGACCACCAGCATAGCCACCAAATAAATGAGAGTAACCAAATAGACCAGCGGGTGAATGACCCATTTGCAATTCTACTAACCAAGCATTGGGGTTAGAATTGTCACACAAAGACCATAAATCTCGATTGCAGAAAAAACAGTTACCGCAGGAGATGGTGAAAGGAACAACCACGCGATCGCCTACTTTCACATTTTTAACTGCACTCCCCAATTCTACGACTTCCCCCATGAATTCATGACCAAGGATATCGCCCTTTTGCATTGTGGGGATATAGCCGTCGTAAATATGCAAATCTGATCCGCAGATTGCTGTAGAAGTAATTTTAATAATAGCATCACGCGGGTTAATAATTTTGGGGTCTGGAACTGTTTCCACCCGCACATCGTTTGCTCCATGCCAGCAAACTGCTTTCATAATTATTTAGTCCTTAGTCTATGTTTCTTGGCTCATTTCTATCAAAATACATATCTTGATTTAGCCTAATTGAGAGACGCGATAATTATCGCGTCTCAGGAAATATTCAAAGCTTATTCAGCAACATATGAGTCAACTATTTAGACTCCATATTGGCTAAAAAACTAGGTTCGATCTCTCAATTGTTTGCTAGGAGGATTTTGGTAATAACCTTCTTTATCTTCATTGGTTCTGTTTTTTCCAGAATTAAAAAACTCTTTTGTAGCTCTAGGAGTTTCTTCATCTAAGTTGAGTTTTTCGCGAACATTATCAACCGCGCCTTTTAATTTATTCTCAGCATTTCTGATTTGGGTATCGTTTCTAACTTCGCCTCGGTCATCGGGTGTTCCTTTATAATAAATACCCTCTGGAGTTTTGACATCAGCTTGTGCTATGTTAACGAAGCTAAAACCTTGTCCCAATAGGAAAACAAATCCTACCAAGAAAACAACAATAATTTGGCGGAAACGAGAAATTAAGTGCTTCATAGATATCCTCTATTGATTGTTTTTGTGTGTACAAATCGAGATTGAATGACTATTTGCCACTCATGGTTTCAGAACAACTTTCACACAGTTGTCCTTTTTTTGTTGGAAAATGTGATAACCGTGAGGCGCTTCTTCAAGCGGTAATTCATGAGTCACCACAAAGCTTGGATCGAGCTTGTCTTCCAAGATTAGTTGGAGTAACAAATGCATATATTTCTGCCCATGCATTTGCCCCATTCTGAAGGTTAAGCCTTTGTTGAAAGCAGCACCCAAGGGTATTTTGTCTACAAAGCCACCGTAAACACCCATAATCGAAAGTGTGCCACCTTTACGACAGGCTACCATCATTTCTCGCAGTACGTGGGGACGGTCGGTTTCCAATCTCAGCTTTTGTTTTGTTTGGTCATAGAAGTCTTCTAAACCTACACCATGTGCTTCTAAGCCAACTGCATCAATGCAAGCATCAGGCCCGCGTCCACCAGTCATTTCTTTTAATGCTTCCCCTGTATTAACTTCTTCGTAGTTAATTACTTCTGCTTTGGCATATTTTTTAGCCATTGCTAAACGTTCAGGAAAACGGTCAATTGCAATTACTTTTTCGGCACCCATCATATAGGCGCTGATCATGGCAAATTGTCCGACGGCACCACAACCCCAAACAGCGACGGTATCACCTGGCTGAATATCGCATAATTCTGCACCCATATAGCCGGTGGGGATAGCGTCGGAGATGAATAATAGTTTATCGTCTGGTATTTCTGAGGGGACTTTGACAACACCAACATCAGCAAAGGGTACACGTATATATTCTGCTTGTGCGCCTGCATAGCCACCTAACAAGTGAGAGTAGCCGTAAATTGCTGAGGTAATATTGCCGTATAGTTTTTCTTGCATCCAACCTTTGGGGTTGGAATTATCACACAGCGACCACATATCACTCTGGCAATAATTGCATCGACCACAGCCAATTGTAGAAGGAACAACAACGCGATCGCCCACTTTTAAATTGTCGAGTCCTCTGCCAACTTCTACGACTTCTCCCATAAATTCGTGACCGATAATGTCACCTTGTTGCACTGTGGGAATATAACCACCGTAAATATGGAGGTCTGAACCGCAGATTGCTGTGGAAGTAATTTTAATAATCGCGTCACGGGGGTTAAGAATTTTGGGATCTGGTACTGTTTCTACCCGGACTTCGTTGGCACTTTGCCAGCAGACTGCTTTCATAGTTATTAGTTAATAGTCAATAGTCATTAGTCAGTTGTCAGTGGTTAGTAGCAAAAACTGACAACTGACAATTTATTATCTGCGTCCTGTGGGTTGACCTTCGGTTGTGGCGATTTCGCCGGCTTCCATTAACATTTTGAAGCGGCGTAAATCATCTCCTATTTGTTGTTCTGGTTCTTCACCGAAAATTTTAGCCACAGCAGCTGCTAATGCTCCTCCAGGGAGGTTATATTCTAATACAACTTTGACTTCGGTGCCGCGATCGCCTGGTGCTTTTTGAAACCGCACAAAACCGGAGTTATCAACGTCTGCACCTTCTACGGAAGCCCAAGAAATAAACTCGTTTTCCCGGTCTTCCAAAATGTCTGCATCCCATTCCACATTGTTACCCAGAGGTGCATTGGCAATCCAATGAGAACGTTTCTCGTTGTACACTTTCACAAATTTGAGATGCTTCATAAATGTAGGCAAATTCTCAAAGTTGTGCCAAAAACGGTACAATTCATCTGCTGGTTTATTGATTGTCACCGTTTTTTCAACTTTAATAGGTTTATTTATCCCCATTGCTTCTTGTGCTTGTTGAATTGTGCTTTGTTTGGTTGCACCTTGATAGAGCAAACCGCCACCAGCTAAAGCTGTCAGCACTCCTCGTAAAGAACCTTGTCTTAAACCCATTAGCACTAGGGCACCGCCACCTATTAGAGATGCCCAACGTTCAACTTCGCCGGCTTCACCCTGGCTACTATTCGCTTTATTTTCGGATGTGGAAGTCATACCATTTTGGATTTGGGATTTGGGATTTTAGATTGTCAAAGAAGTAATTCAAATTGGTATCACTTTTTTATCTGCCAATCTGAATCAATTCACCGCAGAGGTGCAAATGTTTTTTTCCCTCTGCGGTTTGTTCCAAACTTTAGATCGACGGTGCAGCCGCGCCTGTTGTGGGCTTGGGAGGCTGAACTCCAGCGCCTGGGAACGCCCGATATACCTGTGCCAACCGCTGTTCGGAGCGCAACAAATCGCGGTAAATTTCTTTGAAAATACTGGTGGCTACGGGGTCGGTGTACATGGCACACAAATTGCCAATATCGCCAATGCCGGTTTGCACATCCCCTAAAGCACTACGTACTTGAAAGATGTCATCGCTTCCTGTAAGGGCAGTTTTCACCTTGGCATATTGGCTGGCAATATTCGCTACTAAAGAGGGTTTTTCGCCGAGTTGCTGAAGATAATTCTCTAACTTTTGAATGTGGCCCTGTTTATTAGTAATGATTTCTTGAAACAGCGATCGCGCTTCTGTATTCGATTCTTTCTCGGCGTACTTCTCCAAAGCTTCTAGTGAATAACGTTCGCCACTCAGAGCAGTATTCAAACCTTTGACAATATCACCTTTGGTTGAACCACCCCAAGCATCAGCTAGTTTCCACCATTCTGCATTTGTATCGTTCTCATTTGGCAGTGCTACATCTTTACCACCGTAACCTAAGCGGCTGAGAATTGCTGTGGTAAAAATTGCTAAGTCTCCAGGTTCACGAGAGGTAATTAAGTTACCATCAACGACCAATGGCTGGTCTTGGAAATTTGCACCCGCATTAATGATGTCTTTGCGAATGGCACTAAAGCCAGTGGCTTGTTTTCCTTCAAGCAAATCAGCTTCAATTAAAAGTTGTGGGCCGTGACACACCGCAGCTATCAATTTTCCTTCTTGGGCTGCATCTTGCACAAAGCTCACTGTACTGGGGTTACGGCGCATTTTGTCAGGAGCCATACCACCAGGAATCACCACGGCATCGAATTCTGATGCTATTGCTTCGGTTGTCGTGGCATCGGCTTGCACAGTCAGTTTACCACGCTTACCTTTATATTTTTCATTCATGCGGGCACCGAGGACAACTACCTCTATACCTGCTTGTTTTAGCCCATTACAAGGAATGATAAACTCTACATCTTCTACATCATTTTCAATGAGAATGGCGACTTTTTTCTTACCGGAATGATTGTTGTAATTTGTCATAGATTCTACCTCATTTGGGAAAATTAACTAACTAAATTATTTCTGGTTTGATGATGATTGTGATTTATTGACTACGCAGGTACTTCGCTTGTTGGTGATGTAGGAAATAGTTCCTCATAATTGTGGGGAAAAAGAGCTTGAAAAGACGCGAATATTTCCGGATTTAAGGCGTTTTGTAATACTGCAAACACGGCTCGAACATGAATGGCAGTGGTTGTTGGCTCTATATTTTCTTTTTGACTTGTGCGTGCAATAAATTCTTGCAAATTGAAGGATTCACCACTATCTCCTTCTCGTCCTTGCAAATATTCACCTAGTTGCTGGGGTAATTTTTCTGCTAATACCTTTGCTTCATCGCCAGGAATACGTTCTTTTATAGTCTCTAGCGTGGCACGAGTAGCGCGTTGTGCTTCTTCACGAGAATTGGATTGAGCAAGGCTTTGTACATGAGTGATAAATTCGTCGTATTCCACTTTATACCTCCGCTGAGGAAAATGAATACCTGCTGCTGATTGTGCAGATATTTAATAGCAAAAATAAAAATCAAATTAGCGGCGTTATCATGATTGATTATCAGAAAAAAGCTATGAGTCAGAAGTTAGCAATTGGTACTGTTGTGGGTTGAGAACTTCCAACTCATAACTCATAAAGTTAACTACATGTGGCTTGACCGTGAATTTACACTTATTAGAATAGGCTGTAATAGCGATGCCAGCTTCGTTCCCAAGGGATAGATTGTTTTATTTCTAAAGTCGTACATCCACAGCGATACAACTTTTTGCTTGGAAAACGTTATTGTAAGGATGCACAAAAGACTAAAATATTATGGTAGAAAAAAATAATAATCACGAAACTGAATCTAAGGATTTACCACAGGAAATCACCGAATCTTACGGTACTGGTGTGAAAGACTTACCAGGGTACAATATCGGTGGGCGGACGATGCGCGATCGCCAACGTCAGTATACCCATACCAGTCCTGAAATCACTGGCGGTGATATTGATGCTAATTGGGAAGAAGAGGATACAGTAGGTGATGAAGCTGTTGGTGGTACTGCTCCTACTCCAGATCAAGATATAGTCGAGGATCTAGCAGTAGCGGTTGGAGTGGAAATAGATGATGATGAGCCTCTGCACACCAACGATATGTTAGAGGAACGTGACGATGCACGCTGGGAGTTAGATCCAAGGTCTGCTGATGATTTTGAAGAACGGAAATAGATTACTCCTTTTCTACCTCAAGATTACCATTTAGACAGCAGGGGAGCAGGGGAGCAGAGGAGCAGGGGAGAAAAATTACAACGGTAATCTTACAACAGGAAGGGATTGAACTGTTGTTGGCTGATGATTGATGACTGATGATTGGTATTATTGCTGAAATTGGTAAACAAAACTTCACACTGGTTCATCAGCCTGCTTTTGTTGGAACTGAGTTAATAACCAAGCTGCAATTTCAGACTGATTGATTTCACGGCTACGGCGTAAGGCTTCTTCTAAGATGGCGATCGCTAGTTTAGGCAATACTTGAGATTCTTGAATGCGTTTACTACCTTGGTCTGCCATAGCATAGGCGATGATTTGAGCATTTTGGACATCTACTACCCAGTATTCTACAACGCCTAAATCTTCGTAGAGCGATCGCTTTGTACCCAGATCATCAAGTAAAGAGGTTTTAGCAATCTCAATCACTAAATCCGGTGCAGGATAGCGATCATGATTGACTATTCCTGTACCTGTTGCGATAGTTTGGGCGCGTTCTTTGAGATAATACGCCACATCTGGTTGACAATCTTGAACTTGAGTTTTGCGGAAGGTGGTTCTGTCTAAACCTGTGGCTGGAATTCCTTGAAGTGTAGCAAATAGAGTTACTGCAAAAATAATTAGAACATGGTCTTTCCCATGATCAAAACTAACTGGTGCCATTTCCAGCCGCATGTGTCCCTTGTAGTAGTAACTCTTGGCTTTCTCGTTGAGCAAGTTAGCGATCGCTTGTACGTACTCATCCCAAGAAGCATGAATCCATGTATCTGTCGGTAACTGGGTTTGAGTTTCACTCATTGCCTAACCCTTCCGCTAATCAGCTACATCTGTTTATATCTCAAATTTTTAGCTTTAAGCTCAATTGATTGACTTTGGAAGTCAAATGTTTGTGTTCTGAAGGGGACGTTTGGGCTTTTGAAGTCGAAGTTTCGAGTTAAGAGGGTGAAATATCGGGTGCAAAGAGTGAAACTTGGAGTTTAGAAGAGGAAGTTTCAGGTTTTTTGCTTGGATGTTGTAGATTTGAAGTTGAATCTTCGAGTTATGAGGTTGAATGGTGGGGTTTGGAAGGCGATCGTTTAACCTAATTTCCATTTGTAAGAATAATTAGCGTAAAAGTGCAATTGTCATTGTAAAAATTTTAACAATTTGCTTTGCAAAGCTTTACTAATAGCCTCTTTTGTATAATTTAATTACTCTGTTATAGAGTATACTCACAAGTACATTAATACTTATTGAGTATACTTTTGTTATAAACTGCTAACTTATGAATATCGATAAAGCAAAAGAAAAATTTGATCAAATATACACGGAGATAACGCGAGACGCAGTGCCACTCGAAACTGAGCAAGATGCGCGTTTTCAAGTGATTGACCGTATACTTGTAGAGGTCTTGGGATGGGATAGAGCAGGAATTAGAACAGAACCTCATACAGATTCTGGCTATGTTGACTATCTTTTGACTGCTGGAGGTCGCAACAAACTAGTTGTAGAAGCAAAGCGAACTTCCAAGTTATTAATTGATACTTACCAACCACGTATGGCTTGGTACAAAGTTGGTGGCCCGGCACTTCAATCTGCAACTGATGGCTTGGAACAAGCAAAACGCTATTGCACGGATACTGCTGTTCTGTTTTCTGCATTAACAACTGGTTTGCAGTGGATTGGTTTTTGGGCTGTCAGAACTGATGGAGTGCCTCCTAAAGAAGGTAAAGCAGCTGTATTCCCTAGTCTTGAAGCTATTGAGCAAAATTTTGCGGTCTTCTACGATCTCTTTTCACAAGAAGGGGTGTTAGCGAACTTATATCAAGTGCATGTGCATCAATCAGAAGGCTTACAGGTTAATCATAGCGAAGTACTAGAGTCAGTTATTGAAATTTCTGAGAGACGTTTACTCTCAAAATCTGTACTTCTAAGGGACTTAGAGAATATCTACCGAAGCTTCTTCAGTAGCATGTCAGGTGAAGATGACCCTGATATGCTAGCAAAATGCTTTGTGGAATCTAAAGAAAGCCGTGCAGCAGACGAAAGTCTTGAAAAAATAACACGAAATTTGCTTAACCAAGTTGACATCGTTAATTCAGACAAGGGAACTGAACTGGAGAATCAAATTCGTGCATCTGTAGAGTCCCAAAGGGGAGAATTTGTTTTAGTAATAGGTAATAAAGGAGCAGGAAAGTCTACTTTCATTGATCGTTTTTTCCGCTTAGTTTTAGACAAGCAGTTACGTGCAAATTGTTTAGTCCTGCGGGTTGATCTTGCTAACTCAGATGGTAATCAAGCTACTATTGCTAGTTGGCTAACCGATAAATTAAAGATTGAGCTAGAGAAAAATCTATTTAATGATGGATGTCCTTCATACGATGAACTTCAGGGAGTTTTTTTTCAAGACTATAAACGATGGATGAATGGTGAGTACAAGTATTTATATGAGGAAGACAAAATAAAATTTAAGCAGAAATTTGGAGAATGGATGGCTGATATTGGATTGAAACAACCTCAGAAATATGTGAGTAGATTAATTAAAAATGCTGTTGATGCAAGAAGGCTGATGCCATGTATAGTATTCGACAATACAGATCATTTTCCACAAAGTTTTCAAGAGTCTGTCTTTCAGTATGCACAATCTATATATAGAGAAAGTTTTTCATTTATTATATGCCCGATAACCGATAGGACAATTTGGCAACTTTCTAAGTCCGGGCCATTACAGTCTTACGAACATCGAGATTTCTATCTACCAGTACCATCAACTAAAGAAGTTCTTGCGAAACGTGTTGATTTTATTAAAGAAAAAGCTAAAGAAGATACAGAAGTAAATGGAAATTATTTCACAAATAAAGGAATTCGGTTGTCAATTCCTGATATAACTGCTTTTGCTTTGTCTGTAGAAGATATATTTATTCATGAAGATTATATCGGTCGTATAGTTGGATGGTTATCTAACTTTGATATTAGAAGAAGCCTACAAATTGCTCAGAGAGTGATCACATCTCCCATGATAAATATTACTGATTTAGTTAAAGCTTATGCTGTTGGTGAGGCATTTCGTCCACAGCGTAGAAATATTAAAAAAGCACTATTTTTTGGAGATTATAATCATTTTTATCAACAAGATAGTAATTTTATTCTAAATGTTTTTGAAGTTAACTCTAATACTATTACAAGTCCACTCATCAGGCTATCAATACTTCGTCTCCTCATCGATGTATATTCCGAACATACAGATTCAGATAGAATTTATCTTGTTGTTGAAGATATTTTAAATTATTTTGAACCTGCTACCATAAGACGCACTATAGTTAAGGATCATCTTAAAGCTCTTCTCAATTACCGTCTCATTGAACCCTATGATCCTACTGACATTAATATTTACGAATCACAACGGCTCAAAATAACTCACTGTGGACGTATTCATTATGAATTTGTTGTTGATGATAAAGAAGGGGTTTACATGAGTGAGATGGCTTTAATGACTCCTATTAGTAGCCAAGAATATATTATAAAAACCAGGAACCTTATACAAAGTGGAAAATTAAGCTTTCAGGATTGGCGTACAATTACAAATTGGTTTGTTGAGTATTGCCTTGAACAGGATAAAATCTATATTTCGCTTCCGCAATCTAATCTTTACCAAAGTCAAAGAATTTTAAGAGATACAATTCGTAATACTTGGTTACAGAGTTAAATTTACTTATTAAATAGGTCTTCAGAAGGCTAACCGTCAACCTCTGAACTTCAACTGTGAAGTTAAAAACTCAAAACTTTGGTTTAAAAACTTCAGTATTTGACCTCTGAACTCAAAAAATAAAGCTCAGAACACGGAACGTCGAGCTTTTAACTTCAACATCCAAGTTCTGAGCATCAACTTTGCACCTCAAAAGTGCAATTACCGAGTTATTTACTAAAACGGGACTTCTTGAGACTTGACTTTCCGAGGTTTACGGGCGAAACGTTGTCCCATTTCTACAACCACTGTATCTAAACCTGCGCCTTGACCACTGGCTTTGGCGTAATTATACACTTGCAACGCGGCTGCATAGGCTTCACTACCCACTGCCAGAGAAGTATCATCCACCAACTCTTGTAATTGCGTCAACGACAACAACAGCGGATACAACGCTTCAAACAACTGTACATCCTTCCGCATCTCCTCCAAGTCAAACGATCGCGGTAAAAACTCCGGGTTCTGTGTCGCCACCTCTAATGCTTTACCAACAAACGCCCGACTCTTATCTCCCATCTTCGGTAAAGCTTTACGCTCCTCTGCACTCAAATCAATTAAAAATGGTAGCTTTTCTTTAATGGTAGCGATCGCTTGCAACACAGCATCTCTTTCTTTCTGCGCCAGCGTTGCACTAATTGAAGTTCTGGACATCACAATAACTCTCCAGTATGTTTCTTAAATTTAGAGTTCCCAGATATACAAGTAAAAATTAATGCACATTCAGAATGGTGTTGAGCAGGGGAGCGGGGGAGCGGGGGAGCGGGGGAGCAGGGGAGCGGGGGAGCAGGGGAGCGGGGGAGCAGGGGAGCAGGGGGGCGGGGAGCAGGGGAGCAGGGGAGTAGGGGAGCAGGGGGGCAGGGTAAAATCAAATCTGATGTTTTCAGCTTTGCTTGATGTTGATTGTACTTAGATTTTTCCTACAATCAAAATTATTGATACTTTATAAACAACCTCTTAGAGACTTGCAACTAAAAAATGTCTCATTGCTATAGTTCGTTGCTAACAGTCATCAGTCATCAGCCATCAGTCATCAGTCAACAACAAAAGTGTTAGTTTCCAACACGATTTTTTCCCGTTTAGCTAGATTTAGTTTATAAATAGCCTCTCAAAAAATTGCCAGCTAAGGCAAAAGACTCAAAATGCAGTTTGCTCCTCTGTTCCCCTATTTCTACCGCATTCTCCAGCCGACTTTTCCCAACTGTCTTTGGGGTGGCGATCGCAATTATAAAGCGATCGCTCTCACATTTGATGATGGCCCTCATCCTCAATACACACCCCAACTGTTAAAAGTCTTAGACCATTACGACATTAAAGCAAGTTTTTTTTGGTTGGGTGCTTGCGTCAATCGTTCACCAGAGATTGCTCAGGCAATATGCGATCGTGGACACTGGATAGGATTGCATGGCTACGATCATCGCTCTTTTCCCATGCTTTCGCCAAACGACCTCAAGGACAGTTTAGAAAAAACCCAAACTGCAATCTACAACGCCTGTAATCTGCTACCTGAACAAGTGCGTGATGTTCGGCCACCCAACGGTTTATTCACACCCAAAACATTAAAGTTATTTCTTGAGTGGAATTACCGCCCAGTTATGTGGAGTGTAGTACCTGAAGATTGGGTGCTACCAGGAGTTGACACTGTAGTGCAGCGAGTTCTCAACCAAGTACAAAATGGCTCAATGATTGTCTTGCATGATGGTGCTTGCGGTGGACAAGATATTGCTGCAACTACAAAAATTCTGATACCTCAATTACTACAACAAGGCTATGAATTTGTGACTGTTGATACTCTATGGCAGTACACAAAAACTAGCTAAACCATATTTTACAAGAGGATTGAGAATTTATAAATCTCACGCAGAGGAGGACACTTGTGTGGGCGGCTTTGCCGACTTGAGCAAAGTGTCCGTCGCGCTAAGATGCAGAGAGTAGAAGAGTTTATTGCAATGCTAAATTATTCGTGAAAATCTACTTTATTCTCTTTGTGCCTTAGCGGTTTGTTCAAACAAATTATTTTTTACCAATATTTAGACATTATCTCTTAAGTAAATTTTATGCTTACTACTGTAAATGTATCGATTTAACGGTGTTTTAATTACTCAAAAGCCCAGTAAAACCATCGCCTTATCGGGCTTTTGATAATAAATAAATTGCCAAAATATAGAAATTTATTTAAGCTGAATTATCCATTTATTTAAGTTTAAAAAACAATTAATTGTTATACTAAAAAACACCATAATAGCTAACAAATATAGTTGCGATTGTGATTGCAGTGGCTAGTTAGCAAGGCTGTAAGCATTAATTTGTCCATGCTATTTATGGGGATTTAAAGGAAGACTGGAACTATTTCAAAACAGAGGAAATCATTGAGGCGGTAATAGAATTATGAAGTACCATAGTAGGTTATTGAGTACGCTATTTGTTGTGAGTACAGGAATGTGGTCACTACCTCAGTTAGGAGCAAATGCTGTCACCTTGAGTAATGGCGCGATCGCCTTTGCTCAACCACCACGTTTAGTTAGTGCCGGCACTCCATACACCGACACCAGCGTTTCGGATACAACATACTATTTCACGCTTGAAGTGCCAGCTACCGCTGGGGAACCGTTGCAACAGGTTACTTTTAACCAGATTCAGGGAATAGAAGATATCGAATTCAATCACAATGATACTTTTGCCTTTGAAGGAACACGTCACCGCAAAGGAGCAAAGTTGGCACTTAAAGCCGTGAAAAGTAACGATCGACAACAGAACTTCACAGTCACCTTTGACTCTCCCATCCCACCAGGTAAAACCGTCACAATTGGTTTGCGAGCTTACCGTAATCCTTTTGCTGATGGCGTGTACTTAATTGGTGTGACGGCGTTTCCCTCTGGTCAGCAAACTGCTGGCCAATTTCTCGGCATTGGTCGCCTGCAATTTTACAAAGACACCTACACAGATAGTTAGGGAACTCCAAGAAATAAATTATTTCGGTTGAAGTTGTTCACTGATGACTGATGAACGCCAGTCGCGCGGCTGTCGGGAAACTGTTGTTTGACGCGATCGCCATAGAATCTTCTACTTAAGCCTTCAAGGACA
Source organism: Nostoc sp. UHCC 0702 (assembly GCA_017164015.1). Lineage (GTDB taxonomy): Bacteria > Cyanobacteriota > Cyanobacteriia > Cyanobacteriales > Nostocaceae > Amazonocrinis. Next base: position 6,641,099 of record CP071065.1, read on the forward strand.
AAAAATATACTTGTCCTTATTTTTTTGGGACAATTTTTATACCAATTTGAAAAAAGAATGCAACAGATACCTTGTAGGGGCGTACAGCTGTACGCCCCTACAGTCAATCCATGTGTTGCAAAGATTATTGCAATTGGTATTAGTGCAGAAAGCACCGATTTGATGAGAATTATCACTAAATCTTAATAAACCCTTGTTTTTTAACGCAATATATGCAAACCTCATATTTATATATTACGGTAAATCGACCAACTTACAGTACATTAATGATGTTGACTCTGCTCAAACTGTTGCCTTAGCAGGAATTAAACCGGAATCTATGGGGTAGAAAACAGGCAAGGATACAAAATATGCTTTGGCGTTGATTACATGAAGGGTCGTTAAAAGGAACCAAAAATCTAGAAATTAAACAAGTTATTAAACTAACCGCAGTTGAAATACTTTGTTAACAAAGTATTTCAAGGACGAATAGTACGTATATTTTCAATAATACGAAAGTACAAATGATAAAAGGTTTGAATTGATAACTTTCAATTTATCAGAAATTACTAAACTTTAATTATGGCGTTAATGGAGAGTAAAACCATGTTTTTTGGACAAATCGAAAGAGAATTTTTTGATGATGAAATTTGGTCTATCTGGTATAAAAATAAATTACCAGAACATCTACAGATATTAGTAGATGAAGAACAAAAAGAACTAGTAAAACGTGATATTTGGGAATTAGAAAGCCAAGAGCTAGATCATAAATCTATCCATCTGAGTTCTGATAAAAACTCTCATCATTGAATAGCAACTAAAGTTATTACTCACGAACTGGGTGCATCATAATGAATATGAAAGAGTACACTGCTTGACTACTTTCAGCAAGTGACTGAGACAACGAAGTACAGTTTTAGCATTAGCCGCTTGTGATTTAGCAGCTTGTGTATCTCTGTGCAACACTGGAAGTTCACACAGCAAATCAGTTACTAATTTCTTTCACCTAGCAAGAGAAGGAATCAATATTAATGGCACACCTATTTGAACCATTCAGGATTCGTGAAATCACCTTTCGTAACCGCATCGCCGTGTCACCCATGTGTCAATATTCCAGCACAAACGGCTTTGCTAATGACTGGCACTTGGTTCATTTAGCTTCTCGTGCAGTTGGCGGCGCCGGTTTAGTAATCACAGAGGCAGCTGCTGTAGAACCTCGTGGGCGGATTAGTCCGCAAGATTTGGGAATTTGGTCAGATGCACAGGTAGAAACTTTAGCAAAAATTGCGGCATTAATTCATAACTTTGGTGCTGTTGCAGGTATTCAACTGGCTCATGCAGGCAGAAAAGCAAGCACTGCCAAACCGAGTAAAGGAGGTAAAGCACTCGATGAATCTCAAGAAGGTTGGCGTCCTCTGGTTTCGAGTAGTGCGATCGCTTTTAGTAAAGAAAGTCCGGTACCTGAAGCTTTGAATATTGAAGGCATTCAGCAAATTATTCAAGCTTTTGTCCAAGGTGCTAAACGTTCTTTGGATGCTGGGTTTAAAGTCATTGAAATTCATGCAGCTCATGGTTATTTGCTACATCAGTTTCTTTCACCCTTGGCTAACCACCGCGAAGATGATTATGGTGGTAGCTTTGAAAACCGTACCCGTCTGTTGAGAGAAGTTGTTGAGAAAGTGCGAGAGGTGTGGCCCCAAACATATCCATTGTTTGTACGCATCTCTGCAACTGATTGGGTAGATAAGGGCTGGGATATTGAACAAAGTATTGCTTTGAGTGACAAACTGAAATCTCTGGGTGTAGATCTAATTGATAGTTCTTCAGGGGGCATTATACCGGCTATCAACATACCAATTAAACCTGGTTATCAAACCCAGTTTGCTGAACGTATACGTCGTGAAGCAAATATTTATACGGGTGCAGTTGGCTTAATTACATCTCCAGAACAAGCTGACCAACTTGTTCGCACAGAAGTAGCTGATATAGTTCTGTTGGGACGTGAACTACTTCGCAATCCTTACTGGCCTCACCTAGCAGCCAAGCAATTAGGACATGAAAAACTCTGGCCAGTGCAATATGACCGAGCTTGGTTGTGATACTCTCCATTAGCTATTAACCCAAAGGCGGAGCATCTTTAACTCCGCTTTTGACTAATCAAGTCAGTGAAGAAACTTTAAGCGATCGCTTATAAAGGTTAAATTAGCTAGTATCTAGCGATCGCTATACCAATGCCTTTGGCGATCATAATCCCCAATAGGAAAGGTAAAATAGAAAAACTGTTAATGAGGGGGTATCACTAAGTACATATGTATGTAATCAAATCTTACATTACTTCTATCGATGCTACCATTTGAGTTCATCGTAGAAGGTACTCCTCTCTCACACCAAACGCAGAATAAAAACCGCTTACGTGCTTGGCAACAAAAAATACGAGACGCAGATCTTAAGTATATTACTCAGAATGCTCAACCTGTCCAATGTCAACTTCAGATTACAGTTGTCTACTACCACAACGGCATAACTGTGAGAATGGACAATGACAATATGATTAAGCCTATTCAAGATGCTTTAATAAATCTAGTTTACGTAGATGACGGACAAATTACAGATACTAGAGTCCGTAAAACAGATATTAATGGTGCTTTCAGGGTAAAAGGGATGTCCCCAGTGCTTGCTGAAGGTTTCTGCAAAGGAACTGAGTTTCTTCACATTAGAATTGTAGAAGCACCTGATCACACGGAGATTTTGCAATGAGTAAGACTGCTGAAGCTTTAGAGGAAAAGCGTCTTCAGAGCATTGCACGAGAATATAGAAAGAAAGGGTATCAAGTTTTACTTCACCCCTCTAGAAGCGAACTACCCGATTTTCTCTCAAGCTTCTCGCTAGATATGATTGCTATTGGCGACAACGAAAGTGTAGTCGTAGAGGTCAAATCTAAGCCAACACTTACTAAATCTATAGGACTCATATTTGATTTTTGAACAAAACTCAGTACACCTTTATTCCTTCTTCCCAGTCCCCAGTCCCCAGTCCCCAGTCCCTTACCTCTACGAGTGATTCAGAAATCAAATCGGATTGCTATAGTTATCTTACAGCTTTGGCTAAAGCTGTAAATAATCAGTCTGGGTGGCGGTTTGAGTTGGTAGTTACAAACCCTACAAACCCTGCTGTTGTTGAAGACAATGCCCAGATTTTGCTTCCTTTAGAAATTAACGAACGTATTCGACTAGTTCGTGAACTTTCAGATAAATACCAAGCAGCAGCATTAATTTTAGCTTGGTCAGCAGTAGAAGCAGCTTTGCGCTTAGTCGGGCAGGAGCAAGGACTTGAGTTAGCCAAAAAACCTTCGCTTTTAATCATCAAGGAACTATACTCATTAGGTGTAATTAGTCAAGAAGATTATGAGATTTTGGAAGAGGGTTTGCAATCTAGAAACTTAATAGTTCATGGCTTTCGAGAAACTAAGCCAACACTAAAATTGGTAGATAACTTGATAGAGACAACTGAGAAACTTCTCAATATTGGTAGTGCTAGTTCACCCGTATAATACTTCGTTGCAATGGACGGTTAGTTCAGGTTTGATCTGGGTGTTCTAGGTTATTTGCTGTTAGGCTGCTTCTTCTGTCAGTGGAGACGGTACAGTAAATTTATCCGTTGGTGTTCTCGGTATTGCCCGGCAGTACAAATCAAGGTATAATCTTTAGACTTGCCTGTCCTCTTCCCTTTGTAATCTAAGGTTCAAACTACAGGGGGATGTAAGTAATACTCACTTTTTATTTATAGTGTTTTAAGTAGTGTTGCTTTATTTAGGAGAATATACTCGTGAATTTACATTTATTCATGCAAGCAGCAGATTCAGTAGCAACAGGTGGAGGTCATTTTCCTTTTGCCTTCACCTTGGTATATGTAGTTGGTTTTATTGCTGCTGTAACCATTGGTTCAATTGCCTGGTACAACTCTAAACGTCCTCCCGGCTGGGAAGACAAAGAACGTCCTAACATTGTACCCAAGGTGCAAAAAGAAGAAACTCCGGGTCTGGGTGAACCGAAGTCCTAAGCAGTCAATAGTCAATGGTCAACAGTCAATAGTCAAAGCTTAAGACTTTGGACTCTTGACTTTTGACTGTGGACTATGATTAGTTTTGCACTTCAACCCAACGACGATACAGCTTTTGAATTTGTTTGAGCAAGGCATTATAAGCTGGTTGGTTGGAATCATTCAGCTTGTCTAACTCCTGTAGTTTTGTCAGGAGTCTTGCCTCTTCGATCGCCACATCACCATCGCTGTAAATCAAGCCACTAATGGCTTCAATGAGATTTTCGTAGTCTTCAATGCTAGGGCGATCGCCTAAATATTCTTTCACCCATGCATAGCAGTCTTTTGGCTGTACAGGAACTAATTCGTACAGCCAAGGCTTAATTTCTGGGTCGCTAGCCAAACCTTTAGCTTGAGCGATTTCGCGCAGATATTGCCGTTCCTCTGGCTGGATTCTGCCATCAATCCAGGCGGCTCCAATTAAGATTTTAACTAAGTTTTTGACATTGGAATCGGTAACCATTGCTGCCTCCTCTGGTAGATTCGGGGCTTTCACCAAATCGTACAATCCTAAACAGTATTCACGCGTAAACGTTGGTTTTTCTTAAGCGCACCATGAAAAAGCCATCCATGTTCTGGCGATGAGGCCAAACTTTCAGCCAGCTTTGGGGCGTAGAATAAGCAGAGTAAGGGGAATCAGCCTTAAGAGGCTCAATTTGCCAATCAGGATTTTCAGCTAAAAATCCGGTAATTACACCTTCATTTTCTGCCGGATGCAACGTACATGTGGCATAAACTAGGATACCACCTGACTTGACAAAACCAGATGTATGTGTAATGAGTTCCTTTTGCAAAACTGACAGTTCTTGAACTGATTCTGGTGTTTGTCGCCAACGTGCATCGGCGTGACGGTGGAGGGTTCCCAAACCGGAACATGGTGCATCTAGTAATACGCGGTCAGCAGTATTGTAAAATTGAGGTAAGTTACGGCTGTCGCCAGTGCAAATTTCAATAGATTGCAAATTCAGCCGCTGAGCATTTTCTTGAAGTTTGCGAAGACGAGAAGCAGTGCGATCGCAAGCCCAAATTTTACCTTCATCCTTGATTAATTCAGCTATGTGGGTTGTTTTACCGCCTGGTGCAGCACAAACATCAATAATTAATTCACCTGGTTGGGGGTCAAGCAAATGACCTACTAACTGAGCGCTACTATCTTGTACAGACCACCAACCTTCGCTAAAACCGGGTAAATTTTGAATTGGCCCGGTGCTACCAATCAATCGTAAAGCTTGAGGCAAATGGGGAATCCGCCTGACTAAAATGCCAGCCGATTGAAAAGCTACCTCAACTGCCTCTAAGTTAGTACGAAGTGGGTTAATTCGCAAATCGATGGTTGGTGTTTGGTTCATCCATTCACACAGCTTTTCTGTCTCAGCAAAACCAAGTTGTTCTAACCACACTTGGATAATCCAGTCAGGAAAGCTGTGTAAAATACCCAAGCTTTGTACTGGGTTTTCTGGAAGTTGTAAAGGGAGATGGGGGGATGAGGGAGATGAGGGGGATGAGGGGGATGAGGGGGATGAGGTAGCATTTTTTTGCTTGTCTCCCTTGTATTTTTCTACAAGGCGGAGATACTGGCGTAATAGACCATTCACAAAACCAGTTAGTCCAGAAAAACCATTTTCTTTAGCCAGTTGCACCGTGGTGTTAACAGCAGCAAAGACAGGAATACGTTCTTGATAGCAAAGTTGGTATAAACCTAGATTCAGGATGGTGCGGAGGTCTTTCGGTTGTTGATGTGATTTCTTTAATGCGAGTTGGTCAATGAGGGCGTCGAGGGTGCGCTGCCTTCTGACGCTACCATAAACTAATTCTGTCACTAGACGGCGATCGCTATCAGGCAAATTAACCTTTTGCAACACTCTGTCGAGGGCAACATCAGCATAAGCTCCTTTGTGAACTTCTCGCAAGGCAATAAAAGCTATTTGACGAGGGTTTGTCATGGAAACATTTAAAACTATTGGATTTAAGGCGAACGTATCTTAATTGTTGCTAATATTTCGTCAACTAAATTTTAACTAAGCTCGACTTTATCCCAAATTAAGAACTTGCTTTTCTTTCTCAAAGTCTTTATTTCTATAGATTTCCGGCTATTGTGGGAATGTTTTTTGTCTAAGTCCCATTAAATTACTGATATACTCATACTGATCTAGGTGCAAATTAAAAAAATAACTCAAAATCAGTCAAAAAATCAGATATATATGAATATTATAAATTGGTTAAAACAACAGGACATTTTTGAATCCATCTATCTTGAAATTCAGTCTTTCAATAACCGAAGAAAAATGAGTTTATCTCAGGTTGGACAAGACTTCTGGGTTTTTGGTGAAGTGTATAATGAAAAGTATAACGGGTACTTCGTTGAAATAGGTGCCGCAGATGGCATTATGATAAGCAATACATTCTTGCTAGAAAAAAAATATTGCTGGGGTGGTCTTTGTATAGAGGCAAACCCTTTATTTTTTCAAAAGTTAAAGCGTGTAAGAAAAGCAACTTGTTTGAACGTATGCTTAGATAATCAAGAAGGCGAGGTTGATTTTGTTTTAAAACATGTGCTTGGTGGAATTATAGACAGCGATACTGACAACAAACCAGAGTCAATTAACTCTGAAAAAACAAATGTAATGACTGTAAAAACAAAAACATTGGTTTCCGTTCTTAGAGAGCAGAAGGCACCTCATATAATCGATTATCTCTCAATAGATGTAGAGGGTGCAGAAGCTCGTATTCTTTGTGATTTTCCGTTTAGCGAATATCAATTCAACTGCCTAACTATTGAAAGACCCGAAGCTAAGTTAAGAGAAGTTCTCAAACGAAATGGATACATCTTGGTAAAAGAAATGCCTGATCTAGATGCATTCTACATTCATGAGTCATTTTTTGCTGATTATCATCGAAACATGTTTTTATTCTGGTGCAAGAAAAATGGGGTTTCGCCTCAGTTCTATTCTCAATTATAATCACGTAATTGTCCAAGTTTGATATTTTCTAAGACTAAGCCTTTCGAGGTGGGTAAAAATTCCAGAAAATTGGGCACAATTTTTGGCTTTTCATCTTGGTGTCTTAGTGCCTTGATGGTTCAAAAGTCAATTTTTAGACCACGAAGACACTAAAGACACTAAAAAAAATGCTTCATTGCAGTCTTCGGCTTTAAACCGATAAATCACATTGAAGCGATTTCAAACTCACATGCTCTAGAAACCACTTCTGGTGCTAATTTACTGAAGCTGATTAATGGTAAAGAAGTGGGATTATTCATCAGTTCTTTTGCTAATAAAAAACCAGTAATTGACCAAGTTTGATACTTTCTAGCTTGTTTGCCAATTAGTCGTCCCTTTTTACCATCATAATACTCTGGCCATTCATCTTCGCCGAGGCGTGTTTCAGCAATTTCAATAGCCTTTCTTGCCATCTCTGTTCTGTTAGTTTTTATAGATGCGGCTGCTAACATCCACATTAACACAGGCCAACTTCCAGCATTATGATACGACCAAGGTATATTTTTCGGGTCACATCCTGTAACAATTCTATATTCTTCGTCTTCTAAGGCTGGAAAACAAATTTTCATTGGCATATCTCCCACCAAGTCATCCCATCTTTCTTCGATGAGAGTCATAATTGCTTGGGACTGTTCTTCTGTGGCCAGTTCGGAAATGATAGCCATTAAGTTACCAAGTGTAAAGAAGCGAGTATCTAGCTGAGATGGCCCGACATTTCCTGCTAAATACCCACCTTTTCTTGGCAGCCACTTGTCTAATTCAGAATAGGGAAGAGAGTCTACATATATATTGAATAGATTGACTGCTGTTTTGCCATACTCTTCACTTTTAAAGCGATAAATTGCATTCAAGCGATTAATATCTATCCAATAATGTTGGCGGATGTGACCGCATAAAAGAGGTAAGCGGTTATCAATTGCTGCGACAATATCTTGATTGCCTTGACAAATGAGCATTTCGCGGGCAGCACGCAAGGCAGAATAAAATAATACTTGTAACTCCAGTGGATGACCGTATATACCCATACGTCGGTCAATCATGCAAGCGCCATCTGGAACTAGCAACGTCGGGTACATATCGAAGCGGTTCGCTAGGCAAATTTCCATGATTAACCTGATACCGTTTTGGAATTCAGGTTGATATGCCAGAGAAAAATCTTTTGTCGCGATCGCGTAAGCACGTAGTAAAATAATCCACCATAAACATGAATCAACTGGTGTAACTCTAGCGATCGCGTGTTCTCCAAAATCCGCTTCTAAATATTCTTCTCCGTTATTAGATAGAACTTTGAAACTAGCTGGTATTAATCCACGACCAGGTTTATAGGCATCTAATTGCCTTTCCTTTGGTTGCAATTTTAATGTTTCTTCTAGAAAATTACGAACAATATCCGTTCTACCTTTAATCAGGAATATCAAGGCCGCAGAGACAAAATCACGGATAAAGCACTGATCGTAGTTGAGTGCTTCTGTACATACATCATAGGCGGCTACGGTACCAACAGGACGCCCTTGATAATAAATAATCGACCGTTCAAGCGCTGTCCACGCTGCTTCTTCTGTATTTTCATTTGTTAGTAATTCATTGATTTGCATCGCCACAGTAGCTCCATTTGGGGTGTGTTTTTATAGTAGATGCACCCTATTGCTGCTATTTTTGCTATTTTTATCCTAACAAAGACTATTTTTTTAATAGCAAATATATGTTGAAAATTTATTTAGCTACAAACAGCTTTAACTGTTGGTTTTTATCTGAGTATGACTTACGCATTGACAAAATTTTAGTTATATCGATACAACCCAATATTCTGTTGAAGTTGTATCAAAATAAATCGCTTCGTCCATTGTAAAAGCGAATTTTTCCATCCTTGTAGTTCATGAAAATGTACATAATTTGAGAATATCTGCCAAAAATAAGGAACTTATAAGGAAGTTGTAACAATAATTTGTTACAGTTTTTCTAACCACATAACAGCCTATTTGTACATAGCCTAAGTCATAATGGCTTAATTCACAATTAATTAGTTTTTAATTAATCACTTTTTTGGTGAATTACAGCTAACTGTCTTTAGACCTCTACCCATTAAACGATTTTTTAAACAGTTAGACAAGATATATTTTAAAATTAACTGCTGTTGCATATATAAATATGAAACTTCACTAAATAAAAACGTATTTCTGCACTGTTCAAAGCTTTTGTAAAGCTGGAACTAACTCTAGTATATTTATTTACTAGTATTTAGTTGTTGAGGCTAAAAATTAAAATATTCCCCTATTGATTAATAATTTATAACCTTTTGTAAATTTCTGCAACAAAAACCAGTTAAAACTTTTTGAAGTTGTCAATACTCCAAGGAGTGATATTTTATTGTATTTGCTGATAAAAAGTAAAATTACTCAACTTAACAATAATTTGAGTGCGATAGAAATTTCCGCAAAGTACAGAAAAGCCAAAAACCTTAAATCCACTACCTTATTTGTAAAAAATTTAAATTATTATGAAAATTTTTAGGTGGTTATATCAATTCTCTGTGAAGCTGCACATTATTTTAACCCCTCCCAACCTCCCCTTACCAAGGGGAGGTGTCGCAGGCGGTGGGGTTCTTTCTATGCATCTTCATATGGAAATGGTATTAAACTCATCACTTCACAGAACTAATATATCCTCACTCTTCTTTCTCTACGCTTTCTGTGTCTTTGTGGTTCGTTTCTGCCAACACACGCAGAACTAAAGCTTGAACTCTGGCGACAGCTTCTTCTTTAGTCTGCCCGTAAGCCAGCACGCCAGGGAAATTAATCACCTCAGCGAGAAAGCGGCCATCAACTTCATGTTCAATCTCTATCGTCAAGTTCATAACGAGTGAAGGTATTGTAATAAAAGCGATTCCTAGATAGAACAAACATTTATATGACTTCAGTTGATTCTAACAAGCATAAAAAAGCCAGAGCCTTAAAACCTACTAGCCGTCGCCCTGCAAAAGAACTTTGTAGCGAGTGTGGACTTTGTGATACATATTATATTCACTATGTCAAGGAAGCCTGCGCTTTTATCAATCAGCAGATAGGCCAACTTGAAGAACAAACCCACAAGCGATCGCGCCACCTCGACAACCCCGATGAACTCTACTTTGGTGTTCATCAAGACATGATGGCGGCGCGGAAACAGCAACCCATCGAAGGCGCACAATGGACAGGTATTGTTAGCAGTATTGCCATTGAAATGCTCAATCGCGGCATAGTTGAAGGCGTTGTTTGCGTGCAAAACACCAAAGAAGACCGCTTTCAACCCATGCCCATCATTGCCCGCACCCCAGAAGAAATACTGGCGGCACGAGTCAATAAACCAACACTTTCCCCCAACCTCTCCATCTTGGAACAGGTAGAACAATCGGGGATGAAACGACTATTAGTAATTGGCGTCGGTTGCCAAATTCAAGCATTACGATCTGTAGAAAAACAACTGGGCTTAGAAAAGCTATACGTCCTAGGTACACCTTGCGTAGATAACGTCACCCGCGCCGGACTGCAAAAATTCTTAGAAACCACCAGCCGATCGCCTGATACAGTAGTGCATTATGAGTTCATGCAAGACTTCCGGGTTCACTTCAAACACGAGGATGGCTCAACAGAAACAGTGCCCTTCTTTGGCTTGAAAACCAACAAACTTAAAGATGTCTTTGCCCCTTCATGCATGAGTTGCTTTGATTACGTCAACTCCCTCGCCGATTTAGTTGTTGGTTACATGGGCGCACCCTTTGGCTGGCAGTGGATTGTAGTTAGAAATGATATAGGTAAAGAAATGCTCGACTTGGTGAAAGACCAGTTAGACACCCAGCCAGTCATGTCCCAAGGTAATCGTAAAGAAGCTGTGCAACAAAGTATTCCTGCTTATGATAAAGCTGTGACTCTACCCATGTGGGCGGCAAAATTGATGGGGGTGGTGATTGAGAGAATTGGCCCCAAGGGTTTAGAATATGCGCGATTTTCCATTGATTCTCACTTTACTCGGAATTACCTTTATGTAAAGCGGAATCATCCAGAGAAATTAGAGGCGCATGTGCCGGAGTATGCTAAGCGGATCGTTGGACAGTATAAGTTACCGGAGTAATGCCTCACGCAAAGGCGCAAAGACGCTAAGGAATTTTTTGTGTCTTTGCTTGAGATGGCTATAAACCATTTACAACCCGCGAGATACCATCTTTGATTAGCAAGACGCCAAAGTTGATGAGCAAACCAAGGTGCTTGTTAGTAAGGCGAAGGTATGTCAGTAGTTGCTTCTTGTGTACCGGATGAATTGCTTCCACAGATTTGAGTTCGACAATTACCTTATTTTCAATAATCAAGTCTGCCCGGAAGCCTTCCTCCAAACGTACATCCTCGTAAACTACTGCAATCGGCTGCTGCCGTACTACCCGCAGTCCTCGCCTCTGCAACTCATAAGCTAAAACCGCTTCATACACAGATTCTAAAAGCCCTGGTCCCAACTTAGTATGAACCTTGTATGCAGCATCAACAATCTGCTTTGCGACCTCATTCTCATTCATCCACACCTTCTTCTTTGCGTCTTTGCGCCTTTGCGTGAGCTGATCTTAACCCATGTTTTCTACATCACCATCATCAAGCCATCCCCACAGCCTCTATCGCCGCCTGCAAAGCGATCGCTACATGAGTCCAGTGAGTCCCCCCTTGGCAATAAACCACATAAGGCGATCGCATTGGCCCATCAGCCGACAATTCCAAAGTACTGCCCTCAATAAATGTCCCCCCAGCCATGACTACCTGACTCTCATACCCCGGCATTTCATCGGGAACCGGGTCTAGGTACGAACCGATGGGAGAATGCTGTTGTATGGCTTTACAGAAGGCAATCAGCTTTTGGGCAGAACCAAGCTTAATTGCCTGAATCACATCGCCACGGGGAGCAAAGGGTGCGGGATTGACTGGATAACCAAGCTTGTCAAATACATAACCAGTGAGATATGTCCCCTTCATCGCCTCTCCTACCATCTGCGGTGCCAAAAATAAACCTTGAAATAGCAGGCGATTTTGGTCAAAAGTAGCACCACCAGCACTACCGATACCAGGAGCAGTCAGGCGACAAGCAGCGGCTTCCACCAAGTCAGCGCGACCGGCAACATAACCGCCAGCACTGACGATGGTGCCACCAGGATTTTTAATCAGTGACCCCGCCATTAAATCAGCACCAACAGCGGTAGGTTCTTTGGTTTCGATGAATTCGCCGTAACAATTATCGACAAAACAAATGGTGTTGGGGTTTTGTTTTTTAACTAAATGGACGATTTTTTCGATGTCGGCAATTGATAAACTAGGACGCCAGGAATAGCCACAAGAACGTTGAATTAATACTAAACGGGTGTTATCCGCAACACTAGTACTTAAGGTTTGCCAATCTACGGTTCCTTCTGAGGTTAGCTCCAATTGACGGTAATTTATGCCAAACTCAATAAGGGAGCCTTGACCTTGACCCCGTAAACCAATGACTTCTTCGAGCGTATCGTAGGGAGAACCAACAACTGCTAACATCTCATCACCAGGACGCAGCACCCCAAACAACGCACAGGCGATCGCGTGAGTCCCCGAAACAAACTGCACCCGCACAGCCGCTGCTTCGGCATCCATCACTTCGGCAAAAACTTGATCTAAAGTTTCTCGTCCTAAATCATCGTGACCGTAACCACTCACACTAGCAAAGTGGTGCGCCCCAACATGGTGATTACGAAAGGCATTCAGCACTCGTTTTAAATTATGCTTGACCTGAGCGTCAATTCCAGAAAAAATTTCTAATAGTGCATCTTCTGCTTGCCGCAGCTGTTCCAAGCTGTTCATTACTTCCTCAATCAAAAAAAATATTAAGATATGCCGATTTTTCAATCGCGCAAATTAGACCGAACAATTTCAATTCAGGTTATTGCATGACAATTGCTACCTCAACAAAACCTCAAATTAATTGGGTCAACACCCTATTTTTCGTTGGACTGCACATCGGCGCTTTGTTTGCTCTTGTTCCTAGTAACTTTAGCTGGAGTGCAGTTGGTGTGGCTTTCTTACTTTACTGGGTGACAGGTGGTTTAGGCATTACCCTGGGATTTCACCGCCTTGTGACCCACCGCAGCTTTCAGACGCCGAAGTGGCTAGAATATCTCCTGGTTTTTTTCGGGACACTCTCCTGTCAAGGAGGGCCAATTGAGTGGATAGGGACACATCGCATTCATCATTTACATTCTGATACTGACCCTGATCCCCATGATTCCAATAAAGGCTTCTGGTGGAGCCACATGGGTTGGCTAATTCATAAATGTCCCGCTCACGCTGACGTTCCTCGCTTTACCAAAGACATTGCCGAAGACTCAGTTTATCAGTTTTTAGAAAAATATTTCATTTTAATCCAAGTGGCTCTAGGTTTATTACTATTGCTTCTGGGTGGCTGGCCCTTCGTGGTATGGGGCATTTTTGTTCGCCTTGTCTGGGTTTACCACTGCACTTGGTTGGTGAATAGCGCTACTCATAAATTTGGTTACCACAGCCATGATGCTGGTGATAGATCCACTAATTGCTGGTGGGTAGCCATACTAGTTTTCGGTGAAGGTTGGCACAATAACCACCATGCTTTTCAATACTCAGCTCGTCACGGGCTGGAATGGTGGGAAATTGATTTAACTTGGATGACAATTCAATTGTTGCAAGTACTTGGTCTAGCTACTAATGTAAAACTTGCTCCCCAAAAGCAGTAAGTCAATGGTCAATAGTCAATGGTCAATGGTCAATGGTGATGAATATAGACTCCTGACTGTTGACTTTTGACTATTGACGATTGGCTATTCAATACTGGTGCGCTTGGGTACGTTAGGTTGCTATAATCCGAGACGCTAACGTTTGTTCATATTAAGAAATTTTGCGGTAAGTCACTTTCTTTGGTGACTTGGTGGAGGAGTTTGTTGTTTTTCAGGTTTTCATGACTACATCAATAATTAACAGCCAGAAACTAAGTGATGACCTTGGTAATTCCGACCTGAGGCTAAAAGATATTATTAAAAGTTTGCCACGGGAATGTTTTCAGCAGAACCGTCGCAAAGCTTGGACGCAAGCCCTAGTTAGTGTTTTGATGGTTGCCTTGGGTTCTTACATCCTAACAATCACTCCTTGGTTCCTCTTGCCTCTGGCTTGGATTTTTACGGGGACTGCTTTAACAGGTTTTTTTGTAATTGGTCATGATTGCGGACACCGTTCATTTGCCAAACGTCGTTGGGTAAATGATTTGGTGGGGCATTTGTTCATGATGCCGCTGATTTATCCGTTTCACAGCTGGCGCATTAAGCATAATTATCACCATACTCATACCAACAAACTGGATGAGGACAATGCTTGGCATCCCATTAGACCAGAGGTTTTTGAAAGTTGGGATCAAACCAGACAGTCTGCTTTTGAGTTGTTCATGCGTAAACGCCTCTGGTGGGTAGGTTCCATTGGGCATTGGGCTGTTGTGCATTTTGATTGGCGGAACTTCAAAACTAAAGAACAATCAAGTATTAAGCTTTCTGTGGCTGTGGTAGTTTTATTTGCAGCGATCGCTTTTCCTACCCTCATCGCTACAACTGGTATTTGGGGATTTGTCAAGTTTTGGCTAGTACCCTGGCTGGTTTACCATTTTTGGATGAGTACCTTCACTATTGTTCACCACACTGCCTCAGATGTGCCTTTTGTGGCAGCGACTAAGTGGAACGAAGCTTTAGCACAGCTATTTGGAACTATTCATTGTGATTATCCCCGCTGGGTAGAATTCCTCTGCCACGATATCAATGTTCATGTCCCGCATCACATTTCTACTGCTATTCCTTCTTATAATCTGCGCTTAGCCTACAGTAGTATCAAGGAAAATTGGCAGCCTTATTTGCATAATGAATGCCAGTTTTCTTGGTCTTTAATGAAGCAGATTGTAGACCAATGTCAACTTTACAAGACTGATGTTGGCTATAAGACTTTTAATGAATATTACGCAGGGCGTTCAACAACTGTGTAAGTAATTTCACCGTGGGCAAACTCTTGTTGATGAAGCAACAATAAAGCTTTATCATCTTGTGAGTGAAATAAATTCTGGCAATTCTCTGCCTACTATTATTGTTAGGTAAATTGCCAGAGGTTATTTTATTGTGTGGAGCGCGATCGCTAGTCTTATCAGCCTCGCAGAGGTAAGATCATCTGGCCTCAAACAAAGTTCAGTTTTCTATAAAATCAAAGAATCCAGTGCAATCAAATACCGTCACTTTCAATCATCCTGATGGTTATGAACCATCTGAGGATCAGGCTAAACTACCCTTTACTCTTCAGGATTTAAAAGCTGCAATACCTGCTGAATGTTTTCAGCCCAATGTGACAAAATCCTTATATTATTTTTTTCGTGACATTCTGATTATTGGACTGCTTTATGCAGTAGCTCATTATCTGGATTCTTGGTTTTTCTGGCCGATTTTCTGGTTAATGCAAGGAACAATGTTTTGGGCTTTGTTTGTAGTAGGACATGACTGCGGACATCAATCTTTTTCTAAGCATAAATGGCTCAATGATTTGATTGGGCATCTTTCTCACACACCAATACTTGTTCCTTATCACGGTTGGCGCATCAGCCACAGAACCCACCACAAAAATACTGGCAATATCGATAATGATGAAAGCTGGTATCCTGTGACGGAATCACAGTATAAGGAGATGCCTTTGGTACAAAAGATAGGTCGATATTATGTTTTCTTATTGGCTTATCCTATATATCTGTTTAAGCGTTCTCCTAATAAGGAAGGTTCCCATTTTTCACCTAATAGCCCACTTTTCAAACCATCGGAAAAATGGGATATCATTACCAGCACTACACTCTGGATTGGTATGGTAGCTTTGCTGGGTTTCCTTACCTATGAATGGGGTTGGATGTGGTTGCTGAAATACTACGCCGCACCCTACATTGTGTTTGTGATTTGGCTGGACTTGGTAACATTTTTACATCACACCGAGGCTGATATTCCCTGGTATCGTGGGGATGATTGGACTTTCCTCAAAGGTGCAATTTCTAGTATTGACCGCAATTACGGTTTGATCAATCACATCCATCATGATATTGGTACACATGTTGCTCACCATATTTTCCTCAACATTCCTCACTACAATTTGTTGAAAGCAACTGAGGCAATTAAACCTGTAATGGGCGACTATTTCCATAAATCTGAGGAACCAATTTGGAAGTCAGTATGGCGTTCTGCTATTAGCTGCCATTTTGTACCGGATGAGGGCGGGAAAGTTTACTATACATCTAATAATAAGTAATTTGCCTCTCAAACGATAAGTCACTGGCTCTACAAAAAAGTCCACCTCGGTGGATTTTTTTGTATGGTTTTGAGGTTTATAATTGTTATAGAACTCCAAAAAATAAATTATCATGCTTAAAATTCTTGACTGATGACTGCGAACAGAAGGATATTTTCTTATTTGGAAGTCCTTGAGAGATACTTTTAAAGTAAACCTTAAATTGTAGGGTGCGTTATAGCAACGCTTAACGCACCGAGAAAGACGGTACGTTACTTTACAAATAGCCTCTGATGACTAAGTAACAATTAGCTATATCTCAAAAGTTTTATGAACCTAACTGTTCAAGATGTAGAAAGACTACAGCAAAAGCTAGAAGATGAACAGCAGGACTACCAAATAGAACTGCAAGAAGGAAATATTTTAGTCATGGGGCCATCGGATATCGAGTCTAGTGAAATTGGCGCTCAGTTAATATATTTATTAAAACTTTGGGTTAATCCTCGTAAGCTTGGGCGCATATTTGACTCAAGTGGTGGATTTATCATGCCTAACACAGATTTACGCGCCCCAGATGTTTCTTTTGTGGCGGCACAAAGACTAAAGCGCACTGTGAGAGATTTTGCCGAGTTAGTACCAGATTTGGTAGTAGAAATCAAGTCAAAAACAGACAGATTTGCTAAATTGGAAGATAAAATAAAGCTATTTTTGGAATTAGGGGCAAAGGTAGGAATATTAATTAATCCAGATCAGTTAACTGTGAGTGTATATCGCCCAAATGGTGAATTAGAAGTGTTAACAGGTGAAGATAAGTTAACTATTAATGAGTTATTTCCCGGTTGGGAAGTTGCAATTTCTGAACTATGGCCGCCTGTGTTTGAGTGATTTGACGTGGTAGTTCAAAGTTGATCTACTTACTATGCCCTAATTTTATGTTTGATGAAGTGGACTATGAAGCACGAGGATTTTTAGGAATATCTAGGTCGTACAAAAATAAGTGGAGAATTTCAATAGGTAACATCGGTGGACTGTGAACCATCAAGTCATCACTACTAGGATGCATATGGAATCGCATTCCCTGTTCTTGATTGTTATGTCCTGGTAGATTAAGGTCAAATCGCAAAAACTTAATTGGGTTATCCTCTACAAATCTGATTTCAAAATCAAATCCAATAATTTCAGCAGGTTTGCAAGTTTCGTTAACTGTAATTGTGAAATCAAACCAGCAACCATCAAATCTTTCAAAATGAGGAATATTTTTATCTCGTTTAAAATTTCGTGTTCCTCTCTGTCCACCCGTAATTGTGACTTTTCCTTGAGATTCTGTCATCTTGAGCAGCCCATGAACTTCATGATATTTCGTTTTCAAACGGTCATCATCACATGCACTCGTCAAACATTTAAGCAGTTCAGCCCGTAACACCTTAGCACTTTTCACAGTCATGGGAGCGGTTTTTAATAAGCGTTCCTGCACCTGATCACAAATTTGCTCCCAATTACTTTTACTGCTCAATTAAATCCCCCCGTTCAAGAAGGACAAGCCACTCAGCATATTCAGGGTCGGGTGGTAGAGTTTGCGCTTCGGCCATTTCGATTACTTCAGAGTCACTTAAACCCGACCATTCTTGAAGCTTGGCTAGTCTCGTCTGACGCTCTTCACTAGTAAGTAATTCGGTATCTTTTGAAAAATTATATATCTTAAAAGCAACCAAACTAACAAGATTGGGAGCATAATTGAACATAGTTTTTACTGTTTCTGGAGATAAAACTAGAACTACTTTCTGTTTTCTAATTAGTTTACTTCTCTGACAATCCAATTCATACCATTTATGATTATCCCATTGGTTAAAGTCCCAAAGAATTAAATAAGCTTCATTTGTATTAATAATTTTCTCTACTAGATTAGTAGCTTCACCATTTGCAGAAAGACATATAACTTCGCATTCTGTAAAAATGGTAAGTGTGTCTTTTAAATCATCTACTAATTGCTGAGAATCTAAATTAGGAACGACAAGTACTGACCAAGAATTTCCTTTTCGCTCTAAACGAACTCGCTGTAAAAACTCATCAATATTCATTAACTGAATCGAATTATTTAAAAATGTTGTAAATTTAAATTAGTTCAATTATTGGCTTAATCGCTGGATGAACTGCATAACGTTGTGTTGGAGTTCTGTACTCAAGAATCAGCCGCCTTACTAGTAATCTTAAATCTTTGTCAGTTCTAGGGATAAATGTTTTAGTATTGAGAGTTTGTTGAAGAATGTTGATTTCATCATCTGTAATACCTAGCAATTGACTTCTACTAAACGAACTGACAGCATTAGCTACATGCTTTTTGTGCATGTTATTTTCACCTGAAAGGTATGTCTCTTCAATTGCTGCTTGTGTCAAAGTAATTAAGTCTCTTAAAACTCCACCCGAAAAGTAAATAAGTGCTTTAATTGCTGGTTCTTCTATAAAATTTTCAGAGGAACGAGTTTTGATGATTTTTTCAAAAAAGCTATAAGATTCTGTATCATTCTCTGTATCAAAAAAAGGTTGATAATAGAAGTAATCTAAAGTTTTATCAACTGTATCACGATAATCACCATAAATAGCAATTCCTGGGCCTACTAATACTAGACCAATACCCATAGATGATATAGTCTTTGCATCTGAAGACACAACTTGCATAAAGGTTTTAGCATCATCTAAGCGATCTAGTCCATCAAACAAAAAAACTATATATCCATACTTTTTTACAGCTTCTTTAGCTAGTTTGGTTACTGCTTTAACTAATTCTGCTTTGACACCATATTGCTCTGATAAAGCTGAAATAATACCTTCATGTTTAACCTTAATCACTTTTGGTCGGCTAGAAGGAATGGGAATTTCATCAAGTATAGATCGCTGAAGACGACTTTCTTCATAACCATATGCAAGCTTACGAATTAGGCTAACAGATTGCTTGACATTTTCATCTTCACTATCTTTCATCATCTCAGCAATTTGCAATCCAGCGATCGCTGTTAGAACGCCAGCAGATATTTGAGAAATATCAGTATACAAACTGACATCTACATACAGGGCATGAATGTCTTCTATTTCATTAATTTGCTGACAAGCTGTTAAAAGTTGAGTTGTTTTGCCAGATCCAATTCCTCCTATCAACAGATGTGAAGAAAATGGACGCAAAGCTACGCGACCAGAAATCTCATCTACAAGTAATTTTGCTGGAGCATGTACGTAGTAGCCACTGTTAATTGCTTCCAAGGGATCTGCTGTTCCCTCAAAAGCCGCCATCCTTTTTCTAAATAGTTGTAGTCGATTAGACATATAACTTACACTCTTTATCTCAGGTTATACCTGCTAGCAGCTTTAACTGAATATCTGTAATGATAATTGGAAATGTTTGTTAGGCTTAATTCCTCACCCCTAACTTTTAAAACCTGCCATTCCCTTGGACAATATGTTTAACTGTCGTTAAAGTTTCCAAACTAATAAATCCCCGGCGATGTCCTTTTTGGTTAGACATGCCCAAAAATACCGAATCCCCCCGCGAGGGGTTGCGAGAAAAACGCGGGGAGGTGTTGATGTAGGTAGAGGCGCTGTTAACTCCGAGAGCAAACTGCCGACTTTCCTGATAAGATTCCGTGACGATGCAGTCAGCATGACCGCTGCTGTATTGATTAATCCAAGCGATCGCAGTTTCTAAGCTATCTACCAGTTTAAATGCTACCGTCTTGGTTAAATAAGCGCTTCCCCATTCGCTTTCCTTAGCTAGATGCAACTGGGGAAAAGCCTCCACTAGTTCGGCATCGCCTCTAATTTCAAAGCCTTTTTCCTTTAAGGTGTTCCACAAAACCGCTAAAGATGATGGTAAGGCTTGGCGATGAATTAGTACTTTTTCAATGGCGTTAACTGGGTCTGGTTGGCTTTGATGACTATCAATAATCATCCAACGTACCATTTCTAAGCTGGCATTGAGCGACCAGTAGAGATAACAATTACCCATAGCTGACTTTAAAACTGGGCAAGTTGCTTGTCGCACTACCTGCTGCACCAAGCTAGAACGTGCGTAGGGTATGACTAAATTCACGTACTCCTCTTGGTTAATTAAATCCCGAATCGAAGCACCATGTTCTGCGGGAATTAATTCTAAACAGCCTGGTGGTAGACCAACCTCGGCAATGGCGTTTTGCAGTACAAGAGCGATCGCTTCGTTAGAATGGCTGGCTTCAGCACCACCTTTGAGAATTATACTGTTACCAGTTTTAATACAAAAACCTGCGGCGATCGCTCCTAAATCAGGAAATGCTTCATAAATAAATCCAATTACTCCCAAGGGCATTAGCTGGGTGTAACTCTGGGAGTCCTCTATTTGATAGTCGGCGTTCCTGATCCGCCGCAGTGGATCTGATAATTCCCCCAACCGTTGGAGAATTTCTACTGTATTCTCCAAGCGTTTGGGTGTCAGCTTCAGCCAGTCCAAGATTAACTCTGGCACTGCCATTTCTTTGCTGGCTTCTAAATCCAAAGTGTTGGCTTCCAAAATGTCATCGAATGAATGTTCAATCGCCTGTGCCATCGCCAACACAGCACGACTGCGGTCTGCCCCCTTTGTGAACCCCAACTTCAGGGAAGCTTGATAAGCGCGTTTAGCGCTAGTAATTGGTTCTGGGTAATCATCCAAAGCTTCAACAGTCATGGGATTAACGTCTGTAGGTAAGCCAGACCATCAGTGCTGGCAAAATCGCCAACAGCACCGCTACCATTGCCCAAGCAATAATGCTTGAACCATTTGCCAATCGCAGTGCTAATGGTAACCATATGATTACTAGCACGAAAATAATGCCCAATGCTATCGGCAAATAGCTTTCTCCCATCCTGGGATGGACAACATGCCAACTATTTCCCGTCCAGCGCCAAGCACGCTTGTAGGGATAGGTGGTAGAAAGCTGTTCTAGGACATGACCATTATCTTCTACAACAAAGATTTGCTGACAGCGATCGCAACCAAATGCTTCTGTCAGGGTAATGGGAACTAATCGCCCCTTGCGACGGCAGGGACAGGGATATTCCGTGTTAAAGTCGATTTTTTCAGGTTTTTGAGATTGCACAAGCGTTCTAATAACTTGAGCGTGTTTTTCACAAGCTGGGAGAATACACTTCCCTTGGTAAATGCCTTGGGGAAGTCCAACAAATAAATTATCCTGGTTGAAGTTGTTGACTGTTAACTGTGAACAGTGAACTATAAACAATTACAATGAGATATTTTTTTATTTGTCAGTTCCTTAAAGGCTTCTGTTTGATCTATTTTTTCTATAAATAGCCAACCGAGGCAGGCAAATGTTGACTAAATCTGTCATATCCGCCCTGTGAAGATCGGTATGTCTGATTTCACTATATCTATTTCTTGTCCTTGCCTGTATTGGGCAATCTTGTTTAAGAATTTCTTTATCTTCATTTGTGGCTTCAAAGGTAATGTAGTTGCTTTGGTTGGGCATTTATTGTGCTTGGATGTCTGCTACAATTTTAAGCCTACGTGGCGATCATCTTTAAAACAAGCTGTCTAGGGAAGCAAACCAAGTATTGAACTTTAAACAGTACCCGAAAATTCTTTTGGGGTTGCTATGATCATTGTTCTGTTATCAAGGTTTGATTGCGATCGCTTCCCATCCCTGCCTCGTGGTCATGCTTTAGCATTGTTACCGCTTTTGACTCACGAATTACAGGCGTTTCTCGGTTTACTGAAAGTGTCTAAACATCAATCAGTTTGTATAACCCTTCCCCTACCTAAATTTCAGTCGGCTTCATTACTAAAATACGTACTTCGCACCTGATAATACTGCTATTTAGCCAAACTTCCATCTAGTGTAATACACCCTACACAACAGAATCAGCTACACCTCATGAGGATTGTAGCCAAAATTTTTATCCTTGTCTAAGGCTGTAACTGAGATTTATATTTTTTAACAAGCGGGTAACGCGATTCGAACGCGCGACATTCACCTTGGCAAGGTGACGCTCTACCACTGAGCTATACCCGCATTTGCCAGTAAATATAAGTTTCTCAGATTTTTTTATGTTTGTCAACCCCTAATTTTGGGTTTTGAGGTGGGGAGTAGGGGAGTAGGGGAGATGGGGAGCAGGGGAGCAGGGGAGCAGGGGAGCATTGGGGCCCCCTCTGGGGTTGGGGGCAATGGGGAGCAGGGGAGATAAAACAACTGACAACTGACAACTGACAACTGACAACTAACTCCACGCCTCAGCTGAGTTCTTCAGACTCCGCAGTTAAATTGCCGACGCTGGCATTTTGAAAGGAAGCTGGCAATTGGGGATTAAGCGAGTATGGCTCTGCCAAGTTAGAGCGCAATTGCCGCATGAGGCTGGCCATTTCTAAGGCATTCAGGGCGTAATCCCAGCCATGATTGGCTTTAATGCCGGCTCTTTCTAAGGCTTGCTGCATAGTATCTACTGTCAAAATGCCAAAAATTACTGGTACTCCGGTTTGAAAGCTAGCGGCGGCAATACCTTTGGCAACTTCAGAGGATACATAATCGAAATGGGGGGTTTGCCCTCGAATTACGGCACCTAGACAAATTACAGCATCATAACGATGTGAGAGTGCTAGCTGACGAGCCACTAGCGAGACTTCAAAACTTCCTGGTACCCAAACGTAGTCTACTTGATTTCCCTGGGGGTTAGGGTCTACACCGTGGCGTTTCAAGCAATCTTGACATCCCTCTAGCAATTTTGTGGTTACAAGGTCATTGAATCGACCGATAACCACTGCAAAACGCAAAGGTTCCGTTTGTGTAAAAGTTCCCTCGAAAACTGCCATGACTGCCTCAAAATCAAATATACTCTCTTGCCAATATACATTTCTTCTCTAAATACAGAAGAGCAGGAAAGCACAATCAGGTGAAAAGAACTAGCTTTTACCCTTGGCTTGGCTCTCCTGCTCTTTTAGTCCCTGTGCTATTTGCCTGCACTAGGGCGAAGCTATTGCTTAGACCACGAAAAAGTTTAACAAACCAACCAATAGCACTAAAGCAATCCAGACTCCAGAACCAAGCCAGAGGAGTCTTTTAGATTCGACCCAATTTTGGGGAGTTGCATAAGCAACAGGTACGCCAACAACTAGAACGAAAGACAACAAAACTAGAGCTACCAAAGCGAATTGGAATATTATGGTCATTTTTGCTTCTCCCAAGACAGCGAAATAGTGACATACTGCTATACTGATGCTGTCGCATACAGTGTAGGCTTCTCAGTGACTCCCGGTATCCCGTCGGACATTAACTGAGCTTTATTTTAATTCTACGGGATGCCCCACCGCAGAATTGAACAAGTACAAAGATTGTTCATCCTTAGTACTGTCAGATTGTTTCAGCTAAAAATAGAATATCCTAAAGGGCGACACTAACTGTTTTTCCTTATTTGTAAGCTAGCAGAAATTGCTACATTTTAGTCATTAGTCAGTAGTGAGTTGTCAGTTGTAACTATTGACCACTGACTATTGACCACTGACCACTGACAACTATGGATTTAATTCTTTGCCACACCACAGCTGATTTTGATGCACTAGGTGCAGCAGTAGGGCTAACTTGCCTACTACCAGGAAGTAAGATTGTGCTGACTGGTGGAGCGCACCCACCTGTACGAGATTTTTTAGCCTTGTATCGGGATGAGTATCCGCTAATTGAAAGGCGTTCCGTCAATCCCGAAAAAATTCGCTCTTTGACTGTAGTGGACGCCCAACAGCGCGATCGCTTGGGTAAGGCGGCTGAATGGTTAGATTTACCCAACCTAAAAGAGATTATAATTTACGACCATCACTTAGGACAAGTATCGGATATCCCAGCTACCCAGTCTTACATTGAGCCAGTGGGAGCGACGACGACTTTGATGGTGGAACAATTGCAACAACAGCAAATTTCTCTGACTGCTGCTGTGGCAACTGTTATGGCTTTGGGTATCCACGTTGATACTGGCTCATTAACATATGACAGTGCCACTTCGCGGGATGCTCTCGCTTTGGCTTGGTTGATGCAGCAAGGAGCAAGTTTGCCTGTCATTTCTACTTATCGTGACCCTGGTTTGTCTCCCCAATTGCAGGGGCTATTAACTGAGGCATTGGAAAACTTACAATATCTTTGCTTGCGGGGATATACCATCGCTTGGGTAATTCTCAAAACAGATAAGTTTGTCCCTGGTTTATCGAGTATTGCCTCGCAACTGGGCGAAATCGCAGAATTTGATGCAATGCTTTTGGCAAATGAATATTTGGCGGCAGAGGATGACTCACGTTTAACTATAATTGGGCGATCGCAAATAGGGAGCGTTAATCTCAATCAATTATTTCAAACCCTGGGTGGTGGCGGTCATTCCCAAGCAGCAGCGCTAAACCTCCGAGGAGTAGATACACAAGTTACCCTCAAACAACTCCTAGACTCGATTAAAGCCTCCATTCCCCATCCCCCCACAGCCAGGGACTTGATGTCCTCCCCAGTCCGCACTATCCGCCCAGAAACGACAATTGAAGAAGCACAACGCATTTTGTTGCGTTACGGACATTCTGGTTTATCTGTAGTTGATACTCAAGGACAACTAGTAGGTATTATTTCCCGACGGGATCTTGATATCGCTTTGCATCACGGGTTTAGTCATGCACCAGTCAAGGGTTACATGACAACAAATCTCAAAACTATTGCACCAGATACCATACTGCCACAAATTCAAGCGCTGATGGTGACATACGATATCGGACGCTTACCAGTATTGGAAAATGGGCAGTTATTAGGTATTGTCACCCGTACTGATGTGTTGCGGGAATTGCATCGAGAAGTGGAGCAGGGGAGCGGGGGAGCAGGGGAGCAGGGGAGCAGGGGAAAAGAGGATGTAGTCAAGTTTACCAGCTTGGGGGAATTGCGCGATCGCCTTGCTCCTCAATTGTGGCAATTACTCACCAAAGCTTCCCAAGCAGCAGAAAAACGAGGTTGGCATCTTTATCTGGTGGGGGGTGCGGTGCGGGACTTGCTGTTAGCTGAAAAAGCAGCAGGTAACTTGATGATTAAAGATATTGACTTGGTGGTTGATGGCTTTCACAAATCAGCTGATGTGGGTGCTGGCGTAGAATTAGCAAAGGAACTGCAACAACTTTACCCGACTGCCCGCTTAGAAATCCACGGGGCTTTTCAAACTGCTGCTTTGTTGTGGCACAAAGACCCAGAATTAGATTCTTTATGGGTAGATATTGCCACCGCTAGGACAGAATTCTATCCTTATCCTGCGGCAAATCCGGAAGTGGAAGCAAGTTCTATTCGTCAAGATTTGTATCGCCGCGACTTTACCATCAACGCAATGGCACTGCGGCTAACTTCTCCCCGTGCTGGGGAATTATTAGATTTTTTTGGCGGTTTACTAGATTTACAAGCCAAACAAATTCGAGTTTTACACGCCAACAGCTTTATCGAAGATCCTACCCGCATTTATCGCGGTGTGCGGTTTGCGGTGCGCTTTGGTTTTCAGATGGAACCGCAAACAGAGGATTATATTCGTTATGCCATTAACAGTGGCGTTTACGATCGCACTACCCAAGAAAATAGCAGAACTCCAGCCTTACAAACTCGGCTGAAGGCAGAATTGAAAAATATCTTAGAAGCACCCTACTGGAAATCGGCTTTGCAGTTACTTGATAATTTAGGGGCGTTACAGTGTATCCATCCTACCTTGAAGCTAGATGAGGAACTTTTGCGGCAACTACGTTTACTAGAACGTTGTTTACAGCGATTTGATTCGCAACAAACCTTCATCCACTGGCAAATGCGTTTAGAAGCATTAATTGCCCACTTAGCACCTGAATATCGGGTGAAAGTGGCACAGAATTTGCAAATGCAAGAGGATAGCATTGCCAGGTTGAAAAACTTAGCCCAAAGCTTGAGTCAGGTGATGGCTTCTTTGCCTAGTTCCCAACGCCCCAGTCAGGTGGTACAGTTGCTACGACAGTATGACTTACCCATGCTGATTTTAATTGCTTTGGAAACTCCGCGATCGCTGCGGCGGCAAATTTGGCAATATTTAACAATTTGGGCTAACGTTCAACCGCTTTTAAATGGTAATGATCTGAAAAAATTAGGCTATAAACCAGGGCCACAGTATCGGCAAATTTTAGATGATATACTTGCTGCTACCCTAGATAAAGTGATTAAAAATAGAACTGAGGCTGAGGAATTTCTAGCCAAGCATTACCCCCCATAATTGATATTTCCAAAATTTGGGGTAATATCAAGTTCGGCTAATTACTTACGATCTAGTCGGTTTGCTTGGTAATAGGTAATGGGTAATGGGTAATAGGTAATACTCAAAACTAATTACCAATTACCAATTCCCAATTACCGATCTCCACAGATATCATAAGTGTTTAAACGGACATGATATTATATCATGTCCTTTGCTGCTTATTGCTGATTAAAACTGAAGAACCCCACCCCACCAAAGCTACGCTTTGTTTCCCCACCCCGTCCACGGGGAGGGGTGCAATGACTGTGGGAATCATAACTAATTAACCGCACTTGATATAAGCTAGCGATCGCAGTAATTTTAAACCTCTCTTTTACAAGGAGAGAGGTTTGTTAAATCTGTCGAAATCACGTTAAAATTCGGCATTTTGCGGTGTACGCGGGAACGGAATCACATCACGGATATTTCCCATACCCGTCATGAATTGCACGAGTCTTTCAAACCCCAAGCCAAAACCAGCGTGAGGAACAGTACCGTAGCGGCGCAAATCTAGATACCACCACAAATCTTCTGGCTTCATTCCTTGGGCTATTACCCGCCGTTCTAGAACTTCTAAACGTTCTTCCCGTTGAGAACCGCCAATAATTTCACCAATTTTCGGTGCAAGAATATCCATCGCCCGGACGGTGTTTTCATCGTCGTTCAACCGCATATAAAAAGCTTTGATTTGCGCTGGATAATCTGTAACAATTACAGGCTTTTTAAACAGTTGCTCAGCCAGGTAGCGTTCGTGTTCTGATTGTAAATCTAAGCCCCAACTTACAGGATATTCAAACTTGAAATCAGCTTTTTCTAAAAGTTTAATCGCATCTGTGTAAGTTAGGCGTTCAAATTGATTGTTAATAATATTGTCAGCTGTTGCCAATACAGTATTATCAATACGCTGATTGAAAAATTCCATGTCTTCTGGACAAGTTTCCAACACATATTTAAAAATGTGTTTGAGAAATGCCTCAGCTAAATCCATATCACCTTCTAAGTCGCAAAAAGCCATTTCTGGCTCCACCATCCAAAATTCTGCTAGGTGGCGGGAGGTGTTAGAATTTTCTGCACGGAAGGTAGGGCCAAAGGTGTAGACGTTAGAAAACGCCATTGCCATGACTTCTGCTTCTAACTGGCCGCTAACCGTGAGATATGTGGGTTTACCAAAAAAGTCTTGCGTGTAATCTATTGCTTGATTTTCTGTGCGAGGAATATTCTTGAGATCCAAACTGGTGACGCTAAATAATTCACCCGCACCTTCGCAGTCGCTAGCGGTTATGATGGGTGTGTGTACCCACAAAAAGCCTCTTTCTTGAAAGAATTGGTGAATAGCTGTAGAACAAGCATTTCTGACGCGGAAAACTGCACCAAAAGAATTAGTACGCGATCGCAAATGTCCAATACTACGCAAAAATTCAAATGAATGGCGTTTCTTTTGCAGGGGATATGTTTCGGGATCAGCTTCACCGTAGACTTTCAACCCTTGGGCTTTCAACTCGATGCGCTGGCCTTTACCAAGGGAAGCCACCAGCACACCTGTCACTTCCACAGCCGCACCTGTATTGAGTTTTTTTAATATAGCTTCGTAGTCTGGCAAATCCTGATTGATTACGACTTGCAAATTAGCTAGTGATGAGCCGTCATTGGCTTCAATAAAAGCAAAGCCTTTTGATTCGCGTTTTGTGCGTACCCAGCCTTGAATGCCAACAGATTCATCAGGTTGACCACTTCGCAATATTTCTGCAATCCGTCGATTTACCATATTATGTCAATTGTATTTCGTCAAGTAAGTAATGCAGGTCTTCAAGAATGTTAACAGTTAAGTTAATCTAAAATCCCAAATCCAAAATCTAAAATCCAAAATTGAGGTTATCCAGCACAAGACTTTAATATCCAGCCTATAATAACGCCCATTCCACCAAAGCGGACAGCTTGCCAGAAAGGTTTTTTGAGACTAGCCCAAGAAAATAACTGGCTTTCTAAGTTGATTTCTAGCACTTCCAACTGCTGTTTAATTTGCCGCAATTCGGCTTTGTCTTCTGGTGACTGGTATTTATTTTGTTGTAATTCGTGGCGACGTTGTTGCCATTGTGCCTTTTGTTGGCGATCGCGTTGTATTTGAGCATACCTTTGTTTTAAGGTATTGAGCGATCGCTCTACTTCCTCTAGTTCTTGTTCAAAATCTGGTTCTTGATCCCCAGAGTCATGCTGATGAGATTGTTTAGGCGGTTTCATTTACAAGTAGTACAGTAGAGGTAAATGCAACTAACTTTGCCAATAGTTATGTCTGAATCTACTCAGCTACCTAAAACCAGTCAACTGAAAGAATTTAGTACTCTGGAACTAGCTCAAGCCCTCACAGAAAGGCTAACCATTTCCCCTAACGATTGGCATCGCCTCAAGTCTAACCGCAATTCCCGCGCGAGTGAACAAGCTGCTGCTGCTCTTGTGTATCTTCTTAAAAACCAGCCACAAGAAGCCCTCGCCAGATTAGAACAAGCAAGTGGTTGGTTAGATCGTTCAATTTCTGCCCCTCCCTGTCCGACTCATGGGAACAAGTGATTAGGGACTGGGGACTAGGGACTGGGAAAGAGTTTTCCGATTATTTAATCCCCAGTACCCAGTACCCAGTACCCAGTACCCTATCACCGTCGCAGAGATAAACGAGGACGATTTTCCATCTGTTTACAAAGTCTTAGTTCTGTGCCTTTACGGTTCCACTCTACTTGATCGAAAATTTGGCGCAGAAGACATAGACCACGGCCGCTTTCTGCTTCATCGGGTGGTAAATAGTCTGTTGGCTCTTCATCACCACCAGATGAGGGAGTAAAGCCTTGACCTTGGTCTGATATCACCCACCAATACTGATTATCTATAAGAGAAAAACGTACTACAACTGTTTTACTAGGATCAAGGTTGTTACCATGTTTTGCTGCATTT
This sequence comes from Nostoc sp. UHCC 0702, assembly GCA_017164015.1. Classification (GTDB taxonomy): domain Bacteria; phylum Cyanobacteriota; class Cyanobacteriia; order Cyanobacteriales; family Nostocaceae; genus Amazonocrinis. The sequence goes on from CP071065.1 coordinate 6,670,692, forward strand.
ACCAAGGCTTCTTGGAGTCCTAGGCGCAGTTCTGCTTGCAATTTTGCTGGGATCTCTGCCAACAGTAAATCTAAAATCGGACAGAGATAAAGAGTTGAGGCAAAACTAATAGTGCCCCAATAACGTCCAACTGGACGGAGGGAAATGGTAATCACAAGAGAAACCCCGTAGCTTTCAGTTAGCTAGACATCAGTTTGCTTTTACAGGCACCCTGATAAAACTTGAGGTGGTCATGCTGCCTTCAAACTTGCGTCTTTAATACTAAAATTTTGAAAATGCTAGGGAGCATTGACTCCATTCATGAGGTTAGGTTGCTGATACATAAAACGGCTGGAAATAATCTGCTAGTGCAGTTGGCAACTGATCAAGATGCTGGAGATGCAAAAGAGTATTGGAATGCTCTTTGTGTTGTCCGTTCGTACTTTAGACAATCCTAATTCATGCTTTTTTAGAGTGTATGCAACTTTAATTTTTTTAACAACAAAATGATTTCTATTTCAATGTTAATTCGATTCTAGCATTTTTAGTATGCACTAGACTACAAATTTGCAATTTAAGTTTTTCGTTTCAGACTCAAGACCCTTGTGTAAGTGTGATTGCACAAGAAATGCAGCAGCTTCGACATGAGCTGTTTGGGGAAAAAAATCAGCAGGTTGTATCCTGGTGATGGTGTACAGCCCATCTTGGCAGAGTAATTTTAGATCACGAGCCAGAGTTGCTACTTTACAGCTGACGTAAACGATGCGGGGAGGTTTCGACTCTACTAGAGATTCGATCACAGCGCGATCGCATCCTTTACGTGGCGGATCAAGTAAGACCACATCTGGTATTATGCCCATTTGTGGCAGCAATTTCTCTACTGCCCCGACTTGAAATGTCACATTTTGAATTTCATTAGCTTGGGCATTCAAAATCGCCTGTTGTACCGCTTCTGGTTGTAATTCCAATCCTGTAGCTTGGCGTACTTGTTTGGCTAGGGGCAAAGTTAAAGTGCCAATACCACAATAAGCATCAACTAGCAACTCATGTCCTTGAAGATTTAATTCTGACTGAATTACTTGTAATAACGCCTCTGCTGTTTCTGTATAAACTTGGAAAAATGTATCAGGGCGGACTTGAAATTCCAATCCAGCAAACTTTTCCCTCAGATAGGGAACTCCGAAAACACAACGAGTTTCAGTTCCGAATATAGTATTTGTGCGATCGCTCTGGCGATTTAGGGAAACTCCCACCAAAAGGGGATACCGTTTCAACCATTCTTGTGCTTGGTTTTCAATTCCTGGTAACTTCCAGTCTTTAACCACCAAAGTCAACAACATCTCGCCAGTGCGTCGCCCGATACGTAAACTGAGATGGCGGACTTGTCCAGTGTGACGCTGTTCGTCGTAAATTTTCCAACCTTGTTTTTGGATGTCTTGCTTAACTTCAGCAAGTAGAGGATTTAATCGTTGGTCTTGTACTGGGCATTGATTCAGGTTAACTAATTGATGGCTACCTTTTTGGTAGTAACCAGCTTGTACCTGGCCTGTGGCGGAAATGCCCAGAGGATAAGTAGCTTTATTACGATAGCCCAAAGCCTCAGCAGCAGTCAGCACTGGGTCTACTGGTGGTTCAACGAAACCGCCAATGCGTTGCAAAGCTTGGATAACTTGATTTTGTTTAGCTGCTAACTGATACTCATAATTAATATGTTGCCATTGGCAACCACCACACTTATCAGCCACGATGCAACTAGGTCGGATACGGTGAGGGGAGGCAAGCAATAGCTGGTGGAGTTTGCCATGAGCATATTTAGGTTTGACATCTACCAAACGAACTATAACGCGATCGCCTGGTACAGTATCCGGGACAAATACCACACGTTCATCAAAACGCCCCACCCCTGAGCCTGTATCATTTAAGTCAGCGATCGTAACTTCAATTAATTCACCCTGTCGCCAAGCGGTTTTAGTCATTAGTCATTAGTCATTAGTCAGAAATTTCTCCCCATCTCCCTCATCTCCCTCATCTCCCTCATCTCCCCCATCTCCCTCATCCCCCCATCTCCCCATCTCCCCTCCCCCCTTCACTTCTGTACCTCAGACTCGTTAAACTAGCAAATAATATTTCATGTGATTGCAATAATCATGACTGTAATTAGCCAAGTTATTCTCAAAGCCGACGACGAACTGCGCTATCCCAGCAGTGGCGAACTCAATAATATCAAAGACTTTTTGCGAACCGGCGAACAACGGACGCGGATTGCTGCTACCTTAGCTGAAAATGAAAAAAAGATTGTTCAAGAAGCAACTAAACAGCTTTGGCAAAAGCGTCCCGACTTTATTGCACCCGGTGGCAATGCTTATGGAGAACGTCAGCGTTCTCTATGTGTCCGTGACTTTGGCTGGTACTTGCGCCTAATTACCTATGGTGTACTTGCTGGTGACAAAGAGCCAATCGAAAAAATTGGTTTAATTGGTGTGCGGGAAATGTACAACTCTCTGGGAGTTCCTGTGCCTGGAATGGTAGAAGCTATTAGTTCTCTGAAAAAAGCCTCCCTTGACTTACTAAGTGCGGAAGATGCCAGCGAAGCAGCACCTTACTTTGATTACGTCATTCAAGCGATGTCTTAATGCAAAGTGTGTGCTAATTCTAGGAATCTGCTTCTACTCTGACAGAGTGAGTGCCAAGTATTCGCACTCAACATCTATAAGATTTCTAATTTGATCATAACCTGCCCACATTTGGTATGTAGCTCTGGCAATCTGTCAAGCCACTAGCCAACTGTGGGAATATTTTATTTTTGGGGATTGGGGATTGGGGATTGGGGATTGGGGATTGGGGATTGGGGATTGGGGATTGGGGATTGGGGATTGGGGATTGGGGATTGGGGATTGGGGACTAGGGATTAGGGAAAATTTAGGCTGAGTAAACTTTTACCAAATCTACAAATTTAGTAGAGCGTTTAATCTCCCACCCTCATTTACCGAAGAATCACACCAGTTTGCCCCAACTTTCACAAACCAAAGCAGGCAACTAGCTTCACCAGTCCCCAGCCCCCATTGCCCCTAATCCCCAACGCCACTTGCTACAACGCGGGAAACCCGCGCAACGCAGTGGCTCCTCCCTGCGGTCGCGGGGGCCCCGAGTTCCCCAGTCCCCAGTCCCTAATCCCTTTCAACCCACAACAAAAAGCCGACACTCCTTTAGGAAAGGTTGTCGGCAATTAGTGTGTTCCCTATTAATGACTCGGCTAGAGTTCAGTTAAGATTATTATGGCAATTTGGTAATTGAAGGGAGAGGATCTTAATCATCGGTCTATGTGATTTTAATCACTTGATTCTTACCAACAAGCTGTATTTACTTCAGTGATTTATTTCTCTAAAAAGATATACGTATAAATATTAATTAAAATTTGTATTTTTAAATACAATAATCTGATTTATACTACTAAAGTTTTTTGAAATTACAGAGCGATCGCATGATTTAAATCCGATTGCTGATGGTATAGGATAGCGATCGCTCCTGTATGTAAATCGATTAGCTCTAAGCTAGAGTTAGCAGCAGAAACGATTCACAATGCTTGGGAAAAACACTAGTTGGAGAATAATGATGGCAGCAGAACAAAAGCCTAGCACCTACTTATTAGAAGCAGAAAATCGTTTACGCCAGCTTTCTCCTGAAAGGTTGCAATTAGCACTAGCTTTTCTGGCTTATCTGCAAGAAACAGCAGAAAACGAGGTAAAAGAGAAACTATTAAGTATTCCTGGTTTTGCAGCCGTTTTAAGTGAAACCAACAACAGCAAAGACAAAGTTGGGGATAATACATCTAATCTAGTTGCCGAAGATGCAGAAGTATGGCAGGCTTATTTAGCTTCTAAACAGAAATGGCAGGAGGTCTACCGTCGCCTTGCAGACTCCTAAATTTCTCTATATTTCTCAAGTCTTAGCCATACATCAAGATCAGATCATTAGCTTTGGTGGTACTTATGGTATCAGAGACGAAGGCTTGCTAGATTCAGCTTTAGCGCAACCCCAAGCTACCTTTGCTGGTGAACTTCTCCATCCGTCAATTCACGAACAAGCCGCAGCTTATCTGTACTACCTAGTTATGAATCACCCCTTTATGGATGGCAACAAGCGCACCGCTTTTGCTGTTATGGATACTTTTATAACCATGAATGAATATAATTTGAACTTATCAGAGGAAGAAGCTTACAACTTGATAATTAGAGTTGTTCAAAAAGAAATATCTAAAGAAGAGTTATCTGCTTTTCTAGAACAGCACCTACAGCGCAAGTAAATAGATAGAATAATCCTCTGTCCCCTTGGTGCATTACTCCCATGACCGCCACCTCAAGAGATCCGTTTTCCCCCCAAGAAATTGCTGGCGAAGGCTTGAAACCAGAAGAATACACAGAAATTGTGCGACGCTTAGGGCGTCATCCCAACAAAGCTGAACTCGGAATGTTTGGGGTGATGTGGTCAGAGCATTGCTGTTACAAAAATTCACGACCTTTACTCAAACAATTTCCTACAACTGGGCCGCGCATCCTTGTAGGGCCGGGTGAAAATGCGGGAGTTGTAGATTTAGGCGATGGATTGCAACTGGCGTTTAAAATTGAATCCCATAACCATCCCTCAGCTGTAGAACCCTTTCAAGGAGCCGCCACTGGAGTAGGAGGCATTTTAAGAGATATCTTTACAATGGGTGCGCGTCCCATCGCCCTATTAAACTCGTTGCGCTTTGGTTCTCTAGAAGATGCCAAAACCCAACGGCTGTTCACTGGTGTGGTAGCAGGTATCAGTCACTATGGTAATTGTGTGGGAGTACCCACAGTTGGCGGCGAAGTTTACTTTGACCCTGCTTATTCTGGTAATCCCCTAGTCAATGTCATGGCCCTGGGATTAATGGAAACGCCAGAAATTGTCAAATCTGGAGCATCTGGCTTGGGTAATCCTGTATTATATGTTGGTTCCACCACTGGACGCGATGGTATGAGAGGAGCGAGTTTTGCCAGTGCCGAATTAAGTGATCAGTCAATCGATGACCGTCCCGCCGTGCAAGTGGGCGACCCCTTTTTGGAAAAGTCTTTAATTGAAGCTTGTTTAGAAGCGTTTAAAACAGGTGCAGTTGTCGCCGCCCAAGATATGGGCGCTGCTGGTATCACCTGTTCTACCTCAGAAATGGCAGCCAAAGGCGGTGTGGGCATTGAACTAGATTTAGACAAGATTCCGGTGCGGGAAACGGGGATGGTTCCCTATGAATACCTGCTTTCAGAATCTCAAGAACGGATGCTGTTCGTTGCCCATAAAGGACGTGAACAAGAGCTAATTGATATTTTCCACCGTTGGGGACTTCATGCTGTTGCCGCTGGGACAGTGATTGCTGAACCCATCGTGCGGATTCTTTTCCAAGGTGAAGTTGCAGCTGAAATTCCTGCTCTTGCACTGGCGGAAAATACTCCACTTTATCATCGAGAGTTGTTGTCACAACCACCAGAATACGCCCTAAAAGCTTGGGAATGGACACCTGAAGCTTTGCCACCTTGCACAATTACTGGTATTGAAATTCAAGGATGTTTGCAAAGTTGGAACGATATTCTGTTAACTTTGCTCGATACACCCACGATCGCTTCCAAAAGCTGGGTATATCGTCAGTATGACCATCAAGTGCAGAACAATACTGTCATTTTACCAGGCGGTGCAGATGCCGCTGTCGTGCGCTTGCGTCCCCTTGAAGAAATTCCCAATCTCAAATCTCAAATCCCTTCGGGTGACGCTCGCAAGCTCGCTAACGCTCCGCTAACGCCAGTTCCCCATCTGGCTCCAAGCCAAGACGGGGACTGGACTCACCAAAATTTCAAATCAGGTGTTGCTGCTACAGTTGATTGTAATTCTCGATATGTTTATCTTGATCCCTATGAGGGAGCTAAGGCAGTGGTGGCAGAAGCAGCACGCAATCTCAGCTGTGTGGGTGCAGAACCTCTGGCGGTGACAGATAACCTAAATTTTGGCAGTCCTGAAAAACCGATTGGTTACTGGCAATTGGCAGAAGCTTGTCGCGGTTTGGCGTCAGGTTGCCAAGAATTAGCAACACCTGTAACCGGTGGTAATGTCTCTTTATACAATGAAACCCTCGATTCCCAAGGCAACCCACAACCAATTTATCCCACCCCTGTTGTCGGTATGGTAGGCTTGATTCCCGATTTGAGCAAAATTTGTGGACAAGGTTGGCAAACAGAGGGTGATTTAATTTATTTATTGGGATTACCCACACAATCAAAAATTGAACTGGGAGCATCTGAGTATTTAGCCACCATCCACGGCACTGTTGCAGGCAAACCTCCACGGATAGATTTTGACTTGGAACGCCGCGTACAAAAAGTTTGCCGAGAAGGAATTCGTGCAGGTTGGCTACGTTCAGCTCATGATTGTGCTGAAGGGGGATTGACTGTTGCTCTTGCAGAATCTTGCATTGCTGGTAACCTCGGTGCTGAAATTAGTATGGAAATCACACCAACTCAAGTACAACGCTGGGATGAATTGTTGTTTGGCGAAGGTGGTGCCCGAATTTTAGTTTCTGTTGCTTTAGAACAACAAGAAATTTGGGAATCCTACTTACAGGAACATTTGCCTCAACAATGGCAAAAACTAGGTAAAGTTGGAAATTACCATACAAGTTTGGCGGTTTTAACCACTGACAACTACACTCTCATCAAAGTTAGTATTGAAGATATGAAAGCTAGCTATGCCAATGCCATCAAAAGACGTTTAGCTACCCACACCACATGAGAAGGATGAAATTTTTCTTACTTTACATTATTAGACTTTATCCTTCATCCTTCTTAAGGTACTGTTTTAATAGATGGTTAAAGATTTATTAAGAACTCCGCGACTATCCAACGACATAATCCCTGTGACTTGACACCAACACCAGGAGCAAAGCCCGCATGATTCTCATCCATCCCGTGACTTCGGATGAATACCCCCGACAGACCAACGACTTAATGAATAGTGCTGAAAATCGCCCTGACAAGCCAGAAGAAGCTTGCGGTGTTTTTGGCATCTACGCACCAGGACAAGACGTTGCTAAACTGACCTACTTTGGATTGTATGCCCTCCAGCACCGGGGTCAAGAATCAGCTGGTATTGCTACCTTTGAGGGTACGCATGTACATCTACATAAAGATATGGGCTTGGTGTCTCAAGTTTTCAATGAATCTGTCTTAGAGGATCTGCCTGGAAGCCTAGCCGTTGGTCACACTCGTTATTCTACTACCGGTTCTAGCCGCAAAGTTAATGCCCAGCCTGCCGTGCTGTCAACTCGGCTGGGTTCAATTGCTTTAGCACACAATGGTAATTTAGTCAATACTGTGCAATTGCGAGAAGAGTTACTCCAGAGCAAATGCAACTTAGTGACGACCACAGACTCAGAAATGATCGCTTTTGCGATCGCTCAAGCGATCGATGCTGGTGCAGATTGGCTAGAAGGCTCGATTCAAGCATTTAACCGCTGCCAAGGAGCCTTTAGTTTAGTGATTGGTACGCCTATTGGTGTGATGGGTGTCCGTGACCCCAATGGCATTCGTCCTTTAGTAATCGGTACTTTGGCTGGTAATCCCATCCGTTACGTTTTGGCTTCTGAGACTTGTGGTTTAGATATCATTGGCGCTGAATACCTGCGGGACGTGGAACCAGGCGAGTTAGTTTGGATCACTGAAGAAGGTTTAGCTTCCTACCACTGGAGTAAACAGCCGCAACGCAAGCTGTGCATCTTTGAAATGATTTATTTTGCGCGTCCTGATAGTCTCATGCACAACGAGAGTTTATACAGCTACCGGATGCGGCTAGGGCGACAATTAGCTCAAGAATCTCCTGTGGATGCTGATATTGTCTTTGGTGTTCCTGATTCTGGTGTGCCTGCTGCCATTGGATTTTCTCAAGCTTCAGGTGTAGCCTACGCTGAAGGATTGATTAAAAATCGCTATGTTGGACGAACCTTTATTCAGCCAACACAAACCATGCGCGAGTCGGGTATTCGCATGAAACTCAACCCCCTCAAAGATGTGCTGGTAGGTAAACGAGTGATTATTGTTGATGACTCGATTGTGCGGGGTACTACTAGTCGTAAGTTAGTTAAAACCTTGCGTGAAGCGGGTGCAGTGGAAGTGCATATGCGAATTTCTTCTCCACCGGTGACTCACCCCTGCTTCTACGGCATCGATACCGATAGCCAAGATCAGCTGATTGCTGCCACTAAGTCAGTGGCAGAAATTGCCCAGCAACTAGAAGTGGATACTTTAGCTTATTTAAGTTGGGAGGGAATGCTAAAAGCGACGGGAGAAGACCCCAATAGTTTTTGTTCTGCCTGCTTTACAGGAGATTATCCTGTAGCAATTCCTGAGCAAGTGAAGCGCTCTAAGCTGGTATTAGAAAAGGCAGGGGTGTAGAGACTGGGGACAAAAATAGCAGGGAAAGCGGGGGAGTTCGGGGCCCTGTTTGAGTACAAGGGACAATGGAGAGATGGGGAGAAAGAATTGGATATTCTTAATTTCTCCCTCTTACCTGCTCACCAATTCTCCATGGCCAATGTCCACCCAAGCTAAGACCAGCCAATTGCACCAGTACAATCGACCTCGACTAGGTGCGGAAATCAGCCAGCAATTTTGAGACTTTAGACCCAATAACTACAGCAATTATTAAAGATATAGGACTGACGCAAAGGTTACGGAAGAACGTAGACGCGTTAGCAAAGCCTTTTTCTAGTCCTTCGGAGAACCCGTTCCCTCAAAGAGAGTTCCCGCAGCATAGGGTAGAGTAGCGGCTTCCCGTTTGCCGTTAGCCGTTCTCGTTCGTGCAGCGTCTCCGTTAGAACAAGAGGCGGTACATATGAAGCCGCGAGGTTTTTTCTAGTGAGGCCATATCACCCCTCTCAAGAAAGTACTTAAATTTGAACTGGTAGTGAGCAAAATAGATGGTGATCAGTTTCAACCATGTTAGCGATTAGCCCTTTGCATCAAGTTCCAGTTTTGTGAGATGACGGCTTTAATATAGTGGAATCCTTGGCAATTGTGGACTATTTAGAATTAGAAGCGTAGTCAAAAGTTACCCCAGCTGAGGTTGTAGCCGGAACTGTAATACTATGGTTGCCGAGAGCAGGCATTTTCTGTAGTAACTATCGCAATCCTAAATGATTTGTAAGAAAATTCCCCCCGGCTAACGCCGTCCCCCCTTAGTAAGGGAGGACTATAGGGAGGTTACGACTATCTAAAATTTTCACGAATGATTTAGGACTGCTATATATACAACAACGTGAGTTCGACTAAGTTAAAAAACAGCAGGAGCTAGTGCAGGTAAGTCTTTAGGGTAGACATCGAGCGATGGTTTTTGGAAAAAATACGTAACAGCCATCAAATTGCTTTATGTCCTCACAAAAAACTCACAATTGCTGAGATATATTTTAGCCCATGATACACTACCACATCAGCTACTTAGCTAATACCCTACAAACCGAACCAAGCGCTATCTCCCTTTCCCTTGAAATTGAAATCAAGCGCTTGCCGTTTGCGGAATCAGAAGAAGTATTAAAGTCTCTTATAACAGGAAGAATGGCACACACACCCGCATGAGACTAATTCGTTATTTGTAATTAGACACACCACATAGAGTCGTAAATCGTTAAAAGCTTCCGTAGACAGGCTTTGTTCGTGTAGTAGTGACTTCAGTCGTGATGAATTTGCGATCGCCTTTGTTAAAGTTCGACTTGTTACAAGTGACTACAGGGATTCTCTGGTTGTCTAAACTCAAATACTTGTGTATCGAATTGGCCTTTGACGCCAAAGTCAGAGCGATCGCAGTTAATTGATATTTCTGTTTTTTTTGCTTTCAACTATCAGTAACCATATCAAATCCTTATCCTTGTGTTACAAGAATATTTACAGGGATTAGTTTCAAACCCTTATAAAGATTGGGCTAGAACTTTTTCAATATTTATGAACTTTTTATATAAGTAATCATTGTTAGCAGAGATGCTGGTTTCTACGTTTAATAACACACGTAACAAAATAATTTAACTAAGTGTGAAGCCGTGTTTACACCGAAGTCAGGACATAGATTTATGAAATATATTTACATTATGTTGAATAAAACATGACCAAATAGAACCTGGCAATTTCAATTGAGAAAATTCTGATTTACAAAAGCTAAAATTCGTTAATAGATTCAGCTTCTGTTAGTAAAGTCTATGATATGAGCGCAGTAATATTTACTCCACTTATACTTCATCTGCCTTAGATAACAAAAAGCCCAAATTCATCTAACGTCTGGCGAAAATTCTCAAAATCTATTGGATATCTAAATGCATTAGATATCTAAATCAATCAAATAATAGCTCAATTGTTTGATATGCTTATTAACATTGTTGCATAAATGTTTATTTACCTCACACCGAGTAGGACACATCTCTGCTTTCGTTTGCAAAGTTCAAGAAACTGTCAGTGGAGAGGATAAACAGTCTCCAATTAGGACTTTCCTCACAAATCGATTCACTCAGGGACTCCAAATCATGATGCCCTCACCTGAATTTTTACCCCAAGTCCTCAAAGAATTAAAGAGCGTACTTTTTACCAAACCTATTTCTTTAGAGTTTTATATTCATGAAACTACCTAATAGAAGAATTAGGCTTTGGAAAAATGAGATTATGGATTTTTCTATTTATAAAACTGACCTTTTACACATCCCGTAAAAGGCCAGTTCATACGCCGTTTTCTTCCAAAGCTTTTACATATTTTAGGAGTTGAATTATGTTTCTTTCTCGAGTTTTGGCTGCAACTCTAGTTGTCGGCCTAGGAATTGACATGGGACTAAAAGCTGAATCCTTTGATAACGCAGACTTATCTGTCCCGAAGCTGACACAGACTGATACCACAGTCAAATTTAACTGGGGGAAAAGCGCGCCTGCTTCCAGAATTGGCTCTGATAAATTGGCTTTAGCTACTTCTGGTAAGACATACTATGTCTCTCCAACAGGAAACGATAAAAATGATGGCTTGAAAGAAGATACTGCGTTTCAGACGTTGCAAACAGTAGCATGGAAAGTCAAGGCTGGGGATACAGTCTACATTATGAATGGCACATACACCCAGGAGACAAACCCTAGTCAAGCGGTTCTCTTAATTTATGAAAGACAAGGCACTGCAGATGCACCGATAACTTTCAAAGCCTATCCTGGTCACAAACCTGTGATCAAATCCAGCAATGGCTACGCCATCACCATCAGTGGTTCCTCTTACATTAATATTGAGGGTTTGACGCTAATAGGTAGTAACGACAAAGTTACGTCGGAGTATACAGAAGAGCAAAAAAATAACCTGAAAGATCCCCTGACGACTGGGGTAGGGATTGCAATAACAGCATCGTCTGTAAACGGGGTAATCTCGCAATATCCCCACCATATCTTGATTCGCAACAACAATATTTCTAAGTTTGGTGGCGGTGGGATTGGTACGCAATACGCTGACTACGTCACTATTGAGAACAACGTTATTTCGGAGACCACATGGTATAGCGCTGTGGGAAATAGTGCCGTTAGCATGATACACAACTGGAATACAGACAACAATACTACCGACTATAAAATGATTATTAGGGGGAATGTTGTTTACAACAATATCAACTACGTTCCCCGGGCTCAGGTCGGAAAAATTACTGAAGGGCATGGCATCATAATTGATAGGCAGATGAATGAGTCTATTCCAGCCTATACTGGCAAAACTTTGATTGCCAACAACATCGTATATAAAAATGGTGCTTCTGGAATTGTTGTCTACTTAAGTCCTAACGTTGATGTAGTTAACAACACTACCTATCAAAACGTGCAGACTCCTTCTCTTCAGGAGACCTTGGGCGAAATTGACGCGATACTGGCAGATAATGTGAAAGTGTTCAATAACATTATGTACGCCAAAAAAGATGCAAAGTTGGTTAATAATACTTGGAAAGCAACTAACACCATCTATGATTATAATCTTGTCTACAATTCCTCTAACTATAAAACTTCAGGGTCGAGCAATATTATTGGAAAAGACCCAAAATTGGTAGATCCTGCCAAGGGTAATTTTTACCCCCACTCTAATAGCCCGGCGCTCGAAGCTGGAACTAGCACTTTCAATGGTGTTTCAGCCCCAAATATTGATCAGGCTAATGTTAAGCGCCCAATAGATGGAAATAAAGACGGTATTTCGATCATAGATATAGGTGCGCGTGAACGCCAACTGCATTAAAAACACCATCCGCAAGAAATAAGGATAGTGCCCTACCAAAGCGTGGATTATATGTTGGAATAACATTGTCATCTATACCCACACTTGGTTAGGGCACTATTTATTAATAAGCACCTGTCTTTTGCAAGATAACCTTAATCGTTTTCAGCAAAATTTTCAGATCTAACCAAAGTGACCAATTTTCTATATATGCAATATCTAATTTCACTCCATCCTCAAAGTTATCAATATCAGAGCGACCAGAAACCTGCCATAATCCAGTAATACCAGGCAAAACTTCTTGACGAATGAAGTGGGTGGTTTTGAATCTCTCTACATCTCGAACAGGGAGAGGACGAGGGCCTACTAGACTCATCTCCCCAAGTAGAACATTAAACAGTTGTGGCAATTCATCTAGACTGTAAAGGCGCAGGAATTTGCCAACTCTTGTGACGCGAGGGTCGTCTTTGAGTTTAAATAGTACACCATCTTTAATTTCATTCTTTGCTTCTAGGGCTGCTTGCAGCTTTTCTGCATTTGTAACCATTGTTCGGAATTTCCAGATCTTGAACTGCTTACAATGCAGACCAATACGATTCTGCTTGAAAAAGACTGGACCAGGAGAATCTAACTTAATCAGCAAGGCAATTAATAAGTACAAAGGTGATAGAAGAAATAGCAAAATTATTGCACAAACAAGGTCGAAGCACCGCTTTAGCCAAAAATCACCACCTGCGATAATCGGTGCTGGGATTGTCAAACACGGTACTTCACCAATCATCCACAATATAGACTTAGGTGGCAAAACTTCTCTCTCTGTCGGCAATATCCGGAGGGTAATGCCAGCATTAAGAAAATGCCAAGAAACATATAGACGGTTCTTGATTGCATTCCAAGAGACAAAAGCTTCAACAATACCTCGATTGTGGAGAAATTCTAGGGTGGCTTCTCGGTTATCTCTGTCTAAAGAGCTAGCTTCAGCTACTCCAAAAATATTGTAGCAATTCTCTTTTTCGATTAATTTAACGCTACTCTCTTGATCTTCTACATCTGTGATCAGAAAAACAGGATAACGAATTACTCCTACTTTCCGAAGTACTTTAGTAGCAAAATCAAAGATTAACCGATTCCCACAAATCAATGCTACGGAAAACAACCAAAACAAGAGAAAGGTTGAGCGGGAGATATAGCGTTGAGGTTCATAAAGAAACGCAATCAACAATAAGAAAAATTCTGAAAGGGAAACTGCTTTAACAAGCAGACCATAGTTACGCCGATGAATGCCAGCATTATATAGTCCCTTGGATGCTATCATGCCAAGTTCGACTACGAGAATTAGCAGTAAGAAAGAAGATTTTTCTGTCCAAGGAGAATCTATTGGAGTTCCATAAAATACTGCCAACTTCCAGGCCAAGGTTAAAGAGAGCGCATCTAGCAATAACAGTGTTATTACTCTGAGCACTCTTACAGCTAGTCCTCTCTGTATCCTTGCGCCTTTAGCCGATCTTAAATCTGGCTTAAAATCTACTAATGGTACATATCTGGATGTCATGATTACTAAACTCCACTGTTTTGGGATTTTGCTACACTCATGATTGAATAAATAATTCAATCATGATGAATAAACACAACAAAACTAATTGTTTTAAGTGTGATCATTATTAACATTAGATAAAATTATCATCCTGTACACCTCATTATAGAAATTGACCTCCTTTACTAAAAAGTTAATCAAGCAAAAACCGTTAATTACTGACTAAAAAAAACAAAATCTTAGTCATGATTAGCAGGCTTCATTTGCTTGTAAAAGTCTATTAGACTTTTTGCAAAAGTCGTTCTTTTAAGCTTCTTGTTTGCGCCTTTGCGTCTTTGCGTGAGGCAAAAAAATATTTATGCAAGATGTCTATTGAAGTAGACTCTAATACTTTAGAAAACTGATATTAAAGTTTTGGAGCATGGTCAAACGCTCTCGCTGTAGCATTCCATCCCAACTTGTGTTTTAAGTTTGAATCCAGTCGCAAAGGGCTTACTGGTAGACAATCTCAACGAGGAGCAGCCTTGGAAAGCCAAGTATAGTTATTGCTATTGAGTTTAATTCAATTAACTTAGTTATTTAAAAAACTGTTCCCCAGATTCTATGAAAGGAATTAAACAGCTGCATAAGCTTCCAACAGCTTCGGTGCTTGATGACGCCATTCAAGGATTTCCTCCATTCTGCGTCGTCCTTCTGCACCCATTTCTTCGCGAATTTGAGGAGATTCCAGAAGTTCAATAATTTTGTCACCAAACTCCACCTCATCATTGGGTGTAGCATACAAAGATGCTCCTTGGGCTGAATATTTGCTCTCTCTAAGATCAAATTGGACAATAGGTTTTCCTAATGCCATATATTCTAGAATTTTATTCATAGTACAGTTTTCGTTGTAAGCAGATCGTGGCGACGGTTCTACACAAACATCGCAACTAGAGAGACGTTCTAAAAGTTCTTTACCTGTTTTAAATCCTGGAAATTCTACATAATCAGCAATATCCAGGCTTTCTGCTAAAGCTTTGAGCTTTTCCGCAGCTGGACCACTACCAATCAACATGAAATGAATATCCTGACGATTTTGTTCCTGCACAAGGTAACTTACACTGCGCAACAGATAATCAATACCTTCTGGCTCTCCCATCACACCGATATAACCTACCAAATATTTTCTATTTCTTCGGTAACTTGGATTTGGCAGCATTCGTGTAAAACGAGAAAGATCAGGTGCACTCCTGACAACAAAAACCTCTTTTGCCTTTTTACCTCCTCGCGTTAAAGCAACTTTGCGATGGGATTCATTCGTAGCAATAGCAAGGTCTGCTGTAGCATAGGTCAAACGTTCAACCAATCGTAGACCGTAGTAGAATACATCTTTGCGATTGTATTTGGCAATGTACATCTCTGGACTTAAATCGTGATGATCAAATATGACTTTTACACCACGAAAAAATTTGAACCAACCTGCGGTTAAGAACAGCAAGTCTGGTGGATTGCAGATATGAATAATGTCAAAGCCTTGCTCTTGCCATACCTGATGGGCTAAACGAAACTGCCAATAAACAGCAAAAGCATACTCTCGAAGATAGCCTTTAACAGAACTTTCTTCAGGTGGAAGGGGATGGCGATATATATTAATTCCCTCAATTACTTCGTAATCCTTGTCAAAGCCATTACCTTTTGGAGAAATCGTAGAGACTTCATACCCCTCTTTTCGTAGGGTAGTTGCTTCCATCCACACCCGTCGATCAAACGGAACTGGCAAATTTTCTACTATAATCAGTACTTTACCAAGTGAAACCATAAAAATTGACCATCCTAATTAACTAGATAAACTTACTTTATAATTTTAGTTTAAAGTCTGTTTGAAGAATAGAGGAGTGAGTATAGTTGATCAATACCCTGATTAACTGATATTTCCCAAAGATTACGATAATTAGATAAATCTATAGCTTTAAGTTCTAATGATTGAATAGCAGAAACAATTGACTCTACAGAGTTATCAACTAAAATTGCCCAATCAGCAAAAAGTTCCTTTGTCAAAGAAGTTTCACTAATTATGAGCTGAGTATCAGAAGATAAAGCTTCGCAAGCACCACTGGGTTGAGTCGAGTCACGAGTAGTAAGAACGAGTGCAGCTAAACTCGATACGAGCAGAGATTGGTACTCTTCAGTTGGTAAGAATCCTGTTAAACATACATTTCTCTGTTCATGTAAAAGCTGGCGTTGCAAAGGGCACAATTTACTAATGTCTGCCGTAATTACAAAAGTGTAGTCTGGCAACCTACGAATAGTTTCTATGATTATATCTATTGGCTCATCGCTGCTAAAAGAGCAAATAACTAATACTTGATTATTTAAACGTTGTTTGTTTTGTTTAATTATTACTTCTAAAGGATCGAGGATAGAAACTATTTTATTATGTGCAATGAGGCTTTTTGCTATGTGAAATATTTCATTATTATGAACAAGAATAGCAGAAGATCTGTTCAGTAAGTATTCAGTTGATGGAAATTTTAGCCAAAATCCTTGAATTGTTGCATTATGAGCATCAATAACATAAGGCACTCGCATTAACATAGGTGCGATCGCACCGAACAAAGGCGGTGCTTGAACAATTACAATATCAGGTTGATGCTGGATAATATATTTAAATGTTGATATTAATTTTAATAAATAATCTAATGGACGAATATATTTAGCCTTAAACAGATGAGGCATAAATTTTATATTTGCATCTAAACGCTGAGCAAGAAGTTCAGATCTTCTTTGGTATTGTTTCCAGACTATGTAAGCTATTCTTAGCTTTTTCATTATACGCGGATTATTGAAAAATTTGCTAGTGTATTTTCTAAAAAACTACATTATTAAGTCCACCGTTTCCATCTTAAATGCCATACTCTATCAAAACCATAAAATGGAGCTAGTAACAGTGTTACCGCAACCCACAAAGTTCCTATTATATATATCCATATTCTATGAGTATGAACTGCCATAAATTTTTCTAAGGGATAACGCAAATTTCTATGCCAAAATGTTAAAGGTATTCTTTCTTGAACATAGGTTTCATATATACGTTCCAGTTCAAGAGCAACTTTGTAGCCTCCTGTACTAGTCTTATTTCTACCATCTTGGATCGATATACTCAACACATCGTCGATGCATTTCCATACTGCTCCTTGGGATTGAAAATAGTTCCAAAGTTCAGTATCCATTGCATAATGATAACTTTCATCTATTGCTTTAGTTCTATTAATTAACCTGCGGCGATAAAAGCAACTAGGTTGAGAAATTGGATTATGGACAGATATTAAGGTAATGTCTTTGAGTGTAGGAGCCTTGATATATGTTCGTGGGTTCTGTGCATCCTGAATTATAGGTCGTTTCTGCCCCAAAAATTGCTCAGCCAAAGTTAGCCAAAAATTAACTGCCTTTTGTGGCAGAGCTAGATTTTCACCTGTAAACAGATTTTGTCCACGCCCAACTAAGATATCAATATCAGGTAACTCAGCGAAGTATTTTCCTACTGTATACAAAGCACTAGGTGCAAGGAGGTCGTCACTACACAGCCAGTTCAAAATTTCACCAGAACACTTTGAAAAACCTTTGTTAATCGCGCTAGACTGACCACTGTCTTTCTCACTAACCCACCAGCTAATGTGTGACTCAAAGTTTATAATTTCCTCAACACTATTATCTGTTGAAGCACCATCAACTACAATGATTTCTAGCTTTGGATAGTTTTGATCGATCAAGCTTTTCAGGGTTGCTCCGATAGTTTGACCACCATTATAGTTAGGTACTACTATAGAAATAGTCGGGAGTTTTGTTAATTCTTCCTCTGTTAAAGAATAATTACTTTCGTACTGTTGGTTTTCCATAGTTAACTGCTTTATGTTTTTTAGGTAATATTATGTTTACTTTTGGGTCTAAATTAGAAATTTATTTTGATATAATAAAATGCAATTTTCATTGCTGGCTACTTTTTAAAATAGGCTATTATAGTTGTTGCTGTTTTATAATTCAGTGTAAGAACATCTCAATCAGTCTTGGCATAAGAATTCAGAAGAATTTAATGTGTAATCAATGAAGCAACAACTGAGAAACTCAATCATATAATTGTTATCCATAGGGAGGCTTCTGTTTTTTATTTCATTTTTCAAGTTTACATCATACCAAATTAGATGAGCTTACCCTGTTTTTGCATTCGACTTAAATGCAGGGTAGATGAAAGTACTGTTGATACATACATCATCCAAAACAGACTACTGGATGGAATCATATTACTTTCAGATAGATTAGCGATAAAGAAAATACTAACAAACTGTAACATCCAGAAAGTTTCTATATTTTTGTATAGAATAATCATAGTAAAGATTTTTTTTGTCATACTGAATATACTTAAAGTAAATAACAGAAGACCAACTAATCCCATTTGCAAAAAAATATCTATCAGCCCATTGTGAGCGTGAAATATAGAAACACTACGGTCCCTATAATTGCCCCTAGCCCATGTATTGTTAATTACAATATCTGAAACATTAGCAGTCCAAAAACCGTTATATCCATAACCTAGCCAAGGCTGTTCTAATCCCTTGTTTATGGAAAGTTGCCACAAAGGAAGGCGACCATTTAATTCAACGTCTTTACCTAAAACATCAACTAATATGTATTCATAGTTAATCGCTACAAAAATTGTAATAATACTAAAGACAAATATTAAAGCCATCAACAAGATTATTCCATATTTATTTGGCTTAATTACTTTCAAGGCAAACGTCATAGAGAGAGAAAAAATGAATAGTATTAAACTTGTTTTACTTTCAGAAAATATAATCAGAATTAAAGTAATAACAATAAAGATTGCCGACATTAATTGATGATATGTTTTTTGCTTATTTGTGACCAAAAAATTGGTCATAAAAAGTGAAATAGCCAAGCCCAAGTTACGTCCAAACACCTGTTTGTGACCGTAAATTCCGTTCCAGGCTGAACTTTTTTCTGAAATTCCATAAGACGGAATGAAAAGAATAACGATAAAGCTAGCAACCACTATCATGCTATATGTCCAAAAAAACAGGCGCATTTGTTCTTTAGGAGTATATCTCATTGCTATATATACACCTAATAAACATGTACGAATTAAGAATCTGTACTCATTTATAGTAGCTGACGCGTTTGAAGACCAAAGAACTGAAACAATAGCTAGTGTTATAAAGAGAAGCAAAAATATATCTCTTGTAGCTACATAAATAAGTTTTTTACCTTTAGTCAAAATTACATATGCTAAAAAAGCATAATAGACTATACTAACAATATTTTCCAATAATCTTGGTTGATCATGAGCCTCATTCAATGCCAGTAAAAAAAATATTACCCCTGCCTCTAGCTTTTGATTTAAATTCATATAGTCTCATCAAAAAAAATTGTTGTGCCTTTGGGATCGTAAATTTAGTTGTATATATCCAATAAATATTTTTACTTGTGGTATTATGTAGATAAAAATTTTATTATTTATAAAGTTGACGCACTTCATTAATTACTGCGGCTCTTTTAGAGGATGTCTGAATTTTTTTTGATAAGAGATTTTAATCTTTCCGGTAAGATTTCATATTTTTGCAGCAGGAGTTAGGCCTGATAGTAGTTACCACTGGTCAGAAGTCAGATTACGCAGGATAGATGGATTTATGCCTCTCGTAACTCTGCCATACTTAAATGTTTTTTCTACAGACAGGATGCCGTTACGTGGGCTTTCTTACTTTTCAGACATCCCCTTAAAAATACTCTATAATAGAGGCTTCTGAGCTTCCATATACAAAGTTTCCCAAGCTCTTTCAGGTTTATCTTTAAGTAATAACTCATCAGTTCCCTGCATAAAAGAAACCTCTTTTATATTAAAGAATCCTACTTTTTCTAAATATTTGCCTAATAGTTCACTATCCCAGACGGACAAATGAATGTGGTCTTGAGTTAGATTTCTAATTGCTTCACAGCCTGTCTGCCATTGATTAAATTTTTCGTGTACTGTTTGACCACAATAGTAGTTCACATATTTTCTCAAATCAGGAACAGTCAGTCTTAACCATGCACCAGGCTTCATTGTTCTGTATAACTCGTTGAGTAATTGCAAAGCCTGATTGGGATACAAATGTTCAAGAGTATGTTCTGAAAAAACTCCGTCCCATACATTGTGATCACAGTTAAAAGGATATCTCAAGTCGAGCATCCAATCACGGTTATTAGCATAGGGTTTCCAGAATTTAATGATATTGATATTGCTAAAAAAATCTGCATTTACCCAATCTTCAAAAATGGTTGAACCGCAACCTAAATGTAATAAATTTAAGCTATTATTTTTGAATTTTGGCTTTGTTCGCAGGATTAACCTTCCATATAAACTAATCAATTCAAATTTAAACGATTTTATTAAATTTAATTGTAAGTATTTAGTATTAGTATTATTATTTATTTTATCTTCTGAAATGATAACCATAAATTTTTGCCCTATCTATACAAATCATTAATGTAAGTTTGATTGACCCAAAACAGTTACTTGTCTTTTCTGTCTGTCGATATACACAGTATATAGTTTTTATAACAAAATACAGTTTTAATATCAATTAAGAAGTAATAATGATTTAAATTGAAGTATAAATATTTTCCTCGTTCTTGGATTAATCCCATTAGCTAAAAATGAACCTACTGCATAAGATATTACTGTGGCGATCGCAGCACCTACTCCTGAATAAGCAGGAATCAAAAATAGGTTTAATATTACATTAGTAATTCCCCCAATAATAGTTCTATACATGGAAAGGTGTGTCAAGCCTTCTGCTATAAAATAGGGTGCTGTTGCCACTCCTGAAAATACGAACAATGAAGCCCAAATGTGAATTGCTAGCACCGTTCCTGCTTCTGCATAGCCATTACCAAACAATAGGTTAATGATTGTTCCTGACAAAAATGTCATTGGTAAAGCAATTGTGAAAGAAATAAGCATTAGTAAGCGAAGCAATTTTTTTATTCGCCCATAGTATAAAGTTTCGTTAGCTTCTTTTTTAGCTGCATAAATTGAGGGAGCGCACGAAGATACAATTGTGGTCGGAATAAAATACCAAACTTCAGAAATACGTGCAGCCGCAGCATAAATACCTACTGCTTCTTTCCCAACCATTTGACCTAACATTATCTGGTCAATTTTCATATAAATTAGTATTGCAAAACCAGAAAAAATTAGAGGCCAACTTTCACTAAGTAGAGATTTAGCAACAGAAAATTTCCAACGCCACGACCAAACTGAATACTTATTAAATCTGTAGGCGATCGCCAAGCCTACTGCACCTAAAACAACCTCTGCTGATGTTGCATAAGCAAAAGCTAACAATGGTGCTTTGAGCGTAATCAAAATAATTTTGAGTAGGGTAATCGCTAAAAAGGCTGTATTTTTGGCAATCACAGTGTACTTAGACTTGACTTGGGATTGAAACCACAGATCAATTGTGTCAAAAGCCAGAAAAAATCCTGGTACTGCTAAGATGATTACTAACCATACCGTTAGGGGTTCATCATTATTTGATAAAAAGATACTACCAAATGCTAAAAGTAAAGCTAAAATGGCGCCTACAAATTTTAGGCAAAAAGTTGTTCCTAAAATTTCTTCCTTGGCTGATGAATCATGAACAAGACGGCGGATTACTAAACTGTCTAATCCTAGACTGGCAACCGGCCCAAACAATGCTACAAAGGCGGCAGCGTAGTTAAAAAGACCATATTGCTGTACTCCCAGATAGCGGGCAACCCAAACTCCCACTATTAAACCAGCACCCATACGAAGTATGCGGTCAAAAAATAGCCACCCTGTATTTTTGATAATCTCATGCAGACCAGAGCGAGATTTGATAATTGACAACTTATGAATTTTAAATTTACATAGCATTGCATCAAATTCTAATTGTTGTGGTTTTCTGGCTCAAGAGGCTGCTGCTTCAAGTTGAATAGTCTCATTTCGTAACGACAGATTTTTGCGACACATAACCAGATTCAGCAGAGTCTCTGGAATAGTAGAAGTAGCTGTCAGGCTCACTTTTAACATTTACACCGTTAAGAACCATGCCCAAAACCTGTTGACCTGACTGTTTGAGAAACTCTTTAGCTGCACTAGCACTAGCATAGTTGATCACCCCAGGTCGAACTACCAACATGATACCGTCAGCTAGCTTACTTAAAACAGCGGCATCTGCCATTCCCAATAGGGGAGGAGTATCGAAAATTACGAAATCGTATTCCTCTGTAAAGGAAGTGACTAATGTAGCCATCCTTTGAGAATCTAACAATGCTACTGAATTAGGTGGTACAACTCCAGAAGGAAGAACGTAGAGGTAGGGCATTACTTCCTGTATTGCTACACGAATAGGAGATTGGTCAACAATTACATTCGATAGCCCCACCGCATTTGTCATTCCCCAAATATGATGCTGTATTGGACGGCGCATATCGGCATCGACTAACAATACCCGATGTCCCAACTGAGCCATTGCTAAGGCTAAATTCGCAGCTACCTCAGACTTGCCTTCTTTGGATACGCAACTGCTAACAACAATTGCTTTTAACTTTTTATCCGAACTCAAGAACTTTAAATTAGCTTGTAGTATTTGATATGCATCACCTACAGGAAAGTGAGGAATGTCTCTGCCAATAACTCTGGGAATTTGTTGATCTACTCCTGGCAGATAAGAACTTCTTTTGCCATTCCCACCTACTAAAGGTATCACCCCTAGCAATGTATATTGGAACAATTCCCTTGCTTCTTTTACTGTCTTCACAGAGCGGTCAATTAAATCCAACATGAAGGCAGCGATTATGCCGAGCATAATACCAAAAATTCCTCCGCCTGCTATTATTAGCGCCTTACGAGGACCAGTGGGTTGATCTGGAACTAAGGCAGGAGAGATAATACGAGCATTGCCAATATTTTGGTTCTCCGCTAACTGTACTTCTTGGAGTCTCGTTAAAAGTGCTTCATAAGTTGTTTGAGACGCTTTTAGCTTCCTCTCAAGCTGCCGTTGAATCTGTTCTAGTCTAGGTAAAACATTTACTCTTTGCTTATAAGCAGACAGTTTGCTCGATAATGTAGCTATTTGTCCAGATAAACCTAACCGTTCTGCTTCAGTACTAGCAAAATTTTCAATCAGGCTTTGCCGCAATTCTCCAATCTGTAAATTTTCCACAGGAATTTGCTGATTACTACCTGCAACTTCCTTTATGCGTCCTTCTAGCAAGCTGTTGAGAGCAGCAATTTTTTCTTCCAAGTTAATGATAGTAGGATGCGTCGGTTGCAAACGTGTTTGCTCAACCGTCAATTGGTTTTGTGCTTCTTGAAGTTGAGTAAGCACCTGCTGAATTCCAGGTACTTGGCTCAATGAGGCAAAGCTAACAGATTGTCGTGAATCAATGCTCCCCTGATTTTGCAATTCTTTTGACCTAGCAGTAACATTAGCAAATTGAGCTTGAGCTTGAGCAAGTTGCTGTTCTAGGCTAGAGATCGTCTGGACTGCTAAATTTGCTTCTGTTTCTAGAGCGATTATTCTGTTTTCCTCTTTAAATTTACGTAGAGTTGACTCTGCCGCTCTTACGGATAGTTCACTAGCAGGGAGTTCTTTCAATATAAACTTACGAGCTGAGACTGCCTCAGCCCTATTTGCCTCTATGTTATTTTTGATATAAACTTCCATAAGTTGATTAACAACTTTGGCAGCCAAATCTGGATCTTGATCTGTATAGGAAATCTGCAAGACCTCGGTTCCCTTGGCATTTTCTATCTTCAGTTTTTCCAAAAAATCTTGTAATCTCATGAATTGACCCTGGTCATCCTTTAAGTCAAGTGTTCTAATGGTTTCCTGAATAACTGGAACAGAAGCAACTATCTTTGCCTGAGTTTCTAAAGGATTGTTTGTAGTAGTTAAAGCTTCAATTTGCCCTATGGCTTGCCCTAAACCCGTTAGGGAGCTTGTACGATTTGTCTTAATCAACAAACTGCCGTCTGCCTTGTATGACGGTTTCAATGAAAATGCAAACAAGGATGCAAGGGTAACAACTAGTCCAAAAACTCCTAATGCTGGTATCCAGCGTCGTCGCACAACAAGTAGGTGTTTTTGAAAATCTATCTCTTCAACGTTATTTGAGTTAGTATCCATAATTTTTGCAGATATTGCTTGTAGGTAGTAGTAATAGTTAGTTCACTGAATCTAAAAACTGTATGACATAAGTATGATACTACAAAGTGATGCAGGTTCGTTTATGTTAGGGTTTTATGGATGAATGATTATCTAAATTTTTAGAAATCGAGAAAATTATCAACTTTAAACTTACGTGCAAAAACATGATGCAAACTTTAATTTGAATACCAAGTGATCAACTTAGTTCAATTACTACAGCTATCTTTACACCATAATAAAACACATAGGATAATCGGATGTTATCACTAGAAGGTTCTACAATGGTTGGTTACAAATAGATGTTAGTACGCATATCAAGTATTTTTGAAGATAAAAATCCCGTAATTCCACCTTACTCATCGTTAAATATATCACAAATAAGTATAAGGTCAATCAAGATAGACTGAGATCATTAAGACCATCGAAGCCTTGCTCTTAAGTTAATAACAACTTATCATATAGCGGTTACGGACCTAGTGAGGTAAGTTTTCAAAGCTACTAAGCTTGGTAAAAAAGATTTGGGTGTACCTCACTTGCTTAGGAAACGCTATAATCTTGTATTTAATTACAGGATGATTGTTTTGAATTTATAAATACGTCCTAGATAACAATACCAGATATAAGTAAGTGTAGTCAATACTACTGTTGACAAAATTGTTAGCCAAATTGTCAAGATTAGGGATTACTCTCAAGCATGGAAACTGACTGTGGGGCATCTGAAAGATTGACGATTCTTGTATCAAACAATTATGTGGACAAAAAAATGTTGCGCTTAAGAATGCTTGCAAGGTAATACCAATTCTCCATGAAGATGTACTAAATTATTAGAGACAGAGGCAAAGGTGTATGGGTGTGATAAATCAGTTTAGAGTAGAAGTGCATGAAAGCCGTGAAGAATTACAATACAGATTGGCTTATGCGGTAACTGCCGCAACAAAAGAACAGGTATAGATGCTTTATTGGATCAAGGCAGGGGCGATTGCAAGCAGACAGGAACTTTCATAGCGTTTGGGAACAGATGAATCAAAGCGTGTATCAGTAGTTGTAACGGTATAAGCAAGGCGTTATGGATGGATTGCTTGAAGTCAAAACAGCCCTGGGAAAACCTGCTTTAATACCAGAAACGGTGATGAACCAACTTCACGAACGTTTGGGCCAGCCTTCAGGATTCAAAAGTTCCAGCCAAATTCAGGAGTGGCTTACTCAAAAGTGGCAGATTGTAATTGTATACAAGACTCTACATCAAATTGTACTTTACAAGCTTAACGCCAAATTGAAAATAACCCGTCCACGCAGCGCCAAAGCAAAACCGGAAGTCCAAGAAGCTTTTAAAAAACTTCCAAAATTAATTCAAGTATTGCTACGCTATTGGGGTACAGGTCAACAAGTAAGGTACTGAGTGAAGACTGTATCAACTTACTGTCTAGTAATAAAAGCTTGAAAAATTGAAAAAATATGGTATTGTTTATTACATAAATTCTTGTAACATGGGACAACTTTAAGTCCACATGGACACTATTGCTGCACTTTATCCCGAACATTCCAAAAAACACATTGATAAACCAACTACTGAATTATTAATACGTGCTTCTTATAACTTCAATAATTTAATGATTATTGAAGCGTAGTGCCAGTGTTTTGACTATGTTTCTCTGTAAATCTTCTAGAGCAGGAGATTATTTTGTTACCAAGGTTAATCAGATGCTATTTTCACAAAATTTAAGTAACAACAAACTAAATACGCCAGTAGTTTTTATCATCTTCAAACGCCCAGACACTACAGAAAAGGTGTTTGAAGCAATTCGCCTAGCGAAGCCACCAAAACTTTTGGTGATTGCAGATGGACCACGTGCCGAGCGTCCTGGCGAAGCAGAAAAATGTGAAGCGACTCGTGCAATTATTGAGCGAGTTGACTGGAATTGTGAAGTCTTAACTAACTACTCTGAAGTGAATTTAGGCTGTGCAAAACGAGTTACCAGCGGCTTAAATTGGGTTTTTGAGCAAGTTGAGGAAGCCATAATTCTTGAGGATGACTGTTTACCTCATCCTACATTTTTTTCATTTTGTGAGGAATTACTTGAAAAGTATAGACATGATAGCCGAATCATGTCAATTTCTGGACAAAATGTCCAGATGGGCAGAAAAAGAACAAATTACAGCTATTACTTTTCTCGCTACAACCATTGCTGGGGCTGGGCAAGTTGGAGAAGAGCATGGCAGTATTACGATTTTCACATGAAGCTGTGGACAGAAATTAAAAATAGTGGTTTTCTGAAAGATATTTTGTGGGATCAGCGTGCAGTAGAATTTTGGAATAATTTCTTTCAGAATACCTATGATGAGCGAATAGACTCTTGGGCTGTGCGATGGACATTTGCTTGTTGGGTTCAAAATGGACTCAGCATCCTTTCAAATACGAATTTGATTTCTAATATTGGATTTGGTTCGGAAGCAACTAACACATTTACAGAAAATGCATTTGCTAACTTACCTGTAGAAGCAATTGATTTTCCTTTAAATCATCCATCATTCCTGATTCGTGATGAAATAGCTGATAACTTTACACAAAATACATTATTTGATCCAAATTTAATATTACGTTTCAAAAGAAAAATCAAAAAAATTAAGAGAATTTCATCTAAACTGACAAAAACCCTGAAAAATTAGTAGGGACTTAACTTGAATTCCCTAATGGCTCAAGTGGTTATGATATTTCATGCTTTCTTAAATGATCCAAGAAAGCCAGTCTTGCAGGTGGTTTTAAAAAATTTCCCTGTGTCACAGGGTTTAAAGTAGGGGCGGGTTGATCAATATCGTCTTCCGCTAAGCCTAAGGTTATTTGTGAACGCGCCCCTGCTAAATTTATATATGAATGAAATACAAAAAAATATGTATTTCATCGAGTAGAGGGGTTTACAGATATCATCAATTATGAGCGAGGTTATCGCTAAACCTGTACCTACTCCTTGAGGAGCGCGTGCTTATTAAATTCCCTCAATATATTTATGGGCATTCCCTTCTGCCTCCTTAATCAAATTAATCCAGATGTGATTAATTTCCAGCAGCCAGAAAAATTAGGGATATAGCTGGTTACACTTATGATTTTTCAAATGCAACTATTCATCAATAACTAACTATAAGTAATTATGAAAATTTTACTGATTAATAGTTCTGATATTCAGGGTGGTGCAGCTCGTGCTGCCTATCGCTTACACCAAGGATTACAGTATATTGATGTAAAGTCACAGATGCTCGTGCTTGAGAAATCTAGTAACGATAAAACAGTATTTGCACCCAAAACAGCAGTATCTCAAGGTATCGCACGGGCAAAGAAGAGCCTTGATGCTTTGCCATTAAAATTTTATCGTCAGCGAAGTAAGACTCCATATTCTGTTCAGTGGGTGCCAGATAGAATTATTACCAAAGTGAATCAGATTAGTCCAGATATCATTAATCTGCACTGGATTAATGCCGCATTTATGCAAGTAGAAACAATTGCCAAACTGAAGCGTCCTTTGGTTTGGACACTGCATGATATGTGGGCATTTACCGGGGGTTGTCATTACAGTGGGGATTGTGAAGGGTACTTAAAATCCTGTGGTGGCTGTCCCCAGCTTGGTAGTACTAAAAATTGGGACTTATCTAGTTGGATATGGCAACGCAAAGCTAAGGCATGGAGGGATTTGAATCTGACAATTGTTTCACCCAGTACTTGGTTAGCCAATTGTGCCAGAGCTAGTTACTTGTTTAAAGATTTGCAAATCGAAGTGATTCCCAATGGACTTGATACTCAAAAGTATAAACCTATCAATAAACGTGTCGCACGAGAACTGCTGAATTTACCCCAAGATAAACAACTCATTTTATTCGGAGCTTTACAGGCAACTAGTGACATGCGGAAGGGTTTTCATTTATTAAAACCGGCTTTGGAAAGTCTCACTAAATCCGGTTGGAAAGATAGGTTAGAAGTAGCTATTTTAGGGGCATCTCAGCCTGAAAATCCTCCTGATTTTGGCTTTAAGGCTCACTATTTAGGCATATGTAATGATGATATATCTTTAGCTTTGGTTTATTCAGCAGCAGATGTGTTTGTTTTATCTTCAATTGAAGAAAATCTGGCGAATACAGTCATGGAGGCGATCGCCTGTGCTACACCCTGTGTCGCCTTCAATATTGGTGGTACATCGGATATGATTGAGCATGAGATCAATGGTTATTTAGCCCAACCTTTCAAAACTGAAGACCTAGCTCAAGGAATTGCTTGGGTATTAGAAAATCAAGAGAGGTACGAAAAGTTATCCTATCGCTCTCGTGAAAAGGCAGAACAAAAGTTTTCTTTAGAAATTCAAGCAAATCAGTACATCTCACTTTTTGAGGAGATTGTCCATAAACATAAGGTGAGTGTACGGAATTAAAAAACAGCAGGAAGTAGTGCAAATAAGTCTTTATGATAAATATCAAAAGACATTTTTTGAGCGTGAAACTCGCCTACCGTGCTAGTTACTGTTGACTGCTAAACCTTAGCAGTCAACTACCCTGACGAACGACTATACAACAAATATGTCTTTTAACTTATTCACAACTTAACCTGTTGCAAGTGAGTACGGGGATTATAAGTACGTATAGCCCGGATTTTTTCATAATATTCCCGCTCTTGTTGGCTGAGGTCTTTTGGAGGAACGATCGCTACCTTCACCAACTGATCACCACGTCCACCCTTAGCTATCGGCCAACCTTTGCCCCGTAAACGTAGGGATTGACCAGAACGCACCCCCGCAGGTAGCTTGACATTAACTGCACCATCAGGTGTAGGTACATCTACTGTTGCTCCCAAAGCGGCTTCATCTGGCGTAATTGGTACTTCACAAACTAGATTATCACCCTCAATTTGGAAGAACGAGTGCGGTTGAAGTTCAACCTTTAAATATAAATCACCACGTTGTTGGGTCATCGGATTGATTTGACCTTTGCCTCGCACTCGCAGACGAGTACCAGGTTTAGCCCCAGCGGGTATGCGAACATCTATTGTTTCGTTGCCTAAACTGAAGCGCTTTTGTACACCTGCAAATGCTTCTGCAAAAGTCAGGGCGATCGCGGCTTCACTATCCTGGCCAGCAGCACCAGCATCTTGAAAACCATAATCACTATAGCCACCAAAACCACTACCTGGTCTACCAGTTGAAGTGCGGTAAGAATAACTTTGTCGCCCAGCCCCAGGACTAGCACCACCAAAACGTCCTAGTAACTCGTTAATAAACTCATCAAAGTTACCATATTGACTAAAGTCGAAGCCACCCATATCCACACCAGCACCGCCAGATGGGAAGCCTTGACCAGCTTGTTTCCAATACTGACCAAATTGATCGTATTTTTTGCGTTTGTCTGGGTCTGATAAAACTTCATAAGCTTCATTAACTTCTTTGAAGCGTGCCTCCGCCTGTTTATTACCTGGGTTAACATCAGGATGATATTTGCGAGCTAGTTTACGAAATGCTTGTTTAATTTCCTCTTGACTGGCAGTCTTACTAACTCCCAAAATTCCGTAATAGTCTTTGAAGTCGGTTGCAGCCATCTACCAGCCTCCTGTAAAAATTTCCGTTATGTTTATTTTTATGATTTGAGTTTTGCTGTTTGACAGGTATAATACCAAGCAAAAAGATTCTGACTTTAAATTAACAAATAATACAGAAAATCAAGTGTGGTTCTTGCTCAAGACCCCAGCGCAATTTCCGTACTCGCAATTGTCCAGAAAGCGAATCAGGCTGTCTAAACCTTCTTCTAAGCTTGGAGGCGCATCACGGAGTTGGCGGTGCATCCGCAAGATGACTTCTTCCGGAACCTGACGCGGGCGCTTTTTATTGCGTGCTAAGCATAGCCAAACTGGTGTACTCACCCAAATTCCAGTAATGTTAGTAAAGCCTAAGTCGCGTCCTAAAACGATGACTTCGCGGCGATGGCGTCGCTGGGTGTTGGTAGCGTCGAAAATTGCCGTTTTTCCTGTGGCGATCGCTTGCTGAAACTGCTGCTCAATTTCTCGCCAAATTAGGAACCATGGCCCCTGAAACGCTTCTGAGTTGAAAAGTTGCCCCCGGATGGCATCGGTAGAAATTAGCTGTATCTGGGGGCTTTGTGTGACTAATTGTTGTGCCAGAGTTGACTTACCGCTACCAGGAAGACCAATTAATAACAAGAGTTTAGTCATTTGTCAAAAGTCCTTTGTCAGTTGTCAGTTGTCAGTTGTCAGTTGTGTTTTGCTACTGACCACTGACTAATGACTATTGACTATTGCCTATTGACTAAATAATGGTTCCATCAGGAATCACGGCATTTTTCAGCACCACAACGATGCCACTGCGGATATAAAAACCTTGGCTTTCGCGATCGGCTTCTTGGACGTTATCTTTATTGATAATTTTGACATCGTGACCAATGCGGGCATTTTTGTCAATAATGGCACGGCGAATAATTGTATCTGTGCCAATGCCTACGGGAATGTCACCCTTATCTATGTTACAATGTCGCTCCACAGATGCTTGGTAAAAGTCTGCACCCATGAGCAGAGATTCTTCAATTGCACAGCCAGCTTCTATGCGCGATCGCACTCCTAAAACGGAATGTTGAATGCGGCAATTTTTCAAAATACAACCTTCGCCAATGATTGATTCTGTGACGTGGCAATTTAAAAGTTTACTCGGAGGTAAATAACGAGCGCGGGTATAAATTGGTGCTTCTTCATCGTAGAAGCTAAAGGGCGGTACTGGTTGCTGAGTCAGGGCTAAATTGGCATGATAGAATGCCTCAATGGTTCCGATATCTTCCCAGTAGTCATCAAATAAGTAGGCTTGAACGTTGTAATCTTTTGCTGCATCAGGAATAATTTCTTTGCCAAAATCAGTACTTTCTAGGGATTGTTTTAATAACTTGATCAAAACATCTTTTTTAAAGACATAAATCCCCATTGAGGCGATGTATGGCTGTGCATCGGCTTGCTCTTTTGTCAAGCCTAAAATAGTGGTATCGACGCGCATTAGCTTTAAGGCATCGCCTTTAGGTTTTTCGCTAAAGTCAACTACCCTACCGGAATCGTCAATTTTCATTAAACCAAAGTCTGAGGCGCGGCGATCGTCGATGGGGATAACTGAGAGAGTAATATCTGCACCTGTTTCTTTATGACGCTGGACAAACTGGCGGTAATCCATGCGATAGAGGTGATCGCCTGAGAGAATTAGATATTCTTCTGCGTCCCATTCTTCTAACAGCCATAGGTACTGTCGCACAGCATCGGCGGTACCTTGGAACCAATTGGGGTTTTCTGGTGTTTGCTGGGCGGCTAGTACTTCCACAAACCCCTCACTGAATCCACTAAAGTTATAGGTACGAGCAATGTGGCGATTCAGGGAAGCTGAGTTGAATTGTGTCAGGACGTAGATTTTAAAGATTTCTGAATTAATGCAGTTGCTGACTGGGATATCGATTAAGCGGTACTTACCTGCTACAGGCACAGCTGGCTTTGCACGTAGCTTGGTTAGGGGATAAAGGCGAGTACCAGCGCCACCACCGAGAATGATTGCTAAAACTTTTTTCACAAATTTTCTCCCGACTGCCTTTCAACTCTCACTTTCAGTTTAGGACTGTATGTAGCCGCTGATAAGGGGGGATCAAAGATTCTCAAGGATGATTTTTACAAAATGCTGCTGGTGATATATGGCAATACCAATGACAAAATAAATAGAACATTTGTATTAATTCATCTGAAAAGTGTAGAAAGTTTCGTTTACACTGCCCTCACGTAGGATTTGATGTTTGTGAGAGCCAGCTGGCAACGCAAAGAGGGAAGTAGTCTGTGACAAACATCGTTACAAAAATGAATCTGAAAAAGTTATGGATGTAAAATCAAACGCCACTCACTATTGTTGCCCATTTGTGACAGGTTAAGGTGATATAACATTTGTTACTAAGGAATAGCACTTAAAATTTTGCTCTTTATCGGGATGAAAAGGGTGTGGTGAAACTGGTGTGGGGTGTAGGGTAAGCCCATAGTTAAAAGCAGGGGTTTCGCTTCCATTACGCTTTGTTTTTCAGACACTCTCCCTTGAAACAAATTTCTTTTTTCTTGACAACTGAAGTCGGTTGTTCTGTAATAATCGCCGATGTGGGAAATTTGGTATTTTTCTCCATGCCCTACACCCCACACCCCGTTCTTAGTCAGAAACACATTTTTTGGGCTGGCGATGCCTACAGCGGGCTAGGCCTACGCATAATCTTGATACGCATGATTCATTATTGCCCCATAAATTCAGTACAAAAGTTAGCTTAATACCTAAAATATAAAAAACAATAAGTATATTTGCTTAATTAATAAAACTAATATTATCTTAAATCCTTCCCAATTTAAGATTACCTAACTAGACCATAAATGTGCTGAATTTTATTTTGAATTGATGTTGGGGTTTAAAGTTGTGAGCCTTTAAAATAAGTTTTCAGCTTTTCCCGAACCTGTTTAATAGTAATAATCATAGTCACCTATTATACCAATTATTTTTTTAGGTAATCTGTTGGTGGGAAAGGAGTAATCTCTCACTAATGATTGTTGCCTGACCTTGTTGTAGCAGTCCATGAGCTAATCAATCTAGCCTTGATTATTCTATTTATGTAGGAATTTAAGTAATATTAATGTATATTGATTTTAGAGTAATTCTTATACTATTATTTGATCTGTTATAGCGTTTTTTAAGCACCAGAGGTACAGCCGAATCCTTTTTACTAAAGTTAGTAGCTTTGAAAACGTACCTCACTAGGTCGGAAAGCGCTATATAATTTCAAATCGTTCCTGTAAATGTTTTTTTAGTTGCTTTTGATGCTGAACTGACAAGACAAACTTGTTTATAGATTGTAGCGAACAAGAGTTTTAGTAGCTAATAATACAAAAATGAAATAACTAATTTTGCAAAGTCAAATGTGGAAAATGTTTATGTTTGTAATGGTAAGTTTGACTTTGTTTACTGTAATGATGATGAATATTTTTGAAAAAACTTCTGGGAGATAATTTATGAAAATAATTGACTTAACTTACACAAAAGTTATTAATCTCATAAAAGAAAGCATACCAAAATCTTTACTTCTTCCACTTAGATATAAGTATAGACGCATGATAGGAACTCTTGAAAGAGAGATGATGATTATAAATAAGTTAGTTCCTAGAAAAGGGTGTGCTATTGATGTTGGTGCTAATCAAGGAATATATACTTATGTACTTGCTGAAATCTGTAGCGTAGTAGAAGCCTTTGAACCGCAACCTGACTGTGCTGAATTAATAGTGAAGTATGGAAAAAAATTTAGTAAAAATATTAATGTACATAATTGTGGTTTATCTAATGTCAATGGAACCTTAAGCTTAAAAATTCCCGTGGTCAAAGGAAAAGTTATAACAGGATTAGCTAGTTTTGTAGAAACAAATTATGAATATAATTCTCTTGATGTACCTGTTCGTAGATTAGATGATTATAACTTTAAAAACGTTGTTTTTATAAAAATTGATGTTGAAGGATATGAAAGACAAGTAATTGAGGGTGCTAGAGAAACTATT
The DNA here is from genome assembly GCA_017164015.1 of Nostoc sp. UHCC 0702. Classification (GTDB taxonomy): domain Bacteria; phylum Cyanobacteriota; class Cyanobacteriia; order Cyanobacteriales; family Nostocaceae; genus Amazonocrinis. The sequence continues at coordinate 6,704,263 of CP071065.1, forward strand.
CTGAGGGAAAAACCAATTTTGCTGGTAGAAATTGAACAGAGACATTTAAATAATATATCTATTAAAACAGTCTTTGATGAAATTCTACAACTTCAGTATAAGGGATTTTTTCTATATCAAGATAAGCTTGTAAATATAGAGGAATTTTCCTTGGAAAAATATCAAAATCTCTCTAGAGATACTGGCATCAATAATTTACGTAATAAGAATTACATAAACAATTTTATTTTCAAGCCAGCTGTATCAAACTCATAATAATAGATCTTTAATAGATCCTACATGTGGAACTGGTTTAACACCTAGCTTGGTTAGGGGATAAAGGCGAGTATCAGCGCCACCACCGAGAATGATTGCTAAAACTTTTTTCACAAATTTTCTCCCGACTGCCTTTCAACTCTCACTTTCAGTTTAGGACTCTATGTAGCCGCTGATAAGGGGGGATCAAAGATTCTCAAGGATGATTTTTACAAAATCCTGCTGGTGATGGATAGTGCTGTCTCGAAGGAGATAACCAGAACATTTGTATTATTTGAAGAATGGGGAGGCGATCGCTAAACTACAGCTACAAACTATCAATTTTCGTGTGTAATTCAAATATGTGTCGAGCAGATGGTAAGGATAAAGGAAGGCAAGTGCCATAGTGTTAAGCATTCAATTGATAGAGCCTTTGATAATACTTAACTATTAATTCATTTAAATTCCTGCAATGTGTGACATTAAGCCACTCCAAGTCTACACACTTGCCTTTTCTTTATCTTTGTCTACTTATGGTTTACCACCCGTGCAGTCCCATTCTTTTTTAGGTTTACCGCCTGTGCAATTGCTTCCTCCCCCTGAGCTTCCTTTTGCTTGATTTTTAAGCATAAAAGAGGAATTATTAGGCGCAGATTTGTCAATACTCTCAATGCTTTCAGGTTTAGATCTGCCGTTTGGAGATCCTCCAGTATCGCTGTTTACATCAACTGATTTTGAAGTTTTTACCTGTACTTGAGCTTCTTTAGATATTGTATTTTCGGTCAATTCCTCTTTATCCGCTTTTAAATTATCCAAGGAATTAATTACTGAAACAGCAATTAAGGATATTTTAAAAAAACAGCGGCGAGAATAATTTTTTGCTTTTACATTAGAGTTTATTTCTGCTAGCATGTGTACCTTTAATTCATTTGGTTTCATCTCTAAAATTTCCATTATCTCAACTACTAAAATCCTTCCTCACTAAACTTGGTCTATAGCACTAGATATTTATTACTTTGTCTGTAATGATTATTTCATAAATTCGTGTGTAAAACTTCATCTTATCCTCACTCTACTTTAGTTTTGAATATTGACATGTATTAAACATGTCTTGAGATTGTCTACGAGCGCTTTCATTGTTGACTATATAATCTCTAATCCAATTGCATCCACTCTTGAACAACGAATAATTATCATTAGATTTATTTTTTTTGTCCCAATCTAAACTCCATATTCTAATAGATTTATCAGCACTAACACTGGCAATTTCTTTGCTATTAGGACTAAAACTCAAATCAAGAATTTCATCTTTATGTTGCCCTAAAGTAGCTATTTTCGTATAATCACTGGCTTGCCAGATATCTATTGTTCCATTTGGATTAGCAGTAGCAAAAAATTTATAATTAGGACTAAACTTTACTACATATGATTTGTTAGCTTGGATAGTAAATGAATTATGCCATTTTTTTGGGTCAGTTTCCCAATTCCAAATTTTGATAGTTCTATCTTCACTTGCAGAAATTAAAGTTTTATTATCTTTAGCAAAAGTAACGTATCTTACTGTCGCCTTATGTCCTGTAAGAGTAGTAATCAAAGTTCCATCTTTTTTCCATAATTTGATTCCATCATCAGCAGCAGAAGCAATTAGCTGACCATTAGGGCTAAATTCTGCATACCAAACTGTATTTTTGCTTCCTTTAAATATGAAGGGTTTTTTAATCAAAATTTTTGGTGAAATACTCTCAATTTCCCAAAGCCTAATAGTTCCATCTCCACTAGCAGCAATAATAGTTTTACTATCAAAGCTAAAATTTGCAGATGCAACTTCATCATCTGCTTCGAGAGTAGTAATTAAAGTGCCGTCTTTTTTCCATAGCTTGACTGTTTTATCAGCACTCGCAGAAACAATATACTCACCATTAGGGCTAAAATTCACAGTATAGACAGAACCATCATGTTTCATCGGTGTAGGGGTTTGCACTGGAGTGCCGTCGAGCTTCCAAAGCCTGAGAGTTTGATCTGCACTTCCAGAGACGAGAAGTGGATATTTAGGACTAAAACTGATACCGTTAACGCTTTCAGTGTGTCCCTCTAAACGATTATGCTCCTGCACTTTACTCATCACTGATTTAATTCGATTGAGTGCATTAGTATTGTCTCCACTTAAATTCTGCGACTCATTGAGCGCTTTAACACTTGTTATCATCGCTTCAAGCTGATTGCCTGTTTCCAAAAGTAGCTCTGATGTTTCAACGAATCCACCAAAAGCGATCGCATGTTTTTTTTCTACTGTCCGTTGTTGCAGCAGTAGCCCCAATCCCAGAGATAAAACTACAAGTATTGTACTGGCGATCGCTAACCGAGTTCTTTGTGATTCTACTTTTGCTTTGGCTTCTGCTTCGTGTTGCAGTCTTTGTGCTTGCTCTAATTCTGCCTGAATTTCTTTATCACGTTCCTCCAAACTCTTACGCAAAAACTCTGTTTCTTGTGGTGTAAGTCTTGGCTGAGTCTTATTCACCCACTCAGAAATTACTGCCAATTTTGCACCAGTTAAAAGTGCTTCATCTGATTTATTAAATCTTTGTTGCCATTCCTGACAATCTTCTTCTAAACTGCGACTGAGACGAATATTTTCCTGATTTTCAGCAATCCAAGTATTTAATAATTTCCATTCAATTAACAATGCTTCATGAGCAACTTCTATAATTTTTTCATCAGTAATAATCAAACGTTGTTGAGAACCAGCCAACAATCCTACAACCCGTTGCAGTTGTTGTGGAGAATCTGAAATTGCATCTAATCTATCCCAACTAGTACGCCGCCGTGTCACTTCTTTTGTTTCACCTAACTGCACCAACTCCATAAACAAGCGACGGGCAAATGCTTGATCTGCATCTGTTAAACTTTGATACAAAATTGTTGCTCGTTTATCTAAAGCACCTATAACTCCACCAATTTCTTCATAACCTTTGTGAGTTAAAAGCGGTTGTGGCGAATCAGGTTCTTCAATGCAAACTCGCCACAATTCTTTGAGTGCATATTGCAATATAGGTAATGCACCAGGACGGTTGACGACATCGGTGGCGATTTGTGACACTAAACCATGTTCAAAATTCACGCCATGCAACTTTGCTGGTTTTTCAATTGCTTCTTCTAACTCGGTAAAAGACATTGGTGTGACGATGAATGATGTCGGAGGAACGCTATTGATGAGACTGATAATTTCTACATAGTCAGCACATCTATTTAAGAAATCACCGCGAATTGTCAAAATTATGCGGTTTTGTCCTTCAGGTTTCTTAATTTCCTGTGTGACTAAGCGAATAAAAGCTTGGCGTTCGTCATCGTTTTGACACAGAGTAAATATTTCTTCAAACTGATCGATAAATAATAGATGCGATTGATTTTGCTGTTGTTGCCGAGCTAAAATATCAACTAATTTTCCTAAAGGATGCTCTCCTGGTGTAAATGAGACGATTTCCCATTGACTGCTACCAGGAAGGCGATCGCTTTTTAATTGAGGTAGTAATCCCGCCTTCACTAAGGATGATTTACCACTACCGGAATAACCAATTACAGCCAAAAAACGACTCTCTGCTAACCGGGAAATCAGCGTCCGAACTGCTTCATCTCGTCCACAAAAATATTGCGCTTGTTCAGCCTCAAAAGCGTAAAGTCCCCGATAAGGATTTTCCTGATTAAAAGCAATTTTTTCTTCTGTAGGAATATCTAATTGGGGATAAGTTACTAAAGTAATTGCACGTCCCCAACCCATGCGAATCGGTTCTTGGACTGAACCTTTGAGTTGATTGCTAACAAAATCAAACAAGCGATCGCCACTGATTCTCCTACTACTTCCGGCATTTTCAGATGCTAATCCCTGAATTACTGCACCTGTGAAAATGCTATACTCTTCACTTTTAATTACTCCTGCGCGTTCAAAACCGCGACAAGCTGTGATTAGGTAATAATCTTTTTGCGAACTAAAAGCAGTTAGGGTACGTTCGATTAATTGTCTTTCGAGAAAATAGCCACTATGACAGCAATCGAGTAGCATCACTAAACTACTTAATTGTGAATCTCGAATTAACTCGTTGAGGCTATCGAGAGGTATACAATATTTTTGTTCAACAATTTGGTTTCCTACAACTTCAATTTGACAATCGGAAGTTGCCAAATATCCCTTTTGTTGACCTAAATTATCAGAAATTGTAAAACCGTGTCCACTAAAATAAATTAGCGCTTCATTTTTGTCAGCTTGCTCTAATAAAAACGTTCTCAGTTCTTGACCAATTTCAGCCCCATGAATTTTTTGTGTTCCTACTTCATAGCCATTTTTGTCTTTGTTCCAACGCTGCGGTAGTCTTTGCACAGACTGAAAATCACCATACTTTTCTAGTAGTTGCGCTATGGCTTCAGCATCATTTGTAGTTTTTGATAAACGCGGTAGTGAAGGGTTCTGATACTCCGCGATTCCAATAACAAGCGCGTATCGTGCCATTTATACACTCTAACTTAATAAATACGGCATAATCTTGACAGACACAGTTAAAGGCTGTGTTATTAATAACAGCACTATTTATTATTTTTTCGCAAGCTACCTGAAATTTTCGAGACACGATACAAAAATTAAACTGAGGCAGATTATGTCAGAAGCGCAACAACTATTTTTTGAAGCAGACGGGAATATTGACCAGATTGAGATTAATCTCTCAGCAACGGAAATTCCTAGGGAAATTGAGGAGGAGGAAGAGGGAATAGAATACAAGGATGTACGAACAGATGCGATCGCTCGAATGCAACAAGCTCGGCAAATGATCCGCACGTATACTGTATATGCCTTAAGTGCTTTTAAAGACTTTAATACTGCTGAAATTGAAGAGGTAACACTGAAATTTGGCATAAAAATGGGAGGCAAAGCGGGTATTCCTTACATTACCGAAGGCTCTGCTGAAAGTAATTTAGAAATTCAAGTCAAGTGTAAGTTTCCCAATCATGGAAAATCTGCTTCTAACTCCTAGCATAAACTCGTGATTGAGAGAAATTTTAGCACTGCGATCGCTTTCATCAATTTTGCTTTTTAAAATTCAAATACCAAAACTACGCATACTTATTTTCCTATTAACCAAATGCAACTTTTGCGATAACTTCAGATATTTTACCCAAGGTTCCTCTGACAACTGAGAAATAGCATTGGGCGATAGTGTTGCTGTAAAGATGTCCTTACCACTAGTGACACCACTAATGCCGGAATTTTCTAAAACAGCAGTTGCAGCAGCATCTAACACGGGTTCAGTATGAATAAAAACCGCCAAACTCGGTTCTTGGGGATCTGGAACGTCATTTAGCGCCATAGCAAGGGCGGTGTCTAGTTTCTGATAATTCATAAAAACCTCTAGCCCGTGGACGAAAAGGTAAAAAGGGCTGGCAATTCTTAACCAGCCCTACAACCAACCTATCAGATTTATAGCTGATGATTGCCTACCCTTGTATAGACGTAATATATTAATTTCTACGTCTAATTACAGATTAGCGGCATTAATCAGCCCAAATCCCCATTTGTTATCAAAGGTTCCCGCTTTTTTCCCAGGAATGGCACTGTTTTTGCGTAACAACTCTTTCACAGCCTTGGGGTCAAGCTTACCATCACGCTGCAACAGTAGTGCTACTAACCCAGTCACAAATGGTGTTGCCATACTCGTACCAGCATCCGTCACAAAATTGGAATTAACCATCCGTGAGCGATCAAAATTGGCAGTTGAGGAAAGCGTAGAAACAATCATTGCTCCTGGTGCGGCTATATCTGGCTTTTGGGCATCATTCCGCAGAGGCCCTTCACTGCTGAACTCAGAAATAGTATGCAATTCTAAGCCCATTTCCCGCTCTTGCTGATCAATATCTGTGTACTTCACTTTAGTAGTATAGGCGGCAACGGTAATTGCACTAGTGGCGGTGCCTGGAGAACCAATTTTTAATGAATCTTTGACGCTTGTACCTGTGAAAAACACTGCCGAGGAATCATCTAGCGTCCATACATCCAGTCGCGTGTTAGATGAGGAATTATTACGTACCCGCAGCTGCCAAACACCACCTTGTACTGCTGAAACACCTTTACCACGAATTTGTACGAAGAAATTATGTTCGCCGTTGACTGGATCAGGCCCTGGTGTCACAATTTCTACTTGTGAATCTGGCAAATCGTGCTTTTGGCTGGGATTACCCTCGGTAATGACTTTTTGGAAGGGGGTAACGAAACCATTGGGACTCCGCACTGAAACTTCCAATTCAGAGTCACGACCATACCAACCGTTTAACCAAACTATGTTCACTTGATTTAAGGGAACATTAAAACGCATACCACGGCTGCGCCCGCTAGAAATGTTCACTTGACCATGAATATTGTCGTTCCCCTCATTCCCCGCAGCACAGCAAACAATCCGTCCAGGCCCTGACTCAGCGTCAATGATTTTTGACAAAGAATCGCTACCATCATGAGCATCGGCGTGTCCACCCAAGCTGAGATTTACTACCGCTGGACGCCCCAATTCACTGGCTATGCGAAAAATATAGCGGACACCATCAGCAATGTGGGCATCCTGCAAATCTGACCTGACAATCACTAATTCGGCTTCTGGCGCAACACCTGTATATTTTTGATCAGCACCAGCAGCAATTCCCGCTACGTGAGTGCCATGTCCCTGAGTATCCGCAGAAACTGACATCAGCGCTCCCGTGAATTCAGCCCCATAGGCTCCCTCGTTCACTCCTGGCCCATTAGCCAATGTTTGATCCCATATGCGTAAAATCCGTCCTGCAAAGGCGGGATGTTTGGCGTCAATACCACTATCTACAATGCCGATGATCACTCCTTTACCAGTGAGTCCAGTTGTGTTCTTAAAATCTGGTAATTTCACTGCTTCTGCTGCAACGTCCATCCGTAGCTTCAGTTTGCGCGATGGCTTGAGGCGTTGAATAGCAGGGTCTTCAGATAAAGCATCTAGACCTTCTATAGGTAAAAAAGCTGTGCGTACAGTTCCGGAATTTTGATTGACTTCAATGCCCTGTTCTGCAAGATGACTCAAGTCTGCATCAGCATCGCAGTAGATAAAAACAATGCTCTTTGCAGGCTTAAGAGTGCTTTTAGGGGCAACTAGACCGAGCGATCGCTTGTGTGTAATCAAAGCTTGTTCTCCTTCACTTTGAAAATCTTCATACGCCAATAACAACCCAGGAGAAAGTTTTTCGTGTCTCATTTTGACCTCAATTTGAGTTTATTTGTGACAAACAAATAGCAAGATGAATCACCGTGATATTAATATGCTCAAGGTGATTTTTTTTGCTTTGATTTTTGATTGTAAATATAGTTATCTATTCAATAAACAACATGGAATAAGATTTTAACCCTAAATATCACTTATAATTCAGAATCACTAATTTATAATTTATCTTCATAAATCATCTCTGCTTCAAAACTACTCTCTATGGCTGTTATAACATCTGCGATCAGGCAGATTCAATAATTAACCATCTAGAGCAATAAGTAATTTTCATTTATGCTCAACTGCTTTTTTAGAGGTGCTTTTGAGTGATCCAGTTCCTAGTTCAGGCATTACGGATATAAATAGAAAAAATCAAGAAGTATTAAGGAATAAAAATAAATTTTACTTAGTCAGAAGTAATACTATTTAATATAGTGCCGAAGCTATTTAATACTGGTAACATTTGTATGAAGATCAGAAACAAATGGGAGCCTAGTACCGCTGCCTTGGAAGTCAAAAGTCAAAAAGCTTTAATGAAGAGGGTTTAAGCGATTTGGAATTGGTAGTTTATTTTCGCCCTGCTGTACATAAGCAAAACAGATTCCCAATTCCCAATTCTCAATTTTCTATCACAAGTAAGAGTCACAAAACGCAAGTATCTGCAACGATCGCTCCTGTAGGTATAAAAAATAATCAATGCAAATTCAAACACCAGACTGGGTTAAGCACGCTGTTTTCTACCAAATCTTTCCAGATCGCTTTGCCAGAAGCAAACAGCCGCGCAAACGACTGTTGCAGGAAGCCCGTTGGGAAGATTGGGAGGCTATGCCAACACTCCAAGGTTACAAAGGCGGTGATTTGTGGGGCATCCTAGAGGAATTAGACTACATCCAGGATTTAGGGATTAACGCTATTTATTTCACACCCATCTTTCAATCGGCTAGCAATCACCGCTATCATACCCATGATTATTATCAAGTCGATCCATTGCTGGGCGGTAATCAGGCTTTTAAGGAATTATTAGACGCAGCTCATCAACGGAATATTAAAGTTGTTTTGGATGGAGTATTTAACCATTCCAGTCGTGGCTTTTTCTTTTTCCACGATGTTTTAGAAAATGGCCCTCATTCCCCTTGGGTAAATTGGTTCAAAATCGAAGGTTGGCCCCTATCACCCTATAATGGTGAGTTTCCTGCAAACTATGGTGGTTGGGCTGGCAATCGCGCCTTGCCAGAGTTTAATCATGATAACCCAGAAGTGCGCGAATATATCATGGAAATTGCCGAATATTGGATTAAATTCGGCATCGACGGTTGGCGGTTAGATGTGCCATTTGAAATTAAAACTCCTGGTTTTTGGCAAGAGTTTCGCCAGCGAGTCAAAGCCATCAATCCCGAAGCTTACATTGTGGGGGAAGTTTGGGGAGATTCTCGTGAATGGCTGGATGGTACTCAGTTTGATGGCGTGATGAATTATTTATTTGCCGGGGCAACAATTGCCTTTGCAGCCGGCGATCGCGTCGTGTTAGAACAAGTTCAAAGTCGGGATTATCAACCCTACCCTCCCTTATTTGCTGCCGAGTACGCTGCCAAAATCCAAGAATTGCTGCAATTTTATCCTTGGGAAATTCAGCTAACTCAACTCAATTTGTTAGCAAGTCATGACACAGCCAGGTTGATCACCATTGCTGGTGGCGATCAAGCCAGTGTAGAATTGGCTACTCTGTTGGTACTCACCTATCCCGGTGCCCCCAGTATTTACTATGGCGATGAAGTTGGTTTACCTGGCGCAATAGATCCAGACTCACGTCGCAGCTTTCCTTTAGAAGCTAGTTGGGATCAGGAAATTCTCAATTCTCACCGCCAATTAATTGCCCTCCGCCATACCTACCCATCCTTACGTACAGGAGATTACCAAGTTCTGTACGCCCAAGGCGCACTCTACGTATTTGCACGAACTTTAGGCACAGAGGAATTGATTATTGCCGTTAATGCTGGTACAGCATCGACAAAAGCTAATTTCGATGTCACAAGTTTGCGTAGTCAACCCAACAAGCTTTTATATGGCACAGCCGAACTTGAGTGGAATACTGAAGGAGAAACTGTGCAGCTTTCCTTAACTCTTCCCTCACGTACAGGCTGCATTTTAGGTAATAGTTAATAGTCAGTTGTTAGTTGTCATATCATGTCCTTTGCTTATTGCTTATGACACTCGAAGAACCCCACCCCACCAAAGCTATGCTTTGCATCCCCTCCCCGTTCACGGGGAGGGGTTGGGGGTGGGGTTTAACGACTGTGGGAAACATAACTAATTACCCGGACATGATATCAGTTGTTAGTAGTTTTTTACTATTGACAACTGACCACTGACAAATTCCTAAATTTACTTTCCAGCAACGAATGCCGGCATCAATACCTGATCAATTACATGGATCACGCCGTTATCGGCGATGATATCGGTTTTTAGGACATTAGCATCATTCACCTTAATCACACCATCAGTAGACGCGATCGCCACAATTGATCCTTCAAGGGTTTCTGCTTCTTCAATCTGTTCCAAGTCGTCAGACCTGACATCACCAAAAGCAACATGATACATCAAGACCTTCTTCAGCTTCGGGATGTCTTGCAGTAGCGAATCTAAAGTTTCTTTTGGTAGTCGCCCAAAAGCTTCGTCAGTGGGTGCAAATATTGTCAGAGAATCCGGACTTTTCAGAGTTTCTTCCAGTTTTGCAGCGTTAACAGCTTTTAGTAGCGTGTTGAAATTTCCTGCGTTGACAGCAGTTTCCACAAGATCAGCCATGAGGTTAGGTTAATTTATTAACTTACGGTTACAAGACACTTTAAAGTGACGTAAAGCCATCAGCCTCTATCAACAGAGAGGTTACTAAACAATGTCTACACAGCAGCAGACTAATCAGTACTGCTAAACTGGGGAATGACACCAAAAAAGAATGAAGCTTAAAAATCAAGGTTGAAGTAAAAACAATCTCATGGGATACAAATTCTTTGGTTCCCCTGTCAGGTCAACTTGATACTTCACACTTCATCCTTTTGATGACCCTAATAACCACTGAATATGTTAAAGCGTTCTAAGTTCGAGACAACCCAATCTCAAATTATGCATCGTGCTGAAGATTTGATTAGTGCTGCTTCAAATCGCTACCGCATTACAGTTCAAGTGGCAAATCGCGCCAAGCGTCGGCGTTACGAAGACTTTGATAGTCCAGCGGAGGACGTGATGATGAAGCCAGTACTCAGGGCAATTATTGAGATGTCTGACGAACTGACTCAGCCAGAAATTATTGGCGAAGTGTAAAAACAGTGCGCTAGTTGAAAGTGCTGGGTAAGAGTTTGTTTGAAAAGGCGAATATAATTCGCGGCTACACAGACGAAACCCACCTCCGTGGGTTTGAAAGACCTAATTTTTAGTTAGTCCGCGCAGGCGGACTTTGCCTGTATAGTAGCGAATTATATTCGCCCAAAACTTTTAAAACATCCTCTTTCAACTCAGAATATTCGCTATATGAAAAACAAAAAACTTCAGTCAATTCTCCAACTGATTCTGAGTTCCAACTCAACCACTCATAGAAAAATCCCACAACCAAAAATAAAAAAGATTTCTTCCCCTACTCCCTACTTCCTACTCTCCACTCCCTTTTTCATTGGTTTAATGGTGGTGAGTGTGCTTTTTCTAGGTTCAGGTGTGGGTAAATTCACGCCAACTAATTTATTCAGCATCCAACCTGCCATAGCTCAAAGAATCAGTCCTGGGGAGATTTGGCAACAAGTGTATCAGCAATTACCTGACTTGCCAAAAGAAAATCAATATATCAGCAAAGAAACGGGTAAAGTTGCCGAAAACAACACCTTGGCAAGTCGCCTGATTCGATATCACATTTATGTCAAAGAGCGTGCCCCCAATTATCGCTTAGATTGGAAGTTGACTTTGGCTGATTACTTGGGTGCAAATGAAATTATGTATGACAGCACCTACCCAGGTAACGAGTCATTGCGGGAAAATCCTATAGAAGGCGATCACACTGCGATCGCACGTCTCACCCGTCCTCAGAGAAATGCTTTAGTACAAGTTTTAGTCAACATCTTTAATGGCAATTCCCAGAACACCCAGTCTAAATAAGTTATGAGTGATGAGTGATGAGTTATTAGTTATTAATTTACAACTCCTAACTCCTAACTCTTTATGGAACGTTTAATTAAAAGCGGATCTGGTTGGCGTATTGGCTGGAACCCCAATGCACCCAAATTTAAAGGTTTAGTTGGCACTGATGATTGGGCGGTTGAATTAACTGAAGCCGAATTAAATGATTTTTGTCGCCTACTGGCACAGCTAGCAGACACCATGAGGCAACTAGCGGCTGAACTGATGGATGAGGAGAAAATTGCCTGTGAAGCCGAAAGCGATTTATTATGGATGGAGGTAGAAGGCTATCCTCATGAATACAGTCTGCACTTTATCCTCAATACAGAGCGGTGTGCAGAAGGTAAATGGAATCCTGCTTCTGTAGCGGGTTTGCTGCAAGCCACTGGAATGCTCAAAGTTTTTTAAGTTTGCCTCTTGATTATTCCAGTGTTTTGCAATATAATAGTAATTCTGACCGGGGCGTAGCGCAGCTTGGTAGCGCGCCACTTTGGGGTAGTGGAGGTCGTGGGTTCGAATCCCGCCGCTCCGATTGATAGAAAAGCTAACCTGCTAGTCTTGATAGAAGACTGGCAGGTTCTTTATAAAAGCTAGGTTGAAAACCCCGTGTCTTTAGACCAGGGATGAAAGCCGCGACGTAGGCTTTAGCCTACCGTGAGGTTTTCTTTTTGTGGTTCAGGTAAAGAATCTATCCATTCGTCAACAAGACTGCTAATAGTCCTATCCATTTGAGCCGATAATAAGACTAACTTATGATATCTACGGTCTGTAATTCTACAGTTTAATCTTTTAACTTTCATATCGTCTCCCATTGTTTTCATATTAATGTTATCATATATGCAGTTAGATCAAACAAGGAGGTGATAACGCAGTGCTGGTACTAGAGTACAAATTGAAAGGCAAGCAACAGCAATATCGAGCTATCGATGAAGCTATTAGAACTACTCAATTCATCCGAAATAAAGCTATTCGCTATTGGATGGACACACCGAAAGAGCAAAAAGTAGACAAGATTGCTCTAAACAATTATTCAACAGCACTGCGTAAAGAATTTAGATTTGCTAAAGACTTAAACTCAATGGCTTGTCAAGCGGCAACAGAAAGTATATTGGCATTACAAGCAGTGGTGGGCTGAAGGAGCGATGGACAAACTAATGGGTATCTTACATTCTCAAGTGCGTGAGCAAGTTAAAAAAAACCAAATGGACGACGCCCGTCATAATTGACTCCCAAGCGGTGAAAAACACTTGTAAAGAAGAGTGTTGAATCGAAAGGATATTGTTTCTACAAATCGACGAATGGCATAATTTTTGACTGGTTTCGACTTTTAAAATGCCCGCAGCCGACTAGCATCGAGCAGATTTTGAATCATCGAATTCAACCGCTCGACTGCTTTTAGCATTTTCGCCGCGATATTCACATGGCTGTCTCCTTGTTCAAGCCGACGCAGAGTCAGGTGAGTACCCATTTTTATGACATTGAGTGGGCCCCTAAGATCGTGAGTCAGTGTCACCATAAATAACTCTTGAATATCTCGCAACGTCTGGGAAAATTGAGTCGCCGCATCGTTAACAGCTTGCTCAATGGAGTCGATAATAATATCTCGTTCCCTCACCTCTAAAGCCGCTTCTTCTTCTAAAATTTCAAATATGACCTGACGGAGAATGTGGTACTCAAAAATCAGTTGAGTCATCGAGTAGTCCGCAAAACCCGCCCGCTCATGTCCATGGTGTTTACCAATGCGAGTGCTTTCTAGTTTATCGGTTTTTATTCTGGCTGGTGTCCTTTCAATCTTCGTTGACAGTTCATCCACCAATTGCTCTAGATACTGAGGTAGCGAATTTTGTAGCATCAGAGAGTCCTGATGTATTGATGCACTAACTTCATCACGCGCCCGCTCTTCCCACCTCTGCATAATTCTTTCAGCATTTTGCTTAAGACACTTAGACGTTTGGTTAGACATAGATTATAAAAACACCAAAAAGGGAAGAATAAAGCCATCGTTAATTTGGAAGAAGAAAGTGGACACAAATCTAAGAAATTAAAAAGGAGAATTCAACTTTCATTAATATTACTCCTGGTCAACTTTTCTCTTAGTTTTCTTTTTTGCTATTTTTGGACTTTTTTGCCAGGTAAAGTTGGAGAAACTGTCCAAAATCTTCTTCAAGTCACAACAGAATCCTTAGATTCCTTATAAGGAAAACCACAGTAAGGACAGAACCGAAATTTCAAAGACGTAATTGGTTCGTTACAGTTAGCGCAACTATTACCTAAGCCAGTTCCGCACAAGAAATAAAACTTAGACCTGGGCAACAACCATATCTCTTCAACAGCCGTGCCAGGCTGCCAACGGTGGGGGCAAAATTTCAGAACATCTGATGTAACCATTATCCCATCTTTACGAAGCCTCAGTAATTCATAGGTTAAACAATGTAAAAATGCAAAAGCTTGTGGTAATGTTGTCTTGCTGCTAACTGAGTACCACAAGCTTTTTTGCTATGTCTACAAGTGGCGTTTAAACACTCAAGCGATCGCTCCCCAACATACTCCCACTACACTAATCATGCTTAGACGCAACAGCCGCAATAAAATCATAGCAGCGGCTATCCTTGGGCTTGTCATATGCTTTACTCTGATAAGCGTGCATTTATTTGGGCAAAAAATTATGACATCAGCACCACAACTGCTGACCGACCCATTTTTGCAGCTACCAACTGAAACCTCAGTACGAGTAGTATGGTTTACTGAGTTTGCTGGTACTAAACATCAAATCGCCTACGGAGAAAATTTCCAGCAAACTTCCGACGCTACCACTACTAAACTCAGTCGTACACGCGAAGACCAGCAGTCAAGAGTCGCTAAGCAAACCCAAGATAAACTTGTTTATCAACAACCTGTTCAACGTGAGATTTGGCGACACGAAGCTGAAGTGACTGGGTTAACTCCTGGTGTGCGGCTGAATTATCGCGCCATGAGTGTACGCGAAGATGGTGAAAGTGTTAGCAGCGATGTTTTTACCCTCGCATCTAACCCAAAACCAGGTACACCACTGAAAATTTTGCTGACTTCTGACCATCAACTTAAGCCAATGACAGCTGCAAATCTGCAAAAGGTGGTGCAGACAGTAGGACGAGTCGATGGTGTGTGGTTCGCTGGTGATTTGGTAAATGTGAGCGATCGCGCCTCGGAATGGTTTGATGATAATCGAGGTGGTGCCCTATTTCCCGGTTTACAAGGTCGTGCAAAATATGAAATAGAACACAACGGTGTGAAGACAACTTACAACGGCGGACAAATTATTCAACACGCCCCAATGTTTACTTGCATCGGCAATCATGAAGTGATGGGAAGATTTGCCAGAAAAGGCAGTTTAAACGATGAATTTGATGATAGCTTTCCTAGCGCAGTTGCCCAAAAATTATATAGCGGTAAATCTTTGAAAGATAATTCTTTTAATACTGATACCTACGAAGAAATTTTCACTCTACCCCAAAGTCAAGAGGGTGGCAAAAAATATTATGCAGTCAGCTTTGGTGATGTGCGTTTAGTGGTATTGTATGCCACAAATATGTGGCGGAGTCCCAAGTTGGATGCCAAGTATACAGGTCGATATCAAGAAGCAGAAAAAGACTTCAATCATCCTGAAAATTGGGGTTATGGACAGATTATTTATGAGCCAATTAATACTGGCAGCAAACAGTACAATTGGCTAAAGCAAGAACTCAATAGCCCTGAATTTAAACAAGCAAAATATAAAGTAGTAATGTTCCATCATCCACCCCATACT
Organism: Nostoc sp. UHCC 0702; assembly: GCA_017164015.1. GTDB lineage: Bacteria > Cyanobacteriota > Cyanobacteriia > Cyanobacteriales > Nostocaceae > Amazonocrinis. The sequence goes on from CP071065.1 coordinate 6,719,704, forward strand.
CTGGGTGATAACATTGTCCCCGCTTATACAAATCCAGTGCAAATCATTGAACGGGACGATATCGGCAATATCAAAGCCATACGTTACGAATATCCCAAAAATGCAGATTACCTCATCCGCGATGTTATGCCTTTATTAGAGGCGGCTGATGTACAATTAGTCTTCTACGGACATTCTCACTTGTGGAACCGCTTTATTAACCCAAAAGGAATGCACTTTCTAGAAACATCTAATGTTGGCAACACTTATGGGGCGGCTTGGGGTGACAGAAAGCGAGAAGTACCCATTGGATACAAAGAAGATTATGCTGTACTTGGCGATCCTAACGAGTTAGAACCAGTATTGCCGACAATTGCACCAATGCTTAGCGAAGATGGTAAACCATTACCTTATATTGCCAGTAATGACATCACAGTTTTCAGCATCTTTGAGACTGGAACAGGTACAATTAGCAGCTATCGTTTTGATACCCGCAAGCCAGATTCAGATGTTGTAAAGTTTGATGAATTTCAGTTGAAATAATTGCCAAATTAGTCTGTATCAACACCAAGCGATCGCAGTTTTTCCTTTAATTGTTCAGTGCGTTGGCGTTCTTGTTCTAGTTCTAATTGTGCCTGTAATGCAGCTTCTTCTGGTGTTGGGATTAAACCACCATTTGCACTAAAGTAGCGCAGTTTCCCGGAATCGATACCCAGATACAAATCTAACTCCTGACTCCAGCGCCAGCCATTGGCATTGGGTGTAATCTCTTGATATTCACTTCCTACTAACCGAAAACCTACAAGTTCTAGAGTTTCCGGTGAAAACCAAAAATATTCTGGTGTGTGGAACCTGTCTTGATACAGGTTTTTTTTCAAATTTCGGTCTGTATCTGCGGTGCTATTTGATAACAGTTCGATAATCAAATTGGGATATTTGCCGTCTTCTTCCCACAATACCCAAGAATTGCGGTGATGCTTTTGTGTCTGTTTGACTAAGAAAAAATCAGGCCCCCGGAAATCTCGATTTCGCAGTTGTTGGCGACTAAAATAAATAGTCAAATTAGCACCGATGAAGTAATCATTTCTCTCACGCCACAGCCATTCTAAACAGGTGACGAGTATTAACAGCTGGGTATAGTGCAGAGAACTTTCCATTTCTGGTTCATCGCTTAATAGCTGACTAGCATCAGGCATTATGGCTTCTAGTTGTTGAGGAGTCAAAACCATTCGGCTTTACTTCACTGCTGTTAGGAGTAATTTATATTATCGCCGCTGGATGCCGTCAGCGTCTCATCCTCTTTGGTAAATGGCTGAAAAATCATTCTCGAAAAAACTTATCTGCGGGACAAGCGAAAAAATCGCCCACTTGCTTCTGACATCAAGCTGTGCGATATTGCATATACAACAGTAAATCTATAGGCTTACTGTAGTTTATTATGGAATGATTAAGTATTGAGCCAAAAGGAGTAGAAAAAATGACGATGCCCAACAGCAAGCCCTTCGGGTTCGGCAGTGACGCTCGAAGACTCGCTACCGCTTCGCTAACGCAACCGACGGAAAGCGGAGCCACTCCGGTCTTGGGGTCTCCCCAAGTGGAGGATGTGGCGTCCAGGACTACGACTGCCTCACCGCTACGCACTTACCCACAGCAAAATACAGCATCCTTGAGTGTTAGTATTGAAGATTTTGAGAAAATCAATCAAGGGCTTTTGTGGATGCCTGTGCAAATGGTGACAGCAGTTGTAAAGCGAATATGGTGGCATACAAAAGGGTACAGCACAATTGTGGGTATCATGCTACTAACCTTGGTAAGTATGATTTTCTTGGTTATTCATTGGTCTGGGCGTAACTTGCTCCCAGGTCTCAAGGATCAAATCGTTAGTGGTAACCAATGGAACATGAGGAGTAGCAAGTGACTCAGACAACGAAATTACGGGTTGTCTCTTACCTGGCTCCCAATTGGTTCTGTTTCTACGAAGCAGTTTTGGCTTATCTAAGTCGTGTATTGGGGGTCAAAATTCAGTTGAACCAAGGTGAATGCGATCCTCTAGAAGATCCCATCCTGATACAAGAACAACTAGATTTAGCATTCATCTGCGGTTTACCGCTGATTAGATATTGTCAGGTTGTGCTAGATCAATTGCAACCTTTGGTCGCCCCAGTCATGGAAGCACCACGCTATCAAAACAGTCCTGTTTACTTTACAGATGTAATTGTTAATGCTGCTAGTTCTTTGTTTAGCTTTGATGATTTAGCGGGTAAAAGGCTGTGCTATAACGATCCTGGCTCTAACAGCGGCTACAACTTACTGCGGCATCGGTTGTTTCAAGGAGGAAACCCCAAACACTTTTTTGGCAAAGTGATACAATCTGGTTCTCACCAGCGTTCGATTCGCTTGGTGGTTGATGGGCTGGCTGACTGTGCAGGCATTGACAGCGTTGTTTTAGAGCAAGAATTACGCGACTTACCCGATTTATCTCGTCATCTGCGAGTGGTAGAGACGATTGGGCCATGTGCCATGCCGCCTTTAGTTGCAGCCCAACACCTGGGTGCATCCTTGACTCAGCAGATTAAAATAGCCTTACTGCATCCAGACTCAGAACTAGAAACTGCAATGGCACAAGTGGGAGTCAAGCGTTTTGCCGCAGTGAATTTATCAGAGTATGAAGCGATCGCCAGCATCTACAATACTGTGATTAAGGCAGGATATGAGGCAATCAGCTAAATAGTGCGATCGCTGCGATCGTTTCCTGATTGTGCCTGATATCATTTATTTTAATTTAATTACATTGTATTGCTGCATTAGTATTAGTTGATTTGATTGCAGCTTGGGCGATGGTAACTATTTAGTAAAATCCTGAATCCAGGATAATTGTTTTTCTATATCCAAAGGAATAAATAATATTTACGACCTTAGAAAGAAGCAGTTGTATCTCTTACTTTCTAAAGTTAACCCAAGAAGCTTTAAATCAATCTCTGACATATTTAGGTCAGAAACATCACTCATGGTGATGTCTTCTAACAAAACTGTAAAGCCTAGTAATGCTCTGTAAGTCAAAAATCATCAGGCTTATCTTGTGGGTTTTATCACCATTTTTAATAGTAGTTTTACTTCTGCTATGACGTAATAAAAAAATTGTAAAAAGCCAGAGTTAAAGATTTAATGAAAAAAAAGTTTAATTTATTTGGCATTTTTGCAATTTAAAAAATAAATGATTTCATCAAGTATTTGCTGACCATTTTGATTTTCATATAGGAAAAGCACTATGACCACACACGAGCAACTGCATCAATGGCATGAACTGGCACAACAGTTGCGTGTAGATAGTATTCGCGCCACGACAGTTGCTGGTTCGGGTCATCCTACCTCGTCCATGTCCCCTGCGGATATCATGGCGGTGTTCCTTTCAAACTATCTCCGCTACGACTTTGACAATCCACATAACCCTAACAACGATCGCTTCATTCTCTCTAAAGGACACGCTGCACCATTACTCTATGCTATGTACAAAGCTGCGGGGGTAATCTCTGATGACGAATTGCTGTCGCTGCGACAATTGGGCAGTCGTTTAGAAGGTCATCCCACGCCAGTTTTACCTTGGGTAGATGTGGCAACTGGCTCTTTAGGGCAAGGATTACCAATAGGTGTAGGCGTAGCTTTAGCAGGGAAATATCTAGACCAACTACCCTATCATGTGTGGGTGCTGCTAGGTGATAGTGAAACATCTGAAGGGTCTGTGTGGGAAGCTTTTGATCATGCTTCACACTATACTTTAGATAATCTGATTGCAATTATCGATGTCAATCGATTAGGGCAACGGGGTCAAACAGAACTCGGTTGGAACACACAAATCTATGCAGCGCGTGCTAGGGCTTTTGGCTGGCAAGCCATTGAGATTGATGGTCACAATTTGACGGAGATTGATCAAGCATTTAGTGCGGCTTTAGCTGTTAATGACCGCCCCACGGTAATTATAGCTAGGACAAAGAAGGGTAAAGGTGTCGCTGCATTGGAAGATTTAGGTGGTTGGCATGGCAAAGCGCTGAAAGCCGAACAGGAAAAACAAGCGATCGCAGAATTAGGCGGTGAACGCCAGATTATAATTGAGGTCAGCAAACCTGAAGAACAAGGGCAACCCCTATCTACAGGCAATGCTCAACCACTGCAACTTCCTATTTATAATCAAGGTGCAAAGGTAGCAACACGTCGAGCTTATGGTGATGCTCTCACAGCTTTGGGTGCGGCTCAACCAAATGTAGTTGTTCTCGATGCTGAAGTCAGCAATTCCACTTATGCCGAAGATTTTGCCGAAGCTTATCCTGAGCGTTACTTTGAGATGTATATTGCTGAACAGCAAATGATTGCAGCAGCAGTAGGTTTGCAAGTGCGACAATACAAACCTTTTGCTTCTAGCTTCGCTGCCTTCTTGACTCGTGGTTATGATTTTGTACGCATGGCTGCCGTCTCTCGTGCCAACATTAGATTAGTTGGTTCTCATGCGGGAGTATCCATAGGTCAAGATGGCCCTTCACAAATGGCACTGGAAGACCTAGCAGCCTTTCGGGCAGTGTGGAGTAGTACTGTACTGTATCCTAGCGATGCCAATCAAACTGCAAAACTAGTATCTCAGATGAGCGATCGCAATGGTATTGTTTATCTCCGCACCACCAGAGAAAGTACTCCTGTGATTTATAGCTCTGATGAAGATTTTCCCATTGGTGGCAGTAGAATAATCCAAAGTTCCGACAAAGATCAAGCCACTGTGATTGGTGCAGGTATTACCTTGCATGAAGCCCTGAAAGCTTATGACCGCTTGCGAAATGAAGATATCCTGGTGCGCGTTATCGATGCATACACCGTCAAACCCATTGATGTACAGACATTACATCAAGCAGCACGCGATACCAATGGTAATTTAGTAGTTGTAGAAGACCACTGGCTAGAAGGCGGATTAGGTGCTGCTGTGTTAGATGCTTTTGCTGGTATTAGCAGTACTCCTACTTACAACGGCCCCCGACTGAGGTTAATTAAGTTAGCAGTACAAAACATGCCCGGTTCCGGCACACCGGAAGAACTACTTCACGCTGCCAAAATTGATGCAGATGCCATTGTGGAAGCGGTGAAATCCCTAGTTAGACAGCCAGTAGGAGTATGAGCAGGGGTGCAGGGGTGCAGGGGTGCAGGGGGGATGAGGGAGAAATTGTAGGGTGTGTTAACGCGACAGCGTAACGCACCTTTTAGTTATTAGGTGGTGCATTATAATTTTTCCCTTGTTTATCTCACTAAAATAAAGGCGAAAATCTCATGACAACCCTAGACTTAGTTCAAGCTGCCGTTAACTCCGGGACTAAAAATATCGAGGAAGCTATCACTGAAGCCATCACTGAAGCTCGTGAAACCTGTGATATCAATGGTAATAATTCTGCTGGTTGCGCTGTAGCCTGGGATATCGGAGAAGAACTGCAAGCTGAAAAATCACATCAAAAGCAAGCAACACAACACAAAACCTCTTTAGACAACTATTGTGCTACGCATCCAGAAGCAATAGAGTGTCTGATCTACGACGTTTAATCTCGCAAATTAGCTGTTGCTGATTTTGTGATTTGTTGAATCATCTCTAAATCTGGCGGTGGTGTTTCACTTTCCATTCCTAACTCAGATCTTGCACCAAGAAAAATTGATATAATTTTATGACTCAGTAAAAAAGCAAAACCCTTGATTTAGCGATAAAAGACCATAAAAATGAGGTAGCTTTATCGCGCATCTTTTTACTTTATCTGAGGTTGTACGTAGAGGTGCAAGATATGAGGATCGCTCCTTAATATTGATTTGATCTGAAATATCAACTTCTGTACCAAGTTTATCAATTACCTGCTGATTAACTATCACTTCCCCTGCCTGAATTAGCCGTTGTGCCAAGGCGCGAGAAGAACATAAATTTAATTCTACTAATAGTGTATCGAGTCGTGTAGTCATTACCGAAGACCGAGAAAACGAATTGATTGCCTGGACTTCGGTTGAAGGCGCAGCAATTGAAACCTCTGGTCGCGTCCACTTCAAGCCAGCACCTGGGAATCGTGGCACTGAGGTAAAAACAGTCCGAGAATTTACCCCGCCTGGGGCTGCGTTGGCGAAGCCCGTCGCAGACATCGCTAAATTGTTTGGCGAAGACCCAGAACTGCAAATTAAAGAAGATTTACGCCGCTTCAGAATGCTGATGGAAGCAGGCGAGATTGCCACAACAGAAGGTCAACCGCGAGGTCATTAGGTTACAGCCTTGAGTTGGGGACTGAGAGGAGCAGGGGAGCAGAGGAGACAAAGAAAATAACCACTGACAACTGACAACTAACTACCGACAAAGGATTAATGGCTATGAAAGCAGTTTGCTGGAACGGTGCCAACGATGTACGGGTAGAAACAGTACCAGATCCAAAAATCATTAATCCGCGTGATGCTGTTATTAAAATCACAACAACAGCAATTTGCGGTTCTGATTTACACCTTTATAACGGCTACATCCCCACAATGGAAAAGGGCGATATCCTGGGTCATGAAATGATGGGGGAAGTCGTTGAAATAGGCAGTGCCGTCAAGAATGTGAAGATAGGCGATCGCGTGGTTGTACCATTCCCTATCGCCTGTGGTAACTGCTGGTACTGTCAACATGACTTCTGGTCATTGTGCGATAACTCTAACCCAAACGCTTGGTTAGCAGAAAAATTCATGGGTTATTCACCCTCTGGTATTTTTGGCTACTCTCATATGCTAGGTGGCTACGCTGGTGGTCAAGCTGAATATGCCCGTGTTCCCTTTGCCGATACTGGTTTGTTTAAGATTCCTGATGGACTAACAGACGAACAAGTAGTGTTTTTAACAGATATCTTCCCCACCGGATATATGGCGGCAGATAACTGTAATATTCAGCCCGGTGATATTGTCGCAGTCTGGGGGTGTGGCCCAGTCGCACAATTCACAATAAGAAGTGCTTATCTACTTGGTGCTGAACGAGTCATCGCTATCGATCGAATTCCCGAACGCCTACAGATGGCTAAAGATCAAGGCAAGGCAGAAATCCTTAACTATGAGGAAGTAGATGTTGGTGAAGCCCTCAAAAGAACTCTCCATGTCCCTCTATCCCCGCACGCAACTTCTCTCCGTGTCCTTCTAATCGATGATATCTCTATCGGGTGATGGGCAATGCACGAATATCCCAGGCACTTTCCCCTTGTTACTAATCCCAAGCTGTACCCCCTACCCATGTATAGCTGGGGACACTTCGGGTGAGCTTCAGTGCATCGCTGGGTGAAAAGTCTTTGTCTTGAAAAGTTCAGATCGGCGGAAGCCCCCGCCCCGACGCCAGTTGCTTTCCGACGCAAGGCGACAGGATCGCACTGGCTCGACTTTTCGCTTTGTGTCTAGGTTTTATCATCTGTTGATGTCCTAACACTACTGGCGACAGCTGTATCATATATGATAATTGCTATATATTAATTACAAATTACGAATAAGTATGAATGCACCAATAGAAAAAGCAACGTTTGGCGGTGGCTGTTTTTGGGGTGTAGAAGCGGCGTTTCGTCAGGTAAAGGGAGTAGTATCAACCTCAGTCGGCTATATGGGGGGAGATTTTCCTAACCCGTCTTATCTCGATGTGTTAGCAAGGATAACAGGTCACGCTGAGGTGGTGCAGGTAGAGTATGATCCACAATATGTAAGTTATGAAGACTTGCTAGCGGTGTTTTGGGATATACACGATCCGACGACGCTGAACCGTCAAGGCCCAGATAGAGGAGAACAGTACAGGTCAGTAATCTTTTTTCACAATGCCCAGCAGGCAGAAGCAGCGGGGCGGTCAAAGGCAAAGCTTCAGATGTCGGGTAGATTTACGAACGATATAGTCACAGAGATTAAGCCTGCTGGTGAATACTACTTGGCAACAGAAGAACATCAACAGTATTTTGAGAAGAAACAGCAAATGTCTTTGTCATAAGTAATAGTCAATAGCCAATAGTCAATAGTCCAAAAAAGCTTAATTTTTAACTATTAACTTTGGACTATAGCGTTTCCTAATCATATGAGGTACATCATAGCCCCTCCTCGCAAGCGGGGAGCGGTTAGGGGTGGGGTTGTTGTACCTCACTCAACCGAGAATCGCTATATTGATAACCTTAACATTTATTTCGTGTGACAGTTGCGTAAGTTCTAATATTATCTGCGCTAAATTACTTGTGATATGTCATTACTATCACCGATATTCCTCGAATATTAAAGTGATACTTCTTGAATGCTGTCAAGATTTGGTAAGGAGTTTTTAGAGATTTCTTCTTCAGTTGCTTGTGTGCGATCGCACCTTTGAGCAAAGTTACACTTTTTACAAAGTGGGCTATTTTCTGCAACTTGAGGGAATGGCTCATTTTCTTGATATCTTTGCAGCCAAATAGTTAACTGATTTAACAGTTGATTAAGTTTTTTTGCTGTTTGCTTGTGTTGGCTAGTGTTGTAACTAAACTTAATATTTTTTGGTCTGCCTTCAGACTGGACAAACCAGTAAGTCATAGAAATATTTTCTGGCAAGTATTCACTAGTTTCAGCTAACACATACATATAAAGACGTGTTTGCCAGTTTTGTTCTAAATTGCGTTTGGTTAGCGGTTTAGGGTAAGTTTTCCAGTCGAGAATTTGCGCTTGCTGGTTATCTGCAATCAATAAATCATAGACAACTGTCAGCAAATAGTCTTGAACTTGCAGGGTGCGATAGTGTTCGCTTTTACGGAAAGTTTGCTTATCGTTTGCAGGCGTTAAAATTTCAGGTGCTGCATTAGCAAAACCTGCCATCCAGGTTTGTAGTTGAGTATCCGCTTCTAAAAAACTCTCAATTGGCAAACCCATTTCTCGCTGTTGCATCAGCAGGTGAAAGCGACTACCTAGAGTTTGCCGTTCCTCATGTTCGGGATTTAGAGGAGAATTGAGTTGTTCTAAGTAGGTGTGTTGGAATTTACGCGGACAAGCTTCGAGTAAGTTCAGTTGTCCTTGAGACAGTCGTAATAGTTGAGTGTGAGTTGAAAGCATTCTTCTATTTTAGAAGCGATCGCCAGAATGGGCAGAGGGGCAGGGGAGCAGGGAGGCAGGGGAGAGTGAGATACTACCTTTGGGTGCAACTTGGTATAACTTACTGTTCACAGTCATCAGTCATCAGTCAACAACTTCAACCTGGATAATTTATTTGTTGGAGTTTTGTAGGATGTCTACTTTTTTGGCTTAGACTTGTAAGAACCAAAACTATAAGCCATAGCTATTTTCACAATGTCAAAATATGCTGGATGATTATCCTTGTTAACAATTGCTAAAGAGATTGACCCTGCAACTAAGATGGCTAAAATCGGCGACAGTGTTTCTGTTCCAAAATCATTCTTTGACATGATAGAAACTCCTATTATGAAGCCCTTGGCTAAGTGCAAGTTAGCCAAAGGCAATTTCAGTACTAATATCATGTCCGTTTAAACACTTATGATACCTGTGGGGGTTGGTAATGGGTAATGGGTAATGGGTAATAGTAAAAAACAATCACCAATTACCAATTACCTATTACCAGGCAAACCGACTATATCGTAAGTAATTAGCCGAACTTGATATAACCTGGAATAGCACCTATCTATGCATTGATGGATGAATGAAAAGTTAAGCCCAAGACTCAATCATCATGGCGATCGCAAACAGACAAAATAGAAATACTGCTATCCTCAAAAACCATACCCATACACTTGCCGACAGCAGTATTCCAACAAGCGAGACAGCACCAAAAACGTGAGATACAATCAAAGCGATCGCAAAACCAAGCAGAATCAGCAGATAATACTTTAGTCCCTTACAAGCCCACTTGAACAGCAGATTTCGGTCATCTTTGAGACTGTTTTTCATAATTTTTGTCCTGTTTTGAGAGTTGAATCTAGGGCGCAACCGCACCCTCGACTACCCTAAAGTTAGGAGCAAATACCAACAGCGTTGCTCCTTTGCTAGTCAAGGCACGCAGCAGTCCCTACGAAACGTGAATCAAGTCTGAATGCCAACAACGGTGATCTGAGTATTTGTAGTTAATGAAAACTAAACCCTAAACGAATTGCAAGGGTAATTTGGAAATCTCAATTAAGCCTTCAATACTCGTGATGACACAGAATGCACGTTACGCGCATCAACCCCTAAAATACAATTCCTATGGACAACAGACTTTAAATAATCACCTTTTTCAGAATCGTCGGAATCGACGGTTTAAGCCTTTATCTTTTCCTCACTAAGTTTATCTGAAGTAACCGTAGAGTTACTAAGTTACTCAAATCACCTATGTAAACTCACTATAAAGTAACTTAGTTACTTGCGTCAAGGTAAAAGTTCAGAAAATCAACCGAAAGTATTAGATTGGTAATTGGGGATTGGTAATTGGTAATTGGTAATTGGGGATTGGTAATTGGTAATTGGTAATTGGTAATTGGTAATTGGTAATTGGTAATTGGTAATTGGTAATTGGTAATTGGGAATTGGAAAAGATTTTTCTAGTCCCCAGCCCCCAGTCCCTAGTCCCTAGCCCCCAGTCCCCAGTTGATACACTTGCTTAATTGGCACTATGGCAACTACCTTTCTCACATAGTGAGGTAACATTGTGTGTGTAGTTTCATCTTGGTGGAAGCATGAGTGCGATTCCCCAAAACTTTCTTGTGGCTTTAGCCGAAGAGCGTGGCTTATCTAGCAGTGAGCTAGAGGTATTTTTACATGCCGTTGAGGGGAAAGCGCCAAATGCGATCGCACTTGAATTAGGTATCAGTCCCCAAGCAGTACGTAAGAGATTGAGTGAGGTTTACAAAAAATTCCAAGTTAGTGGCACTGGCCCTGGTAAACTCACCAAGTTACAGCAAGTGATCTCAAGTGTGTATCAAGCATCTTCAACGACTGTAGTCAGGTTGATTGACAAGCCTCAAGATTGGGGAGAAGCGCCTAGTATTATTGGAGTCTTCTACGGAAGGAAAGCAGAACTGTCACAACTCAAGCAGTGGGTGATCAAAGATAACTGCCGCTTAATAGCATTATTAGGCATGGGAGGAATCGGCAAAACGGCTTTATCTGTGAAACTAGCAGACGAAGTTCAGGATAATTTTGACTGTCTAATTTGGCGAACTCTCCGCAATGCTCCACCTATCCAAGAGATGTTGGGGCTTTTGATTGGATTTTTAGCTGATGAGCAGGAAACAGATTTACCAGAAAGTGTAGATGAGCGAATAACGCTGCTAATTAATTATTTCCGGCAGCGTCGTTGTCTTGTGATATTGGATAATGCAGAGACAATTTTACAAGGAGGCGATGCCTGCGGCAAGGACTTCATCCTACGCGCTGGATACTATCGAGAAGGATACGAAGATTATGGTCTACTATTCAAACGGGTAGGAGAAGAACTTCATCAAAGCTGTTTAGTACTAACTTCTCGAGAAAAGCCAAAAGAACTAGTACCTTTAGAGGGAGAAACATCACCAGTCAGAACATTATCACTACCAGGATTAGGAGAAACAGAAGGGCAAGAAATTCTGAAAGATAAAGGTTTATTTGGTTTACAAACAAACTGGGCACAACTGGTTGAAAATTATTCAGGTAATCCTTTAGCATTAAAGCTAGTATCTGAGACAATTCGCGAATTATTTGGTGGTGATATTGCTGCCTTTTTAGATGCAGGAGAAATAATTTTTGGTGATACCCGTAATTTATTAGAACAGCAGTTTGAGCGCACCTCAGAGCTAGAAAAAGAAATTATTTACTGGTTGGCAATTAAGCGTGAGTTAGTTTTTCTAGAAGAATTATTAGATGCAATTGTGCTGCCCTTATCAAAAAGGGAATTGCTCGAAGCACTGGAATCTTTACGCAGGCGATCGCTAATTGAAAAAAGTGCTGCCATATTCACTCTCCAGCCTGTAGTTATGGAGTATATCACAGACCGATTAATTGAACAAATTTGCCAAGAAATTAGTACAGGTCAAATTGCACTATTCATGAGTCATGCTCTCATCGTAGCCACTGCTAAAGACTATGTCAGAGATATTCAAATTCGTCTGATATTGAAACCAATTATCAAAAGCTTGCTAAATCTTTTTATAACTCCCAATAAAATTATAGCTAGCCTGATGGTAATTATAGAAAATTTGCGTAACAAATCTTCTATCAGACGAGGATATGTAGGAGGTAACACTCTGAATTTACTTACTCAACTAGAAACTGATTTAAAAGACTATGATTTTTCTGACTTAGCTGTTTGGCAAGCCTACTTACAGGGTGTAAAACTACATAATGTAAATTTTGCTTATTCTGACTTATCTAAATCAGTTTTTACTAAAACATTAGGGCCTATTTTGTCAGTGGCATTGAGCCAAGACGGAAAACTCTGTGCTACTGGTGATGCCAACAATCAAATTAATTTATTTCAAATTAGTGATGGACAACCACTTTTTTCTTGTGACGGACACACTAAGTGGATCAGGTCAGTTGCCTTTAGTCCTGATCGGAAAATACTAGCAAGCGGTAGTGATGACCAAACAGTAAGGTTATGGAATGTCCGAACTGGTAAATGTATCACAATTTTACAAGAACATAACGGTCGGGTTAGGTCAATTGCCTTTAGTCCGGATGGGAAACTGTTGGCAAGCGCCAGTGATGACCAAACCATCAAGTTGTGGAATATTTATACTGGTGAGTGTCTCAAAACCTTGCAAGAACATACCAGTTGGGTATGGTCAGTGGCATTTAGTCCTGACGGTACAAGCTTAGTTAGTGGTAGTGACGACCAAACAATCAAGTTATGGAATGTCTGTGATGGTAAATGCTTCAAAACCTTGCGAGAACATACTTGTCCGGTGTGGTCAGTTACTTTTAGTCCAGATGGAAAACTGCTAGCCAGTGGTAGTGAAGACAAAACAGTAAAGTTATGGGATATCCACACAGGTGAATGTCTGAAGACTTTGCACGGTCATATCAATTGGGTCTGGTCAGTCGCCTTTAGTCCCGATGGAAAAGTTTTGGCAACTGGCAGCGAAGACCAAACAGTCAAGTTATGGGATGTTAATGATGGTATATGCATCAAAACATTGCACGGTCACACTAATTGGGTGCGGTCAGTAGTCTTTAGTCGCGATGGAAAACTCTTAGCCAGTGGTAGCGAAGACCAAACAGTGAAGTTGTGGAATGTCACTGATGGTAATTGTCTGTTAACTTTACAAGGGCATACCAGTTGGGTGAGGTCGGTTGCTTTTAGTCCAGATGGTAAGACTTTGGCAAGTACTAGTGAGGAAAAAACAGTCAAGTTATGGGATGTCCACACTGGTAAGTGCTTCTTAACCTTGCAAGGGCATACAAGTTGGGTGAGGTCAGTAGCCTTTAGTCCCAATGGTAGAACTTTAGCCAGTGGCAGTGAAGACAAAACTGTAAAATTGTGGGATGTCACTGACGGTAATTGCCTGTTAACTTTGCAGGGACACACCAGTTGGGTGCAGTCAGTTGCTTTCAGCCCCAATGGTCGGACTGTAGCAAGTAGCAGTGATGACCAAACTGCAAAATTATGGGATAAAAAAACGGGTAAGTGTCTAAAGACTTTCAACGGTCATACTAATCGGGTGCAGGCGATCGCTTTTAGTCCTGATGGTAAGTTGTTAGTAAGTGGTAGCGAAGACCAAACACTGAAGTTATGGGATGTTCATACTAGTCACTGCTTAAAAACTTTCTCAGGACATACTAGTTGGGTGAGGTCAGTTGCTTTCAGTCCTGATGGGAAGTTGTTAGCCAGTGGGAGTGAAGACCAAACAGTGAGGTTGTGGGATGTCCATACTGGTGAGTGCCTGTTAACCTTGCAAGAACATACCAGTTGGGTGAGGTCAGTTGCTTTCAGTCCAGATGGAAAATTGTTAGCCAGTGGTAGCGACGATCAAACAGTGAGGTTATGGGATCTTAATACTGGTGCATGTCTTAATGTTCTGTCGGGACATACCGATTGGGTATGGTCAGTTGTGTTCAGTCCAGATGGTCGTACCTTAGCAAGCGGTAGCCAAGATGAAACAATTAAGCTTTGGGATGTTAACACAAGCGAGTGTCTTTTGACGATGAAAGCTGAGAAACCCTACGAAGGGATGAACATTACCGGAGTTACAGGGTTAACAGCAGCCCAGAAGAAGACGCTAAAAGCTTTAGGCGCAGTAGAAACAGAGAAAAAATAAAAGGTAAAAGGTTGAAATTTGTATTTTTCCTCCATCCTTTTACCTTTTTATGTACCTGATGCTTATTTAATGTTAGCCCTTGCATCCCTCACTGCGGCAACAAAAAATAATACTGTCAGGGGAATGCTTAATCCCAAGATAGTTGCTGTCGCAGGGACACCAAAATCTGGTTGTCCGTAACTCAGTTCAAAAATCGAACCCACAGCTGCGATCGCTGTTACACAAGAAGCACCTAAAAACAAACCGCTTTTTGGAGTTAAATACACTACTAGTCCCCTATGCTACTGGTTTCACCGCTTGATACGAGAAGCCATTCTTAGATAACTCCTGTGCCAAAGTCAAGGAGTTTTCTACACGGTCTACAAATACTACCCCATTTAGGTGATCCATCTCGTGCTGAATACAGCGTGCTAGCAAGTCATTTGCTTTTAATGTCTGAGGACGACCATATTCATCTTTATAAGCAATTTCTACGACCTCTGGACGCTTAACATCCAAGTAAACATTGGGAATGCTCAAACATCCTTCTTGGGCTACGCAGATTTCCTTACTGACTTGTTTAATTGTGGGATTAATTAATACCAATGGTGGTTTTGCTGCGTTATCTGGTTCACAGTCGATCACAATGATTTGTTTATGAATTCCCACTTGGGGAGCAGCCAAACCAATGCCATCACTGCTGTACATAGTTTGCAGCATTTCGCGCACTAGTTTGCGGATTTCGTCATCTACTTTAGTAATCCGCTTTGCCGGTTGACGCAACACGCGATCGCCCAAATAGTGCAACTCCAAAGGCGGATTTTTTAACTTTTTTTTCTCGACAGCAATTTCAGAGGGCATGATTCTCAATAGCTCAATTGTGAAAATTCCTACTACTTCAATTCTATCAATCTAGTCAGTGGTCAGTGGTCAGTGGTCAGTTGTTAGTTGTTAGTGGTCAGTTGTCACCTAAATTACATCTAAATAGTCATCAGTTATAAATGTGGTGTTATCTCGGTCAAAGGCGTTATTAGCTTTACCCCTTGATACAAAATTGAAACTTTGGGCTGATGTATGTTTAAATTTCTCACAAAACTAGACTACTTACTTAAAGAAACTTTCCTGGGCTTGCTGCGCGGAGGTTGGATGAATTGGGCAGCAGTGAGTACCGTTACAGTGTTACTATTTTTATTTGGCTTGAGTCTGCAAACTTCTTGGCAAGTCGAAAAACTCCTCAACCAGTTCGGTAGCCAGTTAGAAGTTTTAGTTTATTTTGATCCAGGTATAGAAGCTCAAAGCATTGAACCGCTTGTAGCAAAAATGCCAGAGGTAGTTGCAACCCAAACAATTACCAAAGAGCAAGCTTGGACTAAATTAGTCAAAGAACTGGGAATTTCAGATATTGATGGTGCTACCCAACAGTTAGGCGATAATCCTCTGGTTGATGAGATGAAGGTCAAAGCCCGTAACTCTGTGGTTGTACCGAGTTTAGCAACTCAGCTAGCCAAGTTGCGGGGAGTTGATGCTGTGCAGTATGTAGATGAAGCAGTCAAACGCATCGCCCAGTTACAGCAAGGTTTGAACTGGATTACCTTGACAATTACAATTATTCTGACTGTAACCGCGATCGCTGTCACCACTACCACCATTCGCCTAATTGTCATGGCGCGACGGCGAGAAATTGAAATCATGCAACTGGTGGGAGCAACTTCTGTATGGATTTATCTGCCATTTATTTTACAAGGAATTGCTTTTGGCTTGCTTGGCGGTGCGATCGCTTGGAGTTTTATTTCTCTAATTCAACAGTTTATTGGTAAGTTAATAGCTAATCAACCTGAATTTATCCAATTTATTAGCAATGGTTTACAACTCACCCCAGGACAAATTTTATTATTGCCCCTGATTCTCTTAAGTTTTGGTGCAGCTGTAGGATTAATGGGGAGCTTATTTGCTGTACGGCGTTTTGCTAAAAGTTAGTCAAGAGTCCATAGTCAATAGTCAATAGTTGTTGACCTCTGACTATTGACTGTTGACTATTGACTATTGACCAAGGACAAAATCACTATGAAATCACAATGGGAAAGTTTTGTGCAAAATCTTGGTGTCTGGGAAGGTTCATTCACTATGTTTTCGCCTCAAGGAACATTTGTGAAGGATATTCCTAGCCGTTTAACCTTAGAAGGTTTCAACGACAACCAAAAAGTGCGCCTGACTCTGTGTCGTTCGGGGTTAAGCGATATAGTTTTAGAATTTACTTCGGTGGGAGGGAGTCTTTTATTTTTTGAAAATGGCGCTTTTTCTCAAGGTTCAATTCAGCTTGCACCATTTACCGAATTTGGGGCAGAATTTAGTTTAATTTATGAAAATCGCCGCTTGCGTCTGGTGCAACTGTTCGACCAAAACGGTCAATTAGACAAACTCACCTTAATTAGAGAACATTTAGCCGATACCCCAAAAGCAGAACGTCCAGACTTGAATGTAGAAGACTTATTGGGAAAATGGCTTGGCGAAGCAGTGACAATATATCGAGATTTGCGATCGCCTGATATTTACTCTACCACTCTACAATTACAACTTGATGATACTGGGCGATTAATTCAAAGTTTGAGTTTTGGTCAAAACACCATTACTTCCACAGCTACCATCAAAGGTTCTATCATCCACTTTGACCAAGATCCACAAAAGCAGGTACAAGTTTTGCTATTACCTGATGGTGCTTCTGCGACTTCTCCATTGCAGGTGCAGTTACGTCAACCTTTATTTTTAGAATTGGGTTGGTTAATCCAGCCAAACCTGCGCCAACGAATAATTCGCAGCTACAACGATAAAGGAGAATGGGTGAACCTAACCTTAGTTACCGAACAAAAAATGCCGCATTAGCTTAATGGCGGTACTATCAAAATATAGACACAATAAAGCTAGGGAAAAACAACTTAAATTATGACTACTCTAGCAATCAAAATCCCAAGCATCACCCGCGATCAGTTTTGGGAAATTTGCCAAGCCAATCAAAATTTGCGGCTGGAACTAACTGCTGCTGGAGAAGTGATTGCTATGTCACCGACTCACACTTGGACAGGACAACAAAACTCTGGATTGACAGCGCAGTTGTGGAACTGGAATGATAGTACAGAATTTGGTGTTGTTTTTGACTCTTCTACAGGCTTTACTCTGCCTAATGGCGCAGTGCGATCGCCTGATGCTGCATGGATAATAAAAGAACGCTGGAACAGCCTCACCGCAGAACAGCAACGATACGAGTTTTCACCAATTGCACCAGATTTTGTAGTGGAATTGCGTTCAAGTAGCGATGATTTAGCAACCTTGCAAGCCAAGATGCAAGAATATATGAATAACGGAGTTCAACTTGGATGGTTGATTGACCCCCAACAAAGACGAGTAGAAATTTACCGCACAGGACAACCAACAGAGATTTTGCAAGCACCGAATTTACTTTCAGGTGAAGATTTACTTCCTGGGTTTGAATTAAAGCTGAATAAGGTTTGGGGCTAAACTTGCTACTAGTACACTTCGGCGTAAATAAGCCAAGCATTAGATAGCCAACACTTTACCCTTATATGTCCACTTAAAAGGTTTAGCCATTGTTTGATTAAAGTAATCGATAAATTCGAGAATTCGGGTTTTGAGGTCATCCTGACTTTTGAAGCTAGCACGCTTGAGTAACTTGCGAACCAAAATACTGAACCAAATTTCAATTTGGTTGAGCCAAGAAGAATGTTTGGGTGTGTAATGGAAAACAATTCGGTGTGTTTGGTCACTCAAAAAAGCTGCACGGGATTTCATCGATTTCAGAATGCCACTTTTGCCCTTAATTCCAAGGTCAATGTTTAAATCTTCTTTTTGTGCAACAAAGCGAACTAATGATTCCGACTGGTGAGTATTAAGACAGTCCATAATCAAATGCCATTTGATTGCCTGAGGGTCGCTTTCAATAATTCGACGAATATGTTGGACAAAATCTTCTTCGGTTCTTGTGTTTCCACAATTTGGTTCAACAATTTGACCAGTGGCAATATCGAAACTAGCAATTAAGCTTTGTGTACCGTGACGAATATACTCAAACTCCCGTCTTTCAACCTTACCCGGTCGCATTGGTAAATCTTTTTCTAAACGCTCTGTAGCCTGAATCCCAGTCATTTCATCAATCGATATTGTACGCTCTCCGTTTTGATAACGTTCAATCGCACTGATGTATAAACCAGTAATATCTTCAACTTTTGCGTCAAATTCTTCATCAAGAGGGGGGGGTTAACCAGTAGCGGCTCTGGTGGGGTTTAAGTTCTGCTTCTTCTAATAATCTTCCAACATGGCGGACAGATATGCTTTCAATGATACCTTGTTTCATGATTTCGTCCGCTAGTTCTCTTGATGTCCAATGACTTATTGATCGTCCATAGTCTTCGGGTGGTGAACATGCAAGGGCGAATAGTTCGATTACTTGCTCCATACTAAATTTTACTGGTGCGCCAATACGCTCTGAGTCTTGTAATCTCTGCAAAATAGACAACTCTTTATCGCTATTTTCCAACCATCGGTTTCGCCATAAACGAGCCATATCAAGACTTATATCTAATAATCGAGCAATTTCGCCATGATTTTTCCCCTCTGACGCTAGGAGAATTATTTTTGCACGTAGTACTATTTGTTGCGCCGTATTGTGTCGGTTGATCAACTGTTGGAGTTGTGAGCGATCGCTCTCGTTCAAATTTAATACTTTTGCAGCTAATCGTGCCACACCAGGTTCCCTTGTTTTCAGCCTAAACTGCTTTGACTCTACTTTCTTAGTTTCTCACAATAATGCTTGGTTTATTTCCGCCGTGCTGTACTAGAAAGTTAATTAATTGTTTGTTTTATGTACTTTGATATTCACGTAGCGATTCGCGTAAAGCATCTTGAATTACCTTCTGAATATGTGGTACATCTAACTTATTACGTGTAGGATTCTTTTGATGTTCAGATAAAGTAGACTCTTCATTCATAATGAAAAATAAAATACTGAAGGTAACACATTATTCATCTGCCAACCACTTTTCGTAGTCGCAACTTATCAGCTTTTGCTTAACAGAATCAATGACCTCAGATGAAAAAGTCGTCATTGAACCAACTCGATAAATATCATTTAGGATAACGTGGTAATCTTTTCCCGTATACTCGGCAATTACTTGAGCTAGACTGCGATCAGACATATTTTTGTAAAGTATTGATAACAAAGCCCAATATGTTTGTTCATCAATACCTTGGGGAAAAGCACACTCAATCAAATTATAAGTACTTGCTAAATAAGCTGGGATTGTCTTTTGCATAATTCAGCGACCTGTCAATGAATAAGGGAGATGAAGATAGACATTAAAATTAATCCCTTGGGAACTAGCTGCGCGAACCGCTTTTGCATCCGCTGTCATGGTTACAATACCCATTTCATCACCTGTTCCTAGAATGATTATATCGTTTGCATCTAGGCTTCTAGTTGGTCTTAATGTTCGGGCTGCTGCGGAAGGATTATCTGGAACGATAATAACTCTTTGCAGAAAACGATTTGCTCTTGTCTGTTCCAAGCTACCTGCTGAATACTGCACAATATTGATGAATTCATTAAATGCAGTTTGTGCTATTACCATTTGTTGCTTTTTGACAAGTGCTCGTAGTTCATAGCGAACAGGAGAACCCTCTGCAATGAATGCAACTGCGGTATTAGTATCTAAATTAATCACGTTTTATGTGAACCAAAAATCACAGTAACCAGTATATTTTGCTGTGACTCTTACAAATGGTTGTGCAATGGAACAAATACAGCATTTTTCATTGACATGAAATACAACAGTTACGGGTTTTGAGGCAGGAGGTGAAGCAGTCTCCGTCTTGGCTTGTTGCCAGATGGGGAACTGCACCAAACCGAAGGGCAGGAGGCAGGAGGCAGGCAGAAGGTAGAAACTTTTCATATGATGAATTAGTTCTGCGTTCTGTACCTTATTTACTTGCAAACTGCTGTAAGTATTTAAGCGGACATGATATAAAGATATTGTTCATCTGCAATGGAATGCGATCGCTCAAAAATCAACATTTTAAGGAATGAAGATACGCCCTATACCCATTGAGTTCTCAATATCAATTAGAATCTCGATTAGACGGACAGAACATTGTTCTCGGTAGCTGCGCTCAACCATTTTATTTACATTTGCGATCGTAATGACTGGAAGAGAATTCATGGTATTTTCATCTCGGATTGTTTTCTCTAAAGAATCTTCGCCTTCCATACTCCGATTAGCAGTCAAAATAATCATTTTGTTTTCTTGAGCAAAGCGCCAAACCACGCGATCGCTACTGTCAATAGGCAGTGCAACTTCTTCAAAAGTGATAAAGCGAACATTTATCAAATCTAGCCAGCCTTCAGCAAAGATTGTTTCCCAAAGCCGTGTTGCTTGTCCCTCAATGTTGTGATCTATTAGAAAAATCATTCGCTTGTGCTAGACTCAATTTTGGCTTTCCAAGCTGTAAGCTTTGCTCGAATAGCTTCTTGACTGGGTTTAGAAGGTATAGCTGCAATTTGGGCAAAGTGTTCGCGGTTATGATCTTCCCAGTATTGTCGAACTTCTTCGTCCTTTTTCACAACGGTTTGATATTCAGCTTCGACTTCAGTGCGGTTTGCTTCGATATAAGAGATGGCTGCCTGAAATTGTTCATCCGTAATCTGAGGAAAATATTGCCGGATAACCTGGAGTGGATGCCCTGCATGGATGTAGTCCATAAATTGGTACAATGTGATGCGAGTACCTGCAATTACAAGTCCACGCTCCGTGCGGACAACTCCTGTTTGTTGATGGGATACTGAAGCCATATCTACAGACCTCTAGAAGCTACTTTTATAGTACAGAATTTAGTCAACCTTCATACCAAATAACAGCGCCGTTGCAACGCTTTGTTGAGTAAACCTTGATATTCGTCATCCTCAATGTTATGAGCGCCAAATCTTTCTAAGTGCGGATTCATCATTTGGGCATCAAATAGCACAAATTCCCTTTGGCGTAATCTCTCCACCAACTTGACCATCGCTACCTTAGAACCTTCGGTAATGCGGTAAAACATCGACTCGCCAATAAAAGCACCACCAATGACAATTCCTAAAATTCCCCCAGCAAGTTCATCACCTTGCCAAGTTTCAAAACTATAAGCGAAACCTTTCTGGTAAAGTAGCCAATAAATCTCTTGTAATTCTGGTGAAATCCAAGTCGCTTCTCGGTTAGAACAGCCAGCGACTACAGCTTGAAAATCACGGTTAATCGCCACAGTAAAACGCTCTTGGTTCAAAACACGCTGCAAAGACTTAGGATAGCGAAATCGTTCATCCAAGGGAATCAAAGTGCGATCGCGGCTTCCATACCATCCCAAGCGATCGCTGTCGTCAGCCATGAGAAAATAACCTTGAGCATATCCTTGAATAATAGCGGCGATATCATATTCCATAGATAAAAAAATATCAGAGTTACGCAACTTGATGCTAACAGTCATCCTCTGCGTAACTCTGTAATTTCCCTAACGTTTCTTTGCGTTTAAAAAAATGGCTGAAGCAATACCACCCATCACCCTACCACCGTCTCTTAATCCTCACCTTGAAGGTGAATGGTTGCAAGAGCGTTTGTTGCGGTGGCTAGATGCAGAATTTATCCCAGAAACAGTCAATCACAAGATTGCTCAACGAGCAGCACAGATTTTTATGCGACAGCGAATGGAAGGAGAAAACGACTTAGGATCTTTAGTGATTGCTATTGTCACAGAGATGCAAGCGTTTGATTTTTCCAAAAGTTTCTATGGGGAATTTGCGATCGCTAACGCCGTCAGCGATCTACTCTTAGAAAGTCTGGGGATTGATAAATGTTGTGGTCAATAGTCAATGGTCAATAGTCAATGGTCAATGGTCAATAGTCAATAGTCAATAGTCAAAAGTTGTAGACTCTGGACTTTTGACTTTGGACTCTTGACTGTTGACTACCAGCTAGACTTAACCACTCCGGGTAAAAGACCTTCATGGGCCCATTCCCGCAGTACGTTCCGAGACAGCCCAAAATCACGGTAAACGCCTCTAGGACGACCAGTTACCCAGCAACGGTTACGGCGACGGTTGGGCGCACTATTACGTGGTAGCTGTTGAATTTCCCGATGAATTTCCAGTTTATCTAGAGGAGATTCTGTAGTTCTGAACTCTTCTAGCAAAGCTTCCCGCTTTTGGGCATACTTTTGTACCAACTTGGCGCGTTTCTTTTCGCGCTCAATCATGCTCTTTTTTGCCATACATTCTCTAATTATTAAAAGGCAGCATTTTCCATTCTACAGTGTCCCCCTCAATTCTAGGAAAATAGGGAGTAGGGAGTGGGGAGTTAGGAGTTAGGAGTTAGGAGTTAGGAGTTTTATCCCCCTCATCCCCCTCATCCCCCTCATCCCCCTCATCCCCCTCATCCCCCTCATCCCCCTCATCCCCCTCATCCCCCTCATCCCCCTCATCCCCCTCATCTCCCCATCCCCCATCCCCCTATCAGCCTTATCTACACCTTCCCAGGGCATAAATCGGCAAGCTGACAAGCACCGCAAGCAGGCGATCGCGCTTTACAAACAGCACGACCATGATAAATTAGCCGAATAGACCAATTTTCCCAATCTGCTTGGGGTAACAATCCCATTAAATCTTTTTCAATCCGAATCGGGTCTGAATGCTCAGTTAAACCCAGTCGCTGACTAAGGCGACTGACATGGGTATCCACAGTCACCCCAGCATTAATCCCATAAGCATGAGCCAACACTACATTTGCTGTCTTCCGCGCCACACCTGGAAGCAGCAATAACTGCTCCATTGTATTTGGTACAACAGAGTCAAACTCCCAAACAATCATCCGACATGCGGCTTGAATATTTTTCGCTTTATTGCGATAAAACCCTGTGGAACGTACCAAATTTTCTAACTCTACCAAATCAGCATTTGCCAAACTAGCTGCATCTGGAAACCGAGCAAATAACTCTGGTGTTACTTTATTCACCCGCTCATCTGTACACTGAGCGGAGAGAATAGTCGCCACCAGCAGTTGCACTGGTGTTGAATAGTTCAAAGAGCAAGTTGCATCAGGATAAAGATGCTTCAGGCGAGTGAGAATTTCTAGCGCCCGTTGCTTTTTAGATAGAGATTTGCGGGTGATAGTCATCCAATTTTAGATTTTGGATTTGAGATTTTGGATTGATTCCACAGATAAATCTGCTTGCTCCATATCATCAATAAATGTTGGTCACTGGAACAATTTTTGTACCCATTCCAACTGGGTAGTTTCTTTAACGATCAGAAAAATTCCCAGTCCTAACAGTAGCATTAAACCAGTTTGCATCACACCTTCTTGGACACGGGCAGGTACAGGCTTACCGCGCAAACCTTCAATCAGCAGAAACGCTAATTGTCCTCCATCCAAAGCTGGTAAAGGCAAAATATTGATGACTGCCAAATTAATACTGATCAAAGCGGCAAAAAAGAACAAACTGCCTGTATCGTTTTGGGCAATGCTGGCACCAATTTCTACAATTTTAATTGGCCCTGCTACTTGGTTGGCTGTTTCGCCAAAGTTTGTAATCAGCTGCCCAAACCCTTTAAATGTGAGCGTGACAATGCGCTGAAACTCCCTTGCACCAAGGCTCAAAGCTTCCACGGGGTTAGGAACAGGATGACGTTCTACTTTGACGTTCGGAGAAAGTCCGATGCCAATACTGCCTTCACCGTTTGCTTTAGCTTCGGGAACGATGTTGACAGAAAACTTTTTGTCACCACGGGCAACGTCTAATTTAACAGTTTTACCTGCATTAGTTTTGATGATTTCCCGCAAAGCTTCTAACTCTTGCTGCGATGTGCCAAATTCTCTTTGATTCGCAGCTAAGATGACATCCCCTTTTTGAATTCCTGCTTTTTGTGCTACAGAACTAACTTCTGGTGCTAGTTGTTGAATTAAAACACCTGGTAAGGCTTGGCCGGGTTGTGGTATACCAACTAAACCAACCTGCGTCACCAAAAGGAAATAGGCAAATATTAAATTTGCTATCACTCCTGCACTGATGACGATCGCCCGATCTAAAATGGGACGATTACGCAGCAAATTCGGGTCATTGGGTGGAATATCGCTATCTGGATCATCATCGGGAAAGCCTACAAAACCACCCAAGGGAAAAGCGCGGATAGCGTATTCGGTTTGAGAACCTTGGTACTTCCAAAGAATTGGCCCAAAACCCAAAGAAAAGCGGTTAACGTGAATACCTTGAGAACGTGCTGCAACAAAATGTCCCAACTCGTGTACCAAGATCAAAACAGCCAAGACTGCGATCGCTGCTAAAACTGACATAAAGCAAATTAGTAAAGATATTAAGCTAGATACATATTTCTATATTAATTGGGCAATGGGCATGGGGCATGGGGCATTGGGCATTGGGCATTGGGCATTGGGCATTTGGAAAACTCTTCCCCTGCTCCCCTGCTCCCCTGCTCCCCTGCTCCCCTGCTCCCCTGCTCCCCTGCTCCCCTGCTCCCCTGCTCCCCTGCTCCCCTGCTCCCCTGCTCCCTTTACAATACCTCTCGCCCTAAATAAGGTTGCAGCGCATCAGGTATCCGTACTGTTCCATCTGGTTGCTGATAATTCTCCAAAATTGCTGCCATTGTGCGTCCCACTGCCAAACCAGAACCATTAAGTGTATGCACAAACTGTGTACCTTTCTTTCCTGCTTCTTTAAAGCGAATGTCACCCCGTCGCGCCTGGAAATCTATCAAATTGGAACAGCTAGAAATTTCTCGGTATTTGCCAGAAGAAGGTAGCCAAACCTCTAAATCATAGGTTTTCGCCGAACCAAATCCCAAATCTCCAGTGCATAGATTTATGACTCGGTAAGGCAGTTGCAATGCTTGTAAAATTGCTTCTGCATTCCCCACCAATTTTTCTAATTCGTCAAAAGAAGTACTGGGATTGACAAATTTCACCAGTTCCACCTTGTTAAATTGATGCAACCGAATTAATCCCCGCATGTCGCGCCCATAACTACCAGCTTCGCGTCGAAAACAAGGAGTGTAAGCACAGTAGTAAATAGGCAAATCTTCAGCCGCCAGAATTTCCCCACGGAAAAGATTGGTTAGTGGAACTTCTGCTGTGGGAATCAGCCATAAGTCATCATCCGCGCATTTAAAACTTTCTTCGGCAAACTTGGGTAATTGACCAGTCGCCGTCAAAGAGTCAGTATTCACTAAAAGCGGTGGACTGATTTCTACATATCCGGCTTGAGTCTGGACAGTCAGCATAAACTGAATTAACGCCCTTTCCAGTGCAGCACCAGCACCCAGTAGAGTCACAAAGCGACTTTGAGCAACTTTTACAGCCCGCTCAACATTGAGAATACCCAGTTTTTCGCCAATTTCCCAGTGGGGGAGAATATTCAGGTTTTGGGGTATGTACTCATCACCCCAGCGGCGCACTTCTACGTTCTCTTCCTCACTTTTACCAATGGGTGTAGAATCGCTTGGTAAATTGGGAAGTGCCAGTAAAAGTTTTGTAATTTCAGCTTTGAGGTCTTTCTCCTGTGGTTCCAGTTCGCTTAATTTAGCTTTGAGCGAATTACCTTCGTCCCGCA
This sequence comes from Nostoc sp. UHCC 0702, assembly GCA_017164015.1. Lineage (GTDB taxonomy): Bacteria > Cyanobacteriota > Cyanobacteriia > Cyanobacteriales > Nostocaceae > Amazonocrinis. Next base: position 6,745,563 of record CP071065.1, read on the forward strand.
AAGCTTGAATTTCTGGGTCTTGAGGAGCAACACCAGATTTAATCTTTTGCCCAACGATTTTACCAATTTCGTTGCTACGAGCTTGGAGTTGACTGCGCGTCCCTTCCAGTTCTCGTTGTTGACGATCTAACTGTAATATCGGTTCAATGTCGTATTTACCATTACGACTAGCCAACCGTTCCTGAACTAATTGCGGATTTTCTCGTATTTGCTTGATATCCAGCACAGATTTTTCTTAGTCTCCAGCCTAAAATCTTCCTGTAAATACAGTTAACACATCAGCAGCATATAGTAATTTTGGCTTGCTGTGACTGGAAAAACAACGTTTATTGAAAAAATCAGTCTCAATCAAGTACAAAATTTTGCTCTAGAAAGTCTAGGATCATTCACTTGCCAGAGCCACCCAAGCAAATAAAGTAGCCAACTAATCACCCTAGCACTGATATTAGGGCCTATTCACGCGATTAAGTAGCCAAAGGGAGCCTATAAGCCCTGCAAAGTGGGCTTGTAGCGTCTGGATATTTGCCAACACCACAAACATATCTAGACCACTTATGATCGCTTGATTAGCTTGTGGAGAAAATATAAATTGACCTTGAGATAAAGCCCTCAGTGTGAAACTACCCACTATTGCTTGCGCCCCCAAAAGAGTCAACAGTATTCCTGCTAAATTCACCCACAGTCCCAAGCGCAACACTTGCACAGTCTCACTTTTTCGGGGGCGGTTGGTGGGATTGGAGGATTGGAGTTGGTTGCCAAATCTTGTGTAACGGTAAGCCAAATAAATGCCTATACCCAAGGCAACAAGTCCACCAACTTCTAATAAAATGCCAAATCCCGTTCCCGCATTACTAGTAGCACTATTAATATTCCGGCCAAATAAGCTGTTTGCCAGTAAAATCACGCCAGAAATCACACCTAGGGCTAACTGAATCCAAAAGCTAATCCAACCTATAAGGCGAAAGTTTTGGGCAATTGCCCGAAGATTAGAAGAAGACGAGGGGGTGTCTGGGGTTTGCGACATACTGATCACCAATGTGCTAGGCGCTTGTTAAATTAACTATCACATTTACCAGAATAGTGCGCTCATGCTGACTCAAGGTCAATGGTTATTAGTCAATGGTTATTAGTCAATGGTCATTAGTCAATGGTCATTAGTCAGTTGTAATTTTTCTCCCCATCTCCCTCATCTCCCTGATCTCCCTCATCTCCCTCATCTCCCTGATCTCCCTCATCTCCCTGATCTCCCTCATCTCCCTCATCTCCCTCATCTCCCTCATCTCCCCCATCTCCCCATCTCCCCATCCCCCTATCTTTTGGCACTACAATAGCCAGCAAATAAAGTGTTTATTAACTTTTACAGACAAAAAAGCATTTTACCTGTAAAATTTCTTCGATGGCATTTTATGTTTAAGCAGTTTTAACTGGCTCGGCATCAGTTGACACCAAGACAGCGGTGAACCCACTGTCGCAATTGCTCCTCACCACACCGCATCGAGCTTGGGTAGGGAGGTAGTATTCTACACTGCTTCGTTCCTAAAATCTGCACTATACGTCTCGCGACTTCAACAGCGTGGGTCGTTGTCTAATGTTTACGCTTGGAAAATTCTGCCTCAGTAGCCCTATGTACTGACTACAAGGATTTTATATTCTAACCTAAGGCATTTTTTTAGCCATTCACTAACTATGAAACTTGAGGATATATATCAATTTTTTGAGAATCCTCCGCCAAGTTACCTTTGCCAGGAACTAGCTGTTTGTTACATTCTGTATATTTTGTTACAAGGTGAATCCTACGGAACCGAGTTAATCCAACAATTAGAAACGGAATACCCAACCTATCGGCTTTCAGATACCGTACTTTATAGTGCGGTTAAATTTCTTGAAGACCAAAGAGCAATCACTGGGTATTGGAAGAAACTCGATGGGCGGGGACGCCCTAGGCGGATGTACCAAGTTTCTCCAGAATGGCAAGTTCAAGCGGAGGATTTAGCTAAGCTTTGGCTTGAGTACATCAATGGGAGGACAAACTAACGAATAATTAATATTGATAAGCTAAAGGGTGACTCGTAGTGGTCGTTGACTGTTAACAGTTAACGGTCAAGAGTCAACACTCAACACTCAACAGTCAATAGATGCAATTAGTTATGGATACTGCTATTGTGCCATCCACGTTGCTGCTAACTTTGTTGTTAGCAGTTGGGCTGATTTTTTTTATTCGTGCCTCGACCAAAGACCGTACAGAAACAGCGCAACTGGTATCTGAACAAGACGAAGCCGCTTTAATGCCTCAAATTAAGGAGTATTTTCGCTCTCGGTCTTATCGAGTGGCAGGGGTAAACCTAGAACAAAACCAAGTCACTTTTGAAGGATTTGTTAAACCAAGCCTATTTTTAGCTGTGTTTTTGACGCTGCTGGCAGCAGCGGGTCTTGCAAGTCTTGCATTGGTCTTGTCGCTGCTTATTCCTAGCGTTAGTACTGTTTTTCTAGGAATAGTGCTGTTATCACCTTTGAGTGGGATTTTTTATTGGAAAAAAGCTGGAAGACTTGAGAAGGTGTTACTTAAATTGGAAGCAAGCCCAAATAAGCAACACTCCTCAAGTCAGTTGACTGTAATTGCTCACCGAGACGAACTCTTTGAGTTACAAAGGGCATTACAGTTAAAGCTTGGTAAGTAACTTCTGGTTTCTGTGACTGTCTGTTTGTATAAGATGCTGGCTTCTGACAAACTCTTGAGTAAATAGACATTGGGGAGGAGGAAAGAAAAGTAGCGCTATATCCATTCACCCTACGGCAAAATGTCGTAGGGTAAACTCCATATTTATTCACAAAACTGACTTATTGGTCAATCTAGTAGATGAGAGCGCAACTCAACTCTCGTTTTTGGATGCGTTTCGCTCTATCCTGTCTCCCTTTTGTATCATCAGATGAGAAATCAACCCATACAAACTGTCGTGGTTTGATCAAAGCTGATTGTCCAAATGATTGGACTAGCTCTACTGGCAATTAGCTACAAACTTACTTAAAAAAATCCCAAATATTGCATAAACTGAGCAACTTTGCCAGTTAAATGATTGTCAGAAGCTACAAGACAATACATGAGATTACCATCTATGGTTTAGCGACTAGCCACAGCAACAGGTTCTGGGCCTACGGGAGCTTCTAACGTCCGCAGGCTGGGAAACAAGAAATGGTTCTCTTCTACGTATTGTGCACCAAACAAACCTTTTTCTGCCCAGAAATAACGGTCTGTGGTGTGTTCATTGCGCTTTACGAGTAGCAACGCAGGTGGCGAGATATTTTCAGCTTGAATGAATTTTCTCGCTGCTGTTACAGGTTTTTCTTCGCCGCTTTCGATGCTATATTGTGGCACATGTTCTAGAATCCGCCGCCCTTCCTGGCGACGACGACTTTTCCGTTTCCGTCTCCTTGCCAACCTATTATCCTCCTCTTTCAAGCTATAGATTGTAGTGATAGCTACAAAATCCGTCGTAATTATATAGGTTCTAGTTCTAAAGATCAATAGTTTTTTAACTTTTGATACAAGAAAAATAATATTTTTGAAGACAAATAAATCAACAGCAGTGAAGGATATAATCCCCAGGAAGAAAGTAGTACTGAGAAGATTTTAGTTAAGCTTTATTAAATGAGTGAGGTAAAATAAAGCTTCCTCTTTATCTTCCCTCAAAGTCGGTGATCCTGAGCAAGAGCTAAAAAATGTTAATGTCTGCCAGTTCGGATTTTGTTGCTTTATGCCAAGAGCAAATAGCATTGCTAACCCAAGGGTTGGGAGCAACTTTGTGTGTTGTTTACCTAACGCAAGAATTGGTAGAGGCTTCGTCAGGTGAGGCAAAACTGATTCCTGTAGTGGTTTACCCAGAGACAGCAGTATTACAGCCAAAAGAAGAGATTACTGAGGCAACAACAGGCAAGCAACTACAAAATGGGAATGTTTTCGTCTTGCCTGGGCAACAGGGAAGGTTATTGACAGCAGGGTTGGTATCTTCTGCTGGAAAGACTGAGGCTTCAGATGGTGAACAACCCAATTTCCCAGACGAATACTTGCTCAGCGGACACCGAATCATGTTACCTCTGATCCATGAAGGTGTGATGATGGGCTTGCTGGTGACAGGTAGGGAAGACCGGGCTTGGAATGAACAAGAGCAAAGTGAAATTCAAAGGATAGGTCAAACGCTAGCGATCGCTTGTATTTTAGATCAGCGTCGAGCATGGTTACAGCATCAGCTGCATCAACAACAAATTCTCACTGAACAGCAGCGAGATTTACTAGATAACCTGTTGCACCAATTTCGTAACCCGTTAACGGCATTGCGGACTTTTGGCAAGCTGCTATTGAAGCGACTGCGACCAGGCGATCCGAACCGAGATGTGGGAACTAATATTGTCCGGGAAAGCGATCGCCTGCAAGAACTGCTGCAACAATTTGAAAAAGTCATTGATTGGACACAAGCAGATTTTGGGCCGCGATCGCTGCCTGAAAATGAAGTATTTGTAGAAGCAACAGTCCAAAAACAACCCAAACCAGCATTATTGTTGCCGGGAACGGGAGATCAAGCAGTTGATTGTGCTGTAGCCGAATTATTAGCACCACTATTAGTGTCAGCTAAAGCCATAGCCCAGGAGCGAAATTTACAACTGCAAGCAGAAATTCCCCCAAACTTGCCCCTAGTACGGGTCAACATCAAAGCTTTACAAGAAGTATTGAGCAATATTATAGACAACGCCTTGAAATACACTCCCGCAGGTGGTAAAATCTCCGTTCAGACGGGGCAAGAAAAAGCGAACTTTCAAGGAATAGCCATTAGTGATACTGGCCCAGGCATTCCAGCAGAAGATTTGCAACATCTTGGAGAACGCCATTACCGAGGCGTACAAGCACAAACAGAAATTCCGGGTTCAGGTTTGGGATTAGCGATCGCTAAACAACTAATAGAGCAAATGCAGGGCGAAATTGAAATTTTCAGCCCTGCAATCAATTCTCAGCTTGCTTCACCGGATGCGCCGGGAACTACGTTTATTATTTGGTTGCCAATTTGTCAAGAGTCAACAGTCAATAGTCAATAGTCAATAGAACAGCACTTACACAACCGACACATATCTTCGTGTCAAGAGTCAAGGTTTTTGGACTTTGGACTTTTGACTATTCACTATTGACTAAATAACTATCTCAGTGAAACCAGCAAATTCTGATTAATCGTCATTTGTAAGTCGGTGTCTGGGTTGATTGCGATGAGGTCAACACTCTTCTTGCCAAAGAACAAACCAATCAATGCACCGATACCAGCACCACCTAAGACTTCTTCTGTGGCAATGGCGCGATCGCCTGTGACAGCAGATACCGCAGCCGCAGCCCCAGCACCTAGAACAGTATTCTTAATGATGGCATTGGTACTAGTACCCTTTTTAACTGTTTCTGTTTTATTAATCACTTCAGAAGTAGCGTTAATTTGATACTCCTGACCTGTGGTTAAAACAAGTTTCTCAGCTACGAATTGAGAACCGCCTGTAGCAGGTTTGAGTTGACCGACAACCTGACTACCAGCGGGAATCACCACAGACCCGTCTTGAGTAACTACGCTTTGGGAAACTGTGAGTGTCAAAGGCGCTGTTTCATCCTTGGTGACAAGAATTTTATCCGCCCTATCGTACTTCACAGGGATAACAGTACCTTGAGGAATTGTGACAGATACGGGCGTTGGCGTGGTATTTCCTAGAGCAACAATATAAGGTGAGTTAATTGCCGAGGCTTGATTAGAACTAACCAATGCTTGGTAGATAAAAGCTGCAACTTGGGCGCGTGTGGCACTTGCAGTTGGATTCAAGAACTTCACATTGGGATAGTTCACTACAATTTGATTTTCAGTTGCCGCAGCGATGGGACTACGGGCATAGCCAGCGATGTTATTGGCATCATTAAAGTATTGCAAAGTGCCTTCAACATTACTACTAGTCCTATATTCTAGACCATTGGCTAAAGCAACCAAAACCTGCTGGCGGGGAATAGCTTGGTTAGGTTCAAAGCGATTACCAGGATATCCTGATAAGAAACCTATGGTATAGGCTTGCTGAATGGCGTTGTATGCCCAGTAATTGCTTGGCACATCAGCAAATCTGATTCCTTGGCGTTGCTGTGCTTTTTGGAAAGCTTTGTTAACCATCGCTGCAAATTGAGCGCGGGTTACTGGTTCTTCTGGGCGGAAACTACCATCAGGAAACCCTGCAATTACACCTCGCTGTGACAATTCTTGAATAAATTGTGCTGCCCAATAATTAGATGAAACATCAGAAAAAGTGGTTTGGGCAAAAGATGGTGTTGCTGTAATAAAGGGGGCTACAGTACCAGCTGTAATACTCAAAGCCATGAAAACAGATGTTGCAGATTGCCAACGATTTAAATTAGTAAGCATTGATTTTTACCCTAGTAAATTTATTTTTTCTTCTGTTACTTTCTTAGACATTTTATAAAATAGAAAGTTCCTGAATTTTCTATTTCTATGTCATTAGTTATGGAAATATCAAAAAATAGATATTAAATAATAGCGCTATTCACTATTACCTAATACCTAGGGAATACTACTTGCTATTAAATTAGTAGTGATATTAATGAAGACGGTATATATATAGAATAGTTGCACAAAAAAATAAGCGATCGCACACCTGATTTAAAGTGGCGATCGCAAATGGGAGATAATTAAAGTCACGACTAAAATTGAGTAAAGCTTTAGTAGCGGGATAGTACTAAATTTGAGTCCAGTATGATTCTCAAGTCTTCTCTAGGTCTGATAACAAAAGCATCAACTTGTTTTTTCCGTAATACCACACTTGCTCCTGCACCGGCAGCCGCACCAATAATAGGTTTAACATCATTGACTTTGCGATCGCCTGTCACCAATGAACCTAAAAGGCCAGCAGCCGCGCCAATACCTGCATCAGTTAAAACTTGACCAGTGCTAGGTGATTGTGTAACTTTTTCTATTCTGCTATATGTGCGAGAACTTGCATTAATCTGCTGACGACGACCAGAGGGAAAGATTAATTCTTGGGCGATAAACCGTACACCTTGTCTATTTCCTGAAGAATTTCTGTCTAAATATACAGGTTCTAAGCGTCCAACAACTTCGCTTCTAGCGGGAATCAATAGATTTCTATTATTATCGGTGATGTCGCTGGCAATTCTCAGCGTTAGGGATGCAGATTCCCCAGGTTTAATCACAATTTTGTTTTTGTCAGAGGTGACAGGCAAAGAAACTCCAGAAGGAATAGTAACTGTTCTGGATTGTCCTATATTATATTGTTGTGCATTGGCGGGAGCAAAAGCAATCATGGGGGTAATAGCAGCTGTAGTGATTGCCATTGTCATGAGTGCAGCGGTTGTAGATTTCCATTGATGAATGCGAGTCATAAGCGGGCTACCATTGATGTCTGTAATGAATGTCATGACGATGGCTTACTGAGATTGTTTCTGAATGTTTTCAAACGTGACTTTAGTCATATTCCGAAAGTAAGGTGCTTCAGAGAACCGGAATATGTCTAACTGAACCTCAAGATTTTTATACCTCTAAAGTGTCTCAAATAATAGGGTAAGATATCTCGGTGACGCAAAGTTATTCAAATTGTTCCAAAATCTTGTTTTATTTGCAATATCTACAGATATATCCCACTGAATAGAAGTTAATGGCTTAATTACAAACTCTTAATGATATTGTATGCTTTTGTTAGGAATTTAGATATGCTTGGTTTTGGCCTTAGAATTCTAACGTCTAATATAAAATAACTAAAGATGGAACCGAGTGAAGCACAATACTTGATTATTAACGCACTGACTACCCTAGATTTACTCGGTAATACGTTTTATGATGAAGATAGTGGCAATTGGTATATAAATACCCCTAGTTCAGTATTACCGATTGCTATGATTTTGCAGAACGGTGATATTGTTACGACTAATTGGGACTTGTAATTATGGAAAATTGGACTGAAGAGCAAAAACAAAAGTATGTTAGGTTCCAAGAAATTTTAGAAATTGGAAAGCAGCGATATTTGAATGCTGGTGGTAATCCTCGGCTTTATCGAGCAGGTTTTAAAGGACAGGATTACTTGACAGATGAAGAGAGAAAAGAAGCAGCTAAAATAATGCGTCAAATGTTTGGTATTTCTATTATAAATGGTTATGTTCATTGTCAAGGGCGTTCTTGGGAATTGCCTGTTAATTCGCCATTATATAAAGAGCAAGTAGAAACTGAATCTTAAATTAATGGAGTTAGCAATGGGGTGACAGATAGAACGGTTGAGTTAAATATAAGCTAAAACGTAGCTGTTGACTTAATCGGCGTTCAAGACTGTTGCTGACGCTTTTCAATCTCTGCGATCGGTAATAATAGAGTCTCTTCTATTTGCTGTCGTACTTCAGGACTGGCAACACAATCACTATTTAGGCACTCTATTAGCAATTGATTGGCATCGTAATACTGCTTAAGCAATTTCTCCTGCTCGTTAGTGAACTGCCAATCATGGCCAATATTTCGATACTTAATCATCGCTGCTTTTAATTGCTCAATCCAAGCCTGACCGTTAGCTTTCCGCCACTGTTTAAATTTTGTCCAGTCTTCTCTGCTTGGAAATTGTTGCAGTGCTTGCTTTAATTCTGGGTATTGACTGAGGTCAAACACACTGTTGTGGTCGAAGAGGTCACGGTTGCGTATAAGACTGAAGCCTTGGCTGTCGGAAGAAGTTTGGGCGAGGTTGTGGGCAAGGTCAAGGGCGCGGGCAAAGTATCGGTCAAGGTGAAGCTCTTGGTTACAGCTGATGTCTTGGTCGAGATCACAGGTAATATCTTGAGCTTGGTTGTGGAGATTGTCATAGGCGGGATCTAGGGTAAAATAAAAAGCTCTAACTACTACTAATTTAAATGAAACTTTAACTGACAGAGATTTCTGGCTTACCCACATCAAAAACTGCTGTAATTTTTCATCAGCGACCAGCTTATCAACTTGTTTTTTCATTAATAGCAACAGACGGTCAGCGCTAGATGACATTCCAATCGCTAGTAATAAAACTTCACGCCAGCGTTTTTCCATTGTGTGACTAGCCAGATTTTTTAATGCTTCCTGTGATGATTGTTTTCCGATAACAATTTCCCTAGCAGTAAAATACTCATGAAATGTTAAATGAGAAAAAGAGTAAATTCCTTTTGCCCTTTCTACCAATAGCCCATGTTGTGCTTCGATTGACTTCAAAACTTCTTCACTGTCTACTTCCAGTGCTTCTTCATCAGTATTAGCACCGGGTAAATTACGAATATAATCTCTAATATATTTTTCTGCTGGTTGCCGTTTAAAAAAATAGTTACCCTCTTCAAAGGTAGTCAGGGCAATTTTTCCGAGCAATTCTTGCTTACGGTTGGGTGATAGCTTTTTATAAACTTGATCGCGCTCAATTCCACGACTGGCATCCCATTTTTTTAGCAGTGCATCGATTCCATCATTATATAACTCAGAACGATTAGCAGGGAAATCTAATGACCCTTCAAATACTAAACATAAAAGTGTTAGTAGAAGTGGACTAGTAGCAAGTTGTTTAATCCTGGTATTATCTTTTAAGCGTTTAAGAAAAGCCTCTGGTTTTACCACTTTCCTGTTAAACCATTTGTTGACAAAATTTAAAATTTGTTCCTCATCAAAATCAGCAACTTCTACTTCGGTAAAATTTATAAATTTATATTCACTAGCAGCAATACGACATGTAATAGTAAAATAATTAGTATAAAAATTATTAGGAAAATTATTATATAACCAATTTAGAGTCCAAGAAGTAGGTATTTTGTCTTCGTTTAAATATTCAGGAAATGAATCTTGTATTTCCTTAGAGTATTTTTGAGAGTGTTTTATGAATTGTTTAGATAAAAAATAATTTTCATAAAAGTTACGAACTGAATTGATAACTCTGCTGTTGTCCTCATCTTTAACTTCATCTAAACCATCGAGCAAAATAAGCGCTCTTCCATAATCAAATAAATCAGCTACTTGAGCAGCTGTTAGCCCCCGAACAGTCAATAAGTGAACGATATATTCTAGTAAACTTGGTTTGTTAGCGGCTTCCGCAAAATTTTTAAGAGTGACAAAAATTGGCACACGTTCAGTTTGAAACTTGCCTCGAATGCACTCAATTGCTAAGTACTTCAAAAACGTAGTTTTACCTGCTCCCGGCTTTCCCAATATCATCAGCCTGGGATATTTTTTAACCGCTTCTAGTCCTGGCACTCTTGTTTCAATATTTCCCAGTTTAAAGTGTTCAAAATCTTCGCTCGTATACTCTTCGACTAACTCTGAAATATTTTTGCGGCGTTGCCCTGTGATTGTCTTCAAGACGTTAACACTAGTGTAGATGTCATTCAACTCAATGGGATGAGTCATATCTAGTACCTGCATTGTGCCGCAGCGGTCTTCAATGAGGGGTTTTATCTTTTCGCGTACCTCTTGAACTAGAGCATCTATATCAACACTGTTCTCTTTTTCTTCCTCAACTAATTCTGGTTCAGCAATCTCTTGCCAATTCAAATCTAACCGAGAGCAGATATTCATAAAAAAGTCACAGTCAACCGCTTTTGCGTTTAACAAACTCCAAATTGTCTGGCGAGAGCAATCGACTACACCTGCAAGATATGTTTGCGACCATTTTTTGCGCTTGAGAGCCGCCTTTACTCTTTTAATGCCATCTGGAGATGCTTGGAGTGATCGCCTGCCCATAAAACCCACTTAAATATGACTAGAAATTGCAATTGATGCGCTAACTCTGACAACTCTGACAATTTTTACATTAAGCCAAACTATTGCTCTGACCATATTTCAAGGTATTTCAGCGACGCTGTAAGAGTAGAGATTCAAAGTTAGTTGATGGATATTTTAACGTTAATAATCACTGCGTTTTTAGTTTGGGCAGTAGAAAGGTCTGCTGATGCTGTCCTAAATCTTGTTATTGAGTTGCTACGGCGCAATGGCAATTCCAATGATTCTGAACAACAAGATCAAACCGAAGACAAGCATAATTAAAGCCCTGGCGACTAAAAGCCGTACCTATACAAACCAAACCCGCGCAGGCGGGTTTAGTTTTTTTGGACTATCTCAAAGCCATCTTTATGCCCACTTATATATTTATTTACATTTTCCTCTGTGTTACAGACACTTTGCTCAACGGGGGAAACCCCCGCACGCAAGCGTCCTTCTCTGTGGTTGCTCAAAAGAGTAATCTTTGAGCAAGAAACGAGTAGTGAAAAAACGCTTAATTCCTCCTTACTTTCTTAAAAGCCAGAAAAGTCAAGAAGCAAAATCTCTGTTTGCTTGCTGCTGTGCCAACAAACTAAATAGCTAGTAACCACCCAGGAATTTAATTTTTCTCTGAAGATAGGCAAAATAATTTGCCTAATATGAAAAACTTGCTCATAATATTGTTAATTTTCGTAAAATTGCAGTCTTCAGGACTAGAAACCTGATAAACACCTAGTTACACTATCAAGAGTGCATCTGTACTGCTAGTTAATAAAACCTAGATGTGGCGCTATAGCCTCAATGATTCCAGTACAACTTATCCTGAAAAACTTCCTTAGTTACCGTGATGCAACTTTAGATTTTCGTGGTTTGCATACGGCTTGTATTTGTGGTTCCAATGGTGCAGGTAAATCGTCTTTACTCGAAGCAATCACCTGGGCAATTTGGGGTGAAAGCCGCGCCACTGCTGAAGATGATGTGATTCTTTCCGGTGCAAAAGAAGTCCGGGTAGATTTCACCTTTCAAATTAACGAACACAAATATCGGGTAATTCGCACGCGGGTGCGGGGTGCTAGTAGCGTCTTGGAGTTGCAAATAGAAACGCCCTCTGGCTTTCGTACTCTCACTGGTAAGGGTGTCAGAGCAACACAAGATTTGATTTTAGAACACATCAAACTCGATTACGATACTTTTATTAATTCTGCTTACCTGCGTCAAGGGCGTGCAGATGAATTCATGCTCAAGCGCCCCAGTGAACGCAAGGAAATTTTGGCGGAGTTGTTGAAACTCAATCAATACGATGATTTGGAAGAACGGGCAAAAGAATCATCGCGTCAGTTCAAAGCTAGGGCTGAAGAGTTAGAACGTTCTTTGGAATCGATTAAAATTCAGTTGCAACAACGTGAGGTAACACAGGCACAAAGAGCAGAATTAGAAGCTGAACTTAACCAATTACAGCAGGTACAAGCCTTTGAGAATATCGAATTACAAAGTTTGCAAGTTGTCCAACACCAGCGACAAAATTGGGAACAACAACTCAGCTTTGTTAGGCAACAATACCAAAATTTAACCCAAGATAGCGATCGCCTGCAACAAGAGTATTCAGCAACCAAAACTCAGCTATCAGATTTAGAAGCCATCTTAAATCAGGAAACTGGAATTCAAAACGGCTATGCTCAATACCAAAGTTTGCAATCTCAAGAAGAAGCGTTTGCGGCTAAATTTGAAGAATATACCCGCGCCACAGGGCTGCGTCAACAAAAGCAACAGCAATTAACCAAACAAATTCACGAAATTGAACGCCAACTGCAACAAGTCCAAGGACAATTAGCAGCCTTGCAGCAGCAAGAGCAAGAAATTCAGCAAACTCTCAGCAAATCAGGTGAAGTAGAAGCTGGTTTAGCACAACTAGCCGCAGCCCGTCGCCGTGTGAGTCAACTCGATGAACTGCAAATGCAAGTCAGTCCGTTGTTGCAACAGCGGCAAAATTTGCAAAGCCAACTGCATCGAGTTGAAGCGAATTTAAAAGCTAGGCTAGAACAATTACAAACCACAGAGAACCAACTGCAACGGTCTTCAGGTCGTCAACCGCAACTGCAACAAGCAGTCATGGAAGTGGGGATGCAGATTGAACAAATGGAAAAAGACCGAGTTTATCTACAACGAGTCCAAGAAAAAGGACACGAAAGACGACACTTTATCGAACGTCTACAAGCCCAGCAACGCGAGTACGAAAGGTTTTTGGGAGAACTCGATCAAAAACTGCAAATGCTTCGCAACCCTGATGCTATCTGTCCTTTGTGTGAACGTCCTTTAGATGAACATCACTGGAATCGCGTAGTGGACAAAACCAAAACCGAGTACCAAGATACTGAAGGGCAATTGTGGGTGTTTCGAGAACAAATGGCAGTTTCAGATCGAGAAATTCAGCTATTGCGCCAGGAATATCGAGAAATATCGCAAAAGTTAGCAGCTTATGACGCTCTTCGGGAACAAAGGGGACAATTGGCAGCACAACTTGAATCTACCAGCGATGCTGAACAACAACTACAACAACTGGCTGCCGAAAAACAACATTTAGAGCGATCGCTACAAGCTGGTGATTATGCACCTGCTCAACAAGCTGAACTACGACAACTAGAAGAATATCTGCAAAAACTGAATTATAATGAACAAGACCATGCCCTCGCCCGCAGCGAAGTGGAACGGTGGCGATGGGCAGAAATCAAACAAGGGCAAATTAAAGACGCTACTAAACGTCTGGCTACATTAACAGCCCGAAAACCAGAATTACAAACCCAAATTGCTCAATTACAAACCAAGATTCAGCAAGAGCAAACTGATTGTGAATGTGCTAAACAAATCGCTGCCCTTGATCGCCATATTGCCGAAATTGGGTATAGTTCAGACCAGCATAACAATCTTCGCATGGCTGTGCGTCAAAGTCAAGTTTGGCAATTGCGTTATCAACAGCTGTTGTCAGCCGAGCAGCAATATCCTCAACTGCAAACTCGATTACAAGAGTTAGAGTCATCTATCAGTGACAGACTCACAGAGCGGCAAAAACTCGCTACTCAAATCGACACTATTGTCCAGCAGCTAGGAGAAACAACCAACCCAACAGAGCAAATTCAAGTTTTAGAGCAGCAACTGCAAACACGCAGGCGACAACTAGATGAACAAATAGCCAAGTTGGGGCGTTTAGAGCAGCTGGCTCACCAACTGGAAACTTTGCAAATTCAATATCAGCAACAGCAGCAACAACTACAAGCTTGCAAACAGGAATATCGAGTTTATCAGGAATTAGCGCAGGCATTTGGTAAAAATGGTATCCAAGCTTTGATGATCGAGAATGTGTTGCCTCAACTGGAAGCCGAGACAAATCAACTCTTGTCACGATTGAGTGCTAACCAGCTACATGTGCAATTTATTACTCAAAAAACTGGACGCAGTGGCAAATCTACCAAGAAAAATGCCAAGCTCATCGATACCTTAGATATTTTAATTGCCGATGCCAGAGGCACGCGAGCTTATGAAACTTACTCTGGTGGGGAAGCGTTTAGAATCAACTTTGCCATTCGTTTAGCCTTGGCAAAATTATTGGCACAACGGGCGGGTGCGGCGTTGCAATTGTTGATTATCGATGAAGGCTTTGGTACACAAGATGCAGAAGGATGCGATCGCTTGATTGCGGCGATTAATGCGATCGCCTCTGATTTTGCCTGCATTCTCACAGTTACTCATATGCCTCACCTCAAAGAAGCCTTCCAAGCCCGTATTGAGGTGAATAAAACTCAGCAAGGTTCGCAGTTACATTTATTAATTTAGGGAATTCCAAGAAATAAATTATCCTGGTTGAAGTTGCTGACTGTTGACTGATGACTGATGACTGATGACTTGTACTGAGCGAAGCCGAAGTGCTGATGACTGATGACTGATGACTGTTGACTGTTGACTGTTGCAACTTTTATCCAGGACAGGTTAACACAATTCCAAAACCGCGTATTATAATTGAAGTATGAAGCACATGGGTCCGTCACGGTTTCGACAGGTTGGCGAACGCTGCTCTGTGATTCAGGTCGAGAGTGGGTCGTCTCTCGCAAATCAAAGGCTCAAAAAAAAAGTAAATGCGAATAACATCGTTAAATTTGCTCGTAAGGACGCCCTAGTAGCTGCCTAATAGCCTCTTAAAGGTTCGAGCGTCTCTAGTTTGACTCCGTTAAGGACTAGAGACCAACCCCAACGGATGCTCTAGCAAGTGTTCTCTGGTTGGCTTGCTAGCTAAGACTTAATCAGAGCATCCTACGTTCGGGATAATGAACGATTCCCGCCTTGAGGGTCAGATAGGCTAAACCTGTGAATGAGCGGAGGGTCAATACCCAATTTGGACAGCAGTTCGACTCTGCTCGGATCCACTTACAACAGTAAAAACCCAATCTGCATTCATCACCCCCTTGATGCAGTAATGGGAAACCAACAGTGAGAGCAGAAATTTCTGCTCTCATTTTTTGATCGAACACAACATGACTGATGACTGATGACTGTTTACTGTGAACATTGGGATATTTTGTTACTTGGAAGAGCGCTAACTAGGATGATTTATAAAAACGAGTCCACTATATAAATGAAAAGCTGAGTCCCAATTAGTTTTTTCCCTACGAAGCAGGTGAATATGAGACTTGATCTGTCCTAGCATTTCTGTTTGATCTAATACTGTTTGTGCAAAAAAAGCAAAATCAGACCAAATCTTAACTTGAGCCAATTTTTGGTCAATCCAGGTGAGTAAATTATTCCAATTAATTCTGATTGTATTTTGGCTAGCTTGAGGAGTTATTTCTACACCTTGCTGAAATTTATAGCCGTTGTCATAAAGCCGCAAAATGCAACGTCTATCAGGTAAGTGTAAATCATAAAATTGCACATAGTCTTGGGTTTGAGTTTTGCGTTGTAGTTTATGATGGGCATCAACATCTACAACTTCCTCAAAAATTGGCAGTAGTCCTACAACTCGTGCTTTGACTTCTGACCATTCAAAAGTTAGGGAACCGAGTTGATTTGTTTCATTGCGACAAACAACTGTTGCTTTGAGGTCAGATTCTGAGAAATATTGAACTTGAAAAACTTGAATTTGCTGAATGGCTGTTATCGAAGTCCAAAAGCAAGGAATTTCAGCTTTCTGTAGCTGTGTACCATAAAATTTGAGTTCTCCTACTTGTCCAGTGCGGTATAATCTCCAGCCACGACTTGGTAGCACCAACCTTGCTGTGTAGTGGTCTAGCTGCATAATCTGAGCAAATTTCGGTGCAGCTATGGTTTTAAGTTCGTTGCTAAGAGGTTCTAAGACTAGTACCCCAAATTCAGTATTGTTAGGTTCAGCTGTGGCTTTAGCAATCGCTCTTTGTCTTTCTTCAAGCTCAATATCTTGCAGCCTTTGCAAACCTTGGCGTGCTTGTGTCACTATCTTACTATTGGTTGTGCTTCGCAACAGATGACGATAAATTTTTTCAGCGTCTTGGTGTTTTTGGGATACTTCATGCAGCCTTCCCAGATAAAATTGCACCCAAGGATTATCCGGCGATTCTTTTAGCAGCTGTTTGAGTAATTTAGCGGCTGTGTAATAGTCTTTACGCTCAAAGGCAATAGCAACTTGCTCAATCATCACTTATTCGATTTTGGATTTTAGATTTTGGATTTTGGATTGTAAAAGACTTGTTGGTAATGTTTTTAAGGCTTCATCTGTGACTAGCAATCTATTTGTGTTCAGATCCCCGACTTCTTTGAGAAGTCGGGGATCTGAAGCTTTCACGCATATTTAGTTATAAATCATTTATACTTCACAAATTGCGGAAATTAAGCTTAATGCAACCACTGGTGCTGTAACAGCTCGCAGGATACGACGACCGAGAGATACTGGTTGAAATCCAGCCGCGATCGCATTTTCAATTTCTGTTTGTGTCCATCCTCCCTCTGGGCCAGTAGCAATAACAATGCTTTCTTGTCCTTTGTGTTGTAAACAATTTCTTAAGTGAGGAAAATCACCACGTGCTTCACAGATATATTGTTGATTGATGACTGATGACTTGTACTGAGCGAAGCCGAAGTGCTGATGACTGTTGACTGTTGACTGTTGACTGTTGACTGTTGACAATGCAGTATTAAAAGCTACAGGTTCTAAAATTGTTGGTACAAAGGCGCGTTCTGATTGCTCGGCGGCTTCTGCGGCAATGCGCCGCCAACGTTCAAGCTTTTGGGGACTGGGATTCAATAAGGTGCGATCGCTCAAAACTGGCGCAATACAAGATACACCTAATTCCGTACAAACTCGTACCACTTCATCAAATCCATTGCCTTTGGGCAACGCCACCATCAGGATAATTGATACAGGTAATTCGGTTTTTACTGTCAGTGCTTCTAAAACTTGCGCTTGTTCTGTTGCTAGCTGTGCTAACCACCATTTACCCTTACCATCCATAGCAATAAAGCGATCGCCTTCACGCAAGCGCAACACCCGTAATAAGTAGTGTTGTTGTTCTTTTGTCAGCAAAATTTGCCCTTGTTGGAGTTGGGAGGGTGCGATCGCAATTCTTTGCAGTTGAGACATAAGGAAGGGGAAGGGAGAATCAAATGATGGTTAAAAACATTAAAATTGAAGAAAACTTCAGTAATTTCTCGTCAGTATCCTGAATAAAGACTAGAAGAAAGAAACAACGCAGGTAATTAGTAGAACTTGAGGAACGATTCTGGATGCACGAGGATAGCCAAATTAGAATTCTGTTTTTCACTGCTGAGCCTAACGATACCGCTAGGCTGCGTTTACAGCAAGAGTTACGAGATATCGAAGAACAGCTTCAAAGATTCAAGGTGCGAGACAGATTTGTCCTCAAGCTACAATTATCCGCCCGCCCTAAAGACGTTAGCCAAGCAATACTCGATTTTGAACCGCATATTGTTCATTTTTCAGGACATGGCCAGAGTACTGGTGAACTTTGCTTTGAAAATGAGTTCGGTACAACACAGCCATTACCCCCTGGGGTTTTAGCTGCGCTGTTTAGATTAGTAGCATCTCATGTTCATTGCGTAGTGCTAAATGCTTGTTATTCGGATATTCAAGCCGAAGCTATTGTTCAGCATATACCTTTTGTGATCGGCATGAAAACAGCGATCGGTGATCAAGCAGCGATCGCTTTTGCTGTGGGATTTTACAGGGCGTTGGGTGCCAAGCGTGAGCCACAGGAAGCTTACGAGTTTGGTTGTGTAGAAATTCAACTGCAAGGTATTCCAGAAGAGTCAACCCCAGTTCTCCGTAGAAAAATAGATCAATCGCCTGCGGTTTTTTATTTACAACGCCCTGCAATTGAAGGGCGTTGTTACGAGGAGATTAAACAGCCTGGTTCTCTAATTCGCATCAAAGCCCCCAAGAACATGGGGAAAACATGGCTGATGAACCGGATAGTAGCTTATGCCAGAGGAAATGGCTATAAGACAGCGACTTTAAGTTTTAATGTCTTAACAGATGGAACAATTTTCCAAGATGCCGAGAAATTCTTTCGTTCTTTCTGTGTTGCTGTTGGTAACGAGATCGAATTACCAAATCAATTAAGTGAGACTTGGGACAATCAAGCGACTTACATATTTAACAGTACGATGTACTTTCAAAAATATTTGTTGAAAAATATAAATACTCCTTTAGTTCTGGCTTTAAATGATGTTGATTTAGTTTTTGAAAAACCTGAAATCGCCAATGATTTTTGTAAGATGCTGCGAAATTGGCATGATCGGGCAAGGCGGGATGATACAACTAGCATTATTTGGAAAAAACTTCACTTGATTATCGTCCATTCTACTGAAGTCTATGCCTCACTTGATATTAATAGTTCACCACTGGCTAATGTAGGTTTAGTAATTGAATTACCAGAATTTACCCTCGATCAGGTACAACGGTTACTAAATTTACATGGACTACATTTAGCAACAGATGAAGTTAGTCAACTAGTAGATTTGTTAGGAGGACACCCTTTACTACTGCGAATTACTTGTGATTATTTGAGACTTAATGAAATTTCCTTAAAAGAATTTCTAGAAGTTGCTCCTACACTAGAGGGCCCGTTTAGAGGTCATCTACTTGAATATTTGAGAATTCTGGAAAATAATCCAGAATTGAACACAGCATTTTGTCAGGTTATTACAGCAGATACACCAACGAGATTATCTCCAAATATTTCTAGAACCTTACAACGCTTAGGATTAATCAAGTTAGAAAGGAATTTTGCTAAACCACGCTGTAATCTATATAGTCAATTTTTCCGTTTTTATCTTTAGCTGATAGAGAAAAATCACCATGATACAACCCCATCAATACTATCAAGTAGGAGGGACTTTAACAGCAGATGACCCCAGCTATGTAGAGCGAGATGCCGACAAGTCTATTTATGAAGAATTGAAATCTGGTAATTTTTGTTATGTATTTAATTCTCGGCAGATGGGAAAGTCTAGCTTACAAGTAAGAGTAAGTAAAAGATTAGAAAATCAAGAATTTAAGTGCGCTTTAATTAGCCTAGATGGATTGGGAACTAAAGGAGTTACTCAAGAGCAGTGGTATTATACTCTTATCAAAGATTTAGCAGAACAATTGGAATTGCCAAATGATCTATTAGAACCTTGGTTACTGGAGAGTAAATCTTTAGCTCCTCTGAAACGATTGGATGAATTTTTTCAAAAACTATTACTAGCAGAAATTTATCAAAATATTGTGATTTTTATTGATGAAATCGATACTGTCCTCAGTTTAGATTTCCCTACGGATGATTTTTTTGCTTTCATCCGATCTTGCTATAATAAACGTGCAAATAACCAAAATTATAAACGAGTTACTTTTGCCTTATTAGGAGTAGCGACACCATCACAATTAATTCAAGACAATCAACGCACACCTTTTAATATTGGTAAAGCAATTAAATTAAAGAGTTTTACTTTAGCAGAAATAAAACCTCTTGCTCAAGGATTAGAAAGTAAAGTAGCTAACTCTAAAATTGCAGAAGATATTTTACGAGAGGTACTAAAATGGACTGGAGGTCAACCTTTTTTGACTCAAAAGATATGTAAATTTATTGCTGAATCTCAACATCTTATTCCTAGCGATAAGCAAGCTTTAAGTAAATGGGTAGATGAAATTGTCAAATCCCAGATAATTGAAAATTGGGAAGAGCAAGATAATCCACAACATTTTAGGACGATTCGTGACAGGATTATCAATAGTCAAGAACCAACGGTTAATTTGCTTAAATTATATCAAAAAATTAGACAACAGCAAGAATTAATAACTGATGATAGTCCAGAACAAAGTGAATTAATTTTGTCGGGATTAGTAGTAGAAAATAATCGTAAACTAAAAATTTATAACCTGATTTATCAATTAGTATTTGATGATAACTGGCTAACTGAAATTTTAGCAGATAAGAAACCTTATGAAGAAGAATTACTAGGATGGAAAGCAAATAAAAATAAGTACTGGTTATTGCGAGGTCAAAAATTAAAAGCAGCAATAAAATGGAGTCATGATAAAATTTTAACAATTGAAGATTATCAATTTATCAATGCCAGTCAAGAATTAGAAATAAAAAAAACAAAGCGCAATCAACGTATAATTTCATTAATCTATACCATTTTATTAATTGGATTTGGGGTTACAGGCGGCTCTTTATCAACTAGAAAAATTCAATCATTCTTCTTTCCCTATATATTGGAACCAGAACTATTTAGCCAAGGAGAACGTACTTTTTTTCTAGGCAATGGAAATTTATATCAAAAACTTGGTATTAATGCTTTTCAAAAAGGTGATTATCCAGAAGCAGTTGAACAATTTAAAAAAGCAAAGGAAGTTAATAAAAATGATCCAGAAGTCCTGATTTATTATAACAATGCTAAAGCCCATCAAAAGGGTAATTATTTCACTTTGGCGGTTGCGGTATCTATAAATCCTAGAAGAGAACAGGCTACAGACATCTTGAGAGGAGTAGCACAAGCACAGGATGAGTTTAATGAAAAAGGTGGGTTAAAAGGGCAATTATTGAATATTGTAATTACTGACGACAATAGCGAACAAAGCCAAGCTCAAACAGTTGCCCAGGAATTGACCAGAGATCCAAAAGTTTTAGGAGTAATTGGACACAATAGCAGTACCGCTAGTCAGGCTGCACTTGTGAAGTACGAAAGTGCTGGTTTAGCCATGATATCTGCCACTAGCACCAGTACAAAATTGAAAAGTCAAGTATTTTTTAGAACAGTTACTTCTGATGCAAAAGCTGGTGAAAAATTAGCTGATTATGCTTTAAAAAAAGGCATTAAACGAGTGGTTATTTTTTATAAAGTTGAAGATATATATAGTGAAAGTATAAGGCAAGCATTTACAAAAACCTTTGAAAAACAAGGTGGAAAAGTTGTCAGAACTAAAAATTTAGCAGATCCAAAGTTAGATGCATCTTATGAAGTGTATCTCAGTGTAGTTCAAGACGAAGCCAATGCAGTTGTTTTTTTCCCAAATACAGAGCTAATTTCTACTGTAATTAACATGGCTCGCGCTCGTGAACAACAAAAAATTCCAAAATATTTAGGAAAAAATCTCCAGTTGTTGGGAGGAGATGCTTTGTATGCTGTAGATACTCTAAGACAGGGTAGTAAAGCTCTTGAAGGCTTAGTTCTCGCTATTCCCTGGTTTCCTGAAGAATCTTATTCAAAAAAATTTGCACAGAGAGCCTGTGAGCAGTGGGGACAGGGAATTAGTTGGCGTACTGCTGCTAGTTATGATGCAACCGTGGCTTTTATTAAAGCTATTTCAGAGTCAAAAAATCCCTCTCGACAAAGTGTACTCCAAAAGCTTAAGTCGATTACACTGCCCGCTGATAAAACTTCAGGAGATGCACTTGCTTTTCAAGATGGTGAGCCGCGCAATAAAACGCCCGTCCTCGTTAAAATAGTTCCTGGTAGCGGTGATAAGTGTAGTGATAGCGAAGGTAGCAGATTTCACTTTGAAAAAGTCGATTGATTGATATCATGTCCGGTTAATTAGTTATAATTCCCACGGTCATTTTACCCCACCCCCAACCCCTCCCCGTGAACGGGGAACTCGGGGCCCCCTCTGGGGATTAGGGGCAGGGAGATAAAGTGTAGCTTTGGCGGGGTGGGGTTCTTCGGTTTTAATAAGTAATCCAGTGGACATGATATTACATTATGTCCTACCGATCGCTGATCAAAAAAACCTCACCCCCTTCCCCTCTCCTTACCAAGGAGAGGGGTGCCGAAGGCGGGGTGAGGTTCAACGTCAATTACAAGCACCGAAAATCAGTGATGGTGCATTACGCTACGCAATAATACACCCTACCGACTTTAATCCAAAATCCCAAATCTAAAATCCAAAATTGCTATTAATCCATTTTCAAGTAGATTCTGAGTGCTTCATTCACTAATTCACTCATGGGTTTACTTTGGCTACCGGCAGTTTCCTTCAATTTGTTATAAACTTCATCGTGAATGCTGATGCGATGTCGTCCTCTACTAGGAGCAGTGGTCGTTTTGGCTACGGAAGCTACAACTTGAGTTTGTGTATCTTCAGCAATTGCTGGGGTTGTTTCGGGTACGTACTGTTCAGCAAATTCACGGATGGCGTCAAAACCAACGCGATCGCAAAAATCACCAAAGCTTTCCCCTGATTGCTTCGACTTTTTAAAG
Source organism: Nostoc sp. UHCC 0702 (assembly GCA_017164015.1). Lineage (GTDB taxonomy): Bacteria > Cyanobacteriota > Cyanobacteriia > Cyanobacteriales > Nostocaceae > Amazonocrinis. Next base: position 6,768,071 of record CP071065.1, read on the forward strand.
TAGACAAAAATCGGCTCTAGGAAGCTTTCTATGTCATTATGGTGCAGTCGCTCGGTATAAGGTTGTGCAAGCCTTGTCTGGTCTGGCGAACCCCCTAACCATAATTGGTAAGATTCAGGAGCGCTACCCACAAAGGCCAGTTCCGCCATGTAGGGACGAGCGCAGCCGTTAGGACAACCTGTCATCCTTACCACAAAATGTTCATCTTGTAAACCCAGCTTATCCAATAAACTGCGAATTTGCTCTAAAATACCAGGTATTGCCCGTTCTGATTCGGTAATTGCCAAGCCACAAGTGGGCAAAGCAGGGCAAGCCATCGCGTACCGCACCAAAGGTTCGATTTTACCTGGGTCAGAGACAACGCCACGCAGGTTGAGAATTTCTTGAATGGCTTGTTTGTTGTCTGGTTCGATATCGCAAAAAATCAGGTTTTGGTGGGGTGTCAAGCGAATTGGTAAATTGAATTGCTCAACAATTTCCCGTAAGGCTGTTTTCAGTTGAAACGAACCTTCATCCTTGACGCGACCATTATCAACAGAAATGCCTAAAAATAACTTGCCATCGCCTTGTTCGTGCCAACCCAAGAAATCTTGATATTTAAACTCTGGGAGTTCTTGGAAAGGTGCGACTGGTTTGCCAAAATATTCTTCAACTTTGGCGCGGAACTTATCCACACCCCAATCATTGATTAAATATTTTAATCTGGCATGACGGCGGTCAGCGCGATCGCCATAATCTCTTTGAGTGGCAACAATGGCTTTCACTAAGTCGTAAACATCATCCTTTGCCACATAGCAAATCGCATCAGCTAATCTCGCAAAGGTTTCTTCTTTACCATGTGTTCTACCTAAACCGCCACCGGCAAAAACATTAAATCCTTCCAACTGACCTGACTCGTTGGTAATTACCACCAAGGTGAGGTCTTGGGAATACAAATCAACCGAATTATCTCCTGGCACCGTCACGCAAACTTTGAACTTGCGGGGCATATAGTGAGTGCCATAAATTGGTTCTTCGGTGTCATGAATGATTGTGCCATTGCCATTGCGCTGTCTTGCGGCCTTGACTTCTGGGCTTTCTTCAGCACTAATAGCCTTTTCACCGTCTAACCAAATTTCGTAGTAAGCGCCTGTTTGTGGTGACAGCAAATCAGCAACATTCTGGGCATATTCCCAAGCATACTGATAGTCTGGGCGATTCTTCAACGGAACCGGTGGCGCCATCACGTTGCGGTTGATATCACCGCAAGCACCCAATGTGGAACCTAGATTTTTAACAATGGTGGCAATTGCTGTTTTGAGATTCTTCTTTAAAATTCCGTGCAGTTGAAACCCTTGACGCGTAGTTGCACGCAAAGTGTGATTACCATATTCATCAGCCAGCTGATCTAAAGCTAGGTATAACTGCGGCGGTACGAAGCCACCCGGATTTTTTGTCCGCAGCATGAATTGATAATCTTTCTCCTGTCCCTTAACGCGATTGTCGCGGTTATCTTGTTGGTAGGAGCCATGAAACTTGAGAATCTGCACCGCATCTTCGCTAAAGTGAGTAGTATCCTCAAGGATTTGTGTTGCTACAGGTTCACGCAAAAAATTACTATTTTCCTTGAGTCCTTCTACTTTAGAAGGCTTACGGTTGGCGATTGGAGGAGGAGCAGATTTAACCATTAGAGTTGTATAGTATTCTCAATAAAGCATCGGTAGACGCCGAAGCACCCTTTCGGCTGGTTGTTTCCCGGTAATCCGGTCGGAAATATGAGGAATAGTCTAATTTTAACACGGCAAAAAGCCGGCTATGTCAGTGATGTAACACTTAACAAAACCAGCTTTTTGTTGTAATGAGTGCTAAGTCCTAAGTGCTGAGTCCTGAATAACCAGTATAGAACAACTTAAGACTTATATAATTTCTGGAAACTCCAAGAAATAAATTATTCTGGTTGATGACTGATGACTGGGAACAGCTTAGTCTATTTAAAGCGATAACCTAGACCGCCATTAATGGTGACGGCTGAAGCAGGGCTATTTTGATAGGCACGAAGTCCTACTTTAGCATTAGTGTAAATTAGGAAGTTTTTAGCAACTTCTGACTCCACACCAGCACCGACTACTACAGCGTCTCTGTTGCCAATGGGACTTGGTGAACCATCTTTATCAAGAAAAGAATAACCACCAGTTACAAAGGCGTTAGTTCTATTCGCAATTGGCACGTCTAGGGAAACTTCTGGGATAACAGCACTCGTCTTATCATTCCAAAGCACATTACCGCGTGCAGAAAATGGTGTACTTCCTAATTTGACGCGGCCTGTAAGATTACCACCAAAGTTGGCAGCATCGTTGTTTAGTCCACCATTGGTAACACCAGCTGCAACACCAGCACCAATATAACTAGCATCAGTACCCCTTTTTGTTTCAGCGCTAGCTTGACCAGCACTAAGAATAAAAGGCACAATAACTAATGATGACAATGCAGAGATTGTCACAAAAGACTTGAGTAATTTTTTCATAATCTTGACAAAATTGTGTAGCTTTTGCTCTTACTTTCCAAGTCGAAGACTATGTAAAAATGTTCCAGATAATTCTCAAAAAAAGGGACTGGGGACTAGGGACTGGGGACTGGGGAATCTTTCCTAATAACCAATCCCCGTTCCCTTTTATAGTGGGCACTTTTTTTATTGGCACAACCTGATAACTAAAATTTCATTGTTATCAGTCAATTAAATCCTTGATTTACTTCTGTTTTCCTAGCTATTCACATGAGTTTAAACAGTAGGTTGTAGCAGTTATGGCAACAAGCTTGAGAGGAAATATATAAAGTTAAGTTTTAGCAATTTTCATGGAGATTGAATAAATGCTAACCGCTGCAAAAACGTTGTCTGGTTTGATGGGTTTATGTGTCGGTGATGCGTTAGGTGTGCCAGTTGAGTTTACTAGCCGCGCTGAACGTGTTAAATCTCCGGTGACAAAGATGTTGGGTTATGGTACATGGAATCAACCACCGGGAACTTGGTCAGATGACAGTTCGCTGACGTTTTGCCTGGCTGAAAGTCTTTGTAGAGGTTATTCCTTAGATGCCATAGCTAATTCCTTCTGGCGCTGGTACAAGACAGGTTACTGGACTCCCCGTGGCGAAATTTTTGGTATCGGTAAGAGTACTTATGCAGTGATGATGCGCCTCAACCAGGGAATTCTACCTCTAGAAGCAGGGGGAACCAGTGAAATGAGTAATGGTAACGGTTCTTTGATGAGAATTTTGCCAATGGTTTACTGTCATCAAACCTTAACATTTAGGGAATTAATTTCGCGGGTGCATGATGTATCTGCCATTACTCATGCTCACCCGCGATCGCAGATGGCTTGTGGTATTTATACTAGTATCGCTGTTGCTCTGCTGGAAGAATCTAACCCCCAAGCAGCTTATTTGCAAGGGTTAAACAAGATCCAGGCAATTTATTCTGTCCCGAAATTCGTTTCCGAAACACCGCATTTTGCCAGAGTCTTCAGCGGTGAAATTGCCCAGCTGCCAGTCGCAGAAATTAATTCTGAGGGCTATGTAATTGATACCCTAGAAGCATCCTTGTGGTGTTTATTAAATAGCTCGTCTTACGCTGAGGCGGTACTGAAAGCTGTAAATTTAGGCGGACATACAGGCACAACGGCTGCTGTCACTGGTGGGTTAGCCGGTATTTACTACGGCGTAGAAGGTATTCCCCAACAATGGATGAATCAAATTGCCCGCAAACAGGATATTATTAACTTAGCAAGACGTTTTGCAGCGGCTGTTTACAGTTTATGATCTGCTGCTTGCAAGTAAAATTACTGATATAAATGTTTCATCCTGATTGAATAATGCTACCTGCTGTGAAGGTGTTGTCTGGGTTGATGGGTTTATGTGTCGGTGATGCCTTAGGTGTGCCAGTGGAGTTTACTAGCCGCGCTGAACGATTTAAATCTCCAGTCACATCAATGCTGGGTTATGGAACTTGGGATGTTCCTGCTGGCACTTGGTCAGATGATAGTTCGCTGACTTTTTGCCTAGCAGATAGTCTTTGTGATGAATTTTCACTGGATGCCATAGCTAATTCCTTTTGGCGCTGGTACAACGAGGGTTACTGGACACCCCAAGGCGAAGTATTTGACATCGGCAATACTACATTTCTGGCAATTGTCAACTGGAAGCAAGGAACTCCACCCTTACAAGCAGGGGGTACTAGTGAAAACAGTAATGGTAATGGTTCTTTGATGAGAATTTTGCCAATGGCTTACTATCATAAAACCTTGCCTTTTACGGAATTGATTTTGCGGGTGCATCAAGTTTCTTGTATTACCCACGCTCATCTGCGATCGCAAATGGCCTGCGGTATTTATATTAGTATTGCTGAGGAACTGCTGAAAGGAGCGAATCCCCAAGCAGCTTATTTACAAGGTTTAAATAAAATCGCACCGCTTTATTATAAGAGTGAATATATTTTAGAAAAGCCTTATTTCGACAGAGTATTCAGTGGTGAAATTGCCAACCTGCCAGTTGAAGAGATTAATTCTAGCGGCTATGTGATTGATACTCTGGAGGCATCTCTGTGGTGTTTGTTGAACAGTTCATCCTACTCTGAGGCAGTACTCAAGTCTGTAAATTTGGGCGGGGATACAGATACTACCGCAGCAGTTACTGGTGGGTTAGCCGGAATTTACTACGGAGTAGAAAGTATTCCCCAACAATGGATTGGCCAAATTGCCCGTAAAGATGACATTGTTAACTTAGCAAAGCGTTTTGCAGCTGCTGTTTACAGTTAAAATTAGGAGTTATAGCAATTTGGATTTTAGATTTTAGATTGCGAAAGATTTATTGAATCAGCTTTTGGCTATTTCATCTGCCGCAATCATTGTTCAAATTGCTATTAAAAGTTATGAAACTCCTAACTCCTAACTCTTAAACTGTAGACAGGGAGTAGACCTGACCATCAATTAACAGTCTGGTAATACCCTTAGCTTGTAGATGAGTCCGAGCCTTGTGGAGAATTTTACTATCGGGAACTTTAATTACGCGATCGCGCTTGGTAGAAAAGCGCTTTGCTACCCGATGGTTATCAAACACCGGCAAAGTTCTTTGCTGAGTTTCCAAGCTAGGAATTTGACCCAAGTCGCCAAAATCCTTGAGTGGTCTGGTAATTAATTCTGAGGCGCGGTCAATGACCAAATAGCAAGTCTTAGGCAAAGGGGCCGCTGACAATGGTAAGACTTGAACTGGGATTTCACCTGGTCTTCGTCTTGTAACTAAAGGTCTTGGCTCGTCTAGATAGTCGTCCTCCTCTTCTTCCTCATCATAGTCCTCGTCTAAATCGTCTAAATCGTCCTCTTCTAAATCATCTAAATCCTCTGACTCATCTAGTATGTCTTCACCCACCAGCATTTGGGCAATGGCGGTTGCCTCTGGATGTTCATCCTCCAGTATCGGGCTGGGGATGTTAACTATTTCTGGTGGCTTTTCTTCTACGATTTCTAATCGCTTTGCAGATCGCAGTTTTGGTTTTTCCGTTACCGAGGAACGCCGCCGCAAGCGTCTATTGGCAGGGGTATCCTCCTCAACCTCTTCTGGCTGGGTTTCCTCCTCTACTATTGGCTGCTGCGGCTCAAGTTCTGGTAACTTCAAACGGGGGGGTTCACTGGTTGCAACTTCTTTCTCTGGCTTGAGCTGACTTAGCAAAGGTAACTGCTCGTAGTTTACCTGTGCCCTTCCTTCAGGAGTCCTAGCAGCACGTTTTAAGGAAACGAGGTATTCGTACTCATCTTCTGGTAAGGTACTTTTGAGCAGGCGGCTAATTGTGGAGTTACTCACGTCATAGCGCTCTGCCAAAGTTGAGGTTGTTTCAGCAGTCTCTCGATATAACTTAAGAATTTCTTGCTTGTCAGAATCTGTTAGTTTTCTCACGGTAGATACCAAAAAACTTTTTTATACTCGTTTTCGTCCACGCTCCCGCCGAGTTCGGCTCAATGATGTCTCATGTTCCAGGACAGCGCCGATGCCAAATAACACTCCACTAAATACCCAAAACACTTCTAGTATGTCTCCACTTTGATAATTGGGCCCTTGGGCATATTTAAACCACATATCTGCAATGTAGAGCGAAAACGCGGCCGCTGCAATCATTCGCCAAGACTGGCCAACTCGTCCTCCCCAAAAGGCTAGTAGCAATGTGGTAGCAAGAATCAACAGAGCTACATCGCTAATTACGTAAAACCAATTCACAATCACGACTAGCATTTCTGAGGGCGATTCTTGTTGTACGGAAATCCACCACGCCAACAAACTACCGAATAGCCCAATTGCCAAGACAATTAGCCATTGCCATTTTTCTAGATTGATTCGTCTGGAAGTCACAGCTAAAATCATGCCTGCGCCAACGGATAAATAATTCAGTACAAAAAATACATCGCCAATAGATACATCCGGTTCTTGTTTTAAAACGATTTCTGTATAGCCGAAAAATATCCCTCCCAGGAAATAAGACAGCATACCTACGCCAATTGCGAGCCAAATATTCCGGCTACTGACAATTTGTGGGCTACGCCAATTCCTCAAGCATAGAATACCGGCACCCAGATAAGCTAATGCTTCAAAAATATTTGTACCAATCATGTACCACTCGGCACGGCTTTCGACGCCATCTGCTCCTGGGACTTTGGCACCAAACAACAAATAGTATAACAGGGCTAGCACAGCCCAGCCAATGCTGAGCAATACGATGTTCTGATTTGTGAACAGGGATTTGGAACGGTAGGAATTGTTGTACGAGCTACTCATAGGAATTGACTTGGTAAATGCACTTTGCCTGTTTTTTGAATTTTGTAGTTAGCGGTCTATCTGTCTGCTATGCACAAATTAATGCTAAGCGCAAGCACGCGATAGCCGCATTTTTTCCACAATTTCTATGCTATTGCCACAGTTTACTCAGTGGAGATTGATTTAGCCAAGTCATAAACAGCGATCGCTCTGTTTCTGGCATATCTTGTAACCTATTACTGACTTCATGGGCAAAGTTGGTATTGCCAAAATATGTTTTCCCTAGTTTGTACATTTCTTGCAAGAGGCTAATCAGGTGATTTTCTTGCCAAGCTGGAAGTTTATCCGCATCTAGGGGATCTATACTGACCAAAAACTTAACTGCTTCAGGGGTTGAACCTTCGGGAAATTGCTGTTGTCGCAATGCTTCTGCAATTTCTTTTTGAAATAATGACGCTTGCCGAGTGCCTAAGAACTCTTCAACGTCTATGTAAAGCGCTTGCAGCAGCAAAAGACTTGCTTGAATCAAAATTTCCCTCTTGCTATGGCTACCGGTGTCATTACCTAGCTGTTCTAGGCGGACTTTACCCCAAACGCTAAAGCGTTCTGGTTCTTCCAGTAAGACACAGGCTTTACCTCGGTTATCGGTCAACTCTCGCCATAAGGATCTAGCTTCTTCTTCTTTACCAGCTTTGAAGATGCTAATCAAGCGAAAGGTTTGCCCCTGATAATGGAGGATCGGCACTTGCTGATCCCGTTTTGGGTGCTGAATACTCGATATCTCAACATCCTGCCGTTTGAGAATAAACATGGCACTAGCAAATAACTCCTCACAGGGGCTTTGTGGATATGCGATCTATAATCTGAATTAGCAGTATCGCCAAGAGTGCGATTACTTAACGTGCCATCAGGGTGAGCTTAGCGATCGCTCTTCAGCTACCCTATAGTAAGCCACAACACGCTTTCTAAGCATTCTGTAAGCACACAATATAACTAATCAGTAGCCCATCTGCTTGTTTTTAGTGTTAATCGGCTAACTAGCGACTAGCATCATAGCCTTGCTTGTGAAAAAACGGCAATTTTTCCATTGCTTCTTGGCAGGGAAAACGATATAATTTGATAAATGACTTCCTTGGAAGCCATAGTTTCGGCTTGGGCGCGTAGCTCAGTGGATAGAGCAATTGCCTTCTAAGCAATCGGCCGCAGGTTCGAACCCTGCCGCGCTCGTTTTAACTAAATCAGCAGAAGTCCCACATCTCACTCTTAGAGGATGTTTGAAAAGTCGAAAAGTATACTAAGAACCCCTCTCCAAACCTCTCCCCGAAACGGAGAGAGGCTTTGAAATGCCTATTCCCTCGTAGGGAACTCGGGGCCCCCATGAAATTCGGGCTAAACCCGAATTTTATGGGGATTAGGGTCAGGGGGGCTTGGGGGGTTAGGTTTTTAAGATTTTGATGTTAGCAATGATACTTTTCAAACAACCTCTAAGAGAACTTATAAAGAGTTTGGCGTTGATTTAACAACGAGGAAGGTTAACCCAGAATCTAGAATTAATACCAGAAAAGTAGAAAGGCCATCAAAAGAAGAACTAGAAAAACTAGTTTGGGAAAAACCGACAGCACAAATTGGTAGGGATTTTGGCGTATCTGATAAAGCTGTGGAAAAGTGGTGTAAAGCTTATGGGATAGAAAAGCCACCTAGAGGATATTGGATGAAAAAAGCTTATATAACAGTAGAAGAGCAGCTAAATACTAATAATAATTATTCGTAGGTTTAGAATTTTTAATAACTTATCTATTTTTAGATTCTGTTTCTAAATTGTCAAAAATATCATGCTGTTCCTTGAAAACTCTTTCTGTAATCTCTAAATCTAAATCGCTAGCTAATAAATCAATACCATCAATAATCATAGGTATTTGAGCCTCATTAACTTGCAAACTATAAAAGCATTCTTGTCTATAATCTGGTCTTTCCTGAAAACGCTTGACTGCAATTTCCAAAGGGCGTATCACCTCATAGGCTTTCTCAGCTTTCTCAATTGATTGCTGAGGAATTGGAGATTGCAACCGCAGAATTGCTAAATCAATTAAGTCTCTTGCCTCAACACTATCATCCATATAACGATCAGAATTTGAAAGCAGTTTTGAAGTGAAACAATCGTTAAAACTTAAGCAAGGAACAGGCGACCACTCTGGATATCTTGGCGGGTCTAATTCAAAACGAGATTCAGCAATAATTTCTGTTTTGATGGCCAGATCATCCACAATAACTATCATTCTGATTCCATACTGGTCAGTAGTGCCGCGTCCAATTTTAATTTTGCTCAAATCACAAAACAATGCTTCAAAGCCACCATCAAATACAACTGTACGCAGGTATTTATAGCCTGATGTAAAAACAGGTGAAATAAAATCGATATCTTTACTTTGGCGATATTCTTGATAATCAAGTGTAAGAAGGGTTCCGCCAGCAAAGTAAGCAGAACCCTCTTTAAGTACGTCATGATTTAAGCTTTTAAGAATTGTCAGAATTTTATTATGGTGTTCTAAACTAAAAGTCATAAACAGGCTTCTAGCCAAGAATGATAATATCTAGCAAGTTCCTTCAAAAAATTTAATTCCTCACCTTCAAGGTTGTTAAACAGCTTGCGATATTGCCAGCCTCGTTCATAACGACTCAGCATTTGCTGTGGAGTAAAACGATATACATCTGCTGTCTGCCAACAAATAGACTCCAAAAAGGGCAGTTTTTTTGGAATAACAGGTGGGTTAACTGTTGGTGTGGATGTTATCATAGCTTTTTCAATTAACCACTTTGTCGTGTTCTAGTTATAGAATAGCGTAGTCAGACTTCAGTAACTAGTTGCGAACAAGTAGAATAGACCTCTTGCAAAAGTCGTCTTTTTGCGCTATTCTCTGCGCGACGGACACTTTCCTCAAGTCGGGAAACCCGCCCACGGAAGTGTCCTCCTCTGCGGCTGTGCGTGATACAAAAAAATATTTATGCAAGAGGTCTAATATTTGAAATTTCGACATCATAGCCAAATCATAGCCAAAAATATAAGTAAGGGACTTAGATTTGATGCATTTGAATCACTTGCAAAGCCTCAAAGCCTTTACTTAGCGGTGATTATTCTATAAAATTAAAAAGCCCGTGACGAGGATTGAACTCGTGACCTCACCCTTACCAAGGGTGTGCTCTACCACTGAGCCACACGGGCGAACTTTTTGTGAATTTTAGATTTTGAATTTTATAAGAATCCAAAATCTAAAATGGGCCGGGCTGGATTTGAACCAGCGTAGGCGTAAACCAACGGATTTACAGTCCGTCTCCATTAACCACTCGGACACCGACCCGCTTGTCCTACGATTCATTATGTTAGCACCGAATCTGATCAATTTCAAGTGGGTAACAGAAATTTTTTGAAAGAGAAACCGGGCTGAATAAACCCGGTTCTCAACGCCTAACTCAGGAGTTCTCCTGTTTCTTGTAGGGAGTGCAAGCGGCGGTAAATACCCTCGTGACGCAAAAGTTCATCGTGGCTACCCACCTCTACAATCTTGCCCTGATCTAGAACGACAATCTGATCTGCTTCCCGCACTGTGCTTAAACGGTGGGCAATCACAATTGTCGTGCAAGTTCCCTGAATCGATCGCATCGCTAGTTGAATGGAACGCTCAGACTCGTAATCTAAACTAGAGGTAGCTTCGTCAAAAATCAGTACATCTGGTTCGACTAACAACGCCCTGGCGATTCCTAAACGCTGTCTTTGTCCTCCAGATAATCTGACACCACGTTCCCCGACAATGGTGTAATAACCTTGGGGTAGGTGTTGCACTACTTCATCAAGTCTGGCAATTCTACAGGCTTCCTGCACCTGCTCAAAACTAGCATCCGGTCTACCATAGGTGATGTTATCCAACACAGTACCGTTAAAAACGTCTACCTCTTGGTGAACGATCGCCAGCCTGCGTCTATACTTACCTACATTTAAGGTGCGAATATCTTGACCATCAATGAGAATTTGCCCTTCTTGAGGTTCAAAATACCGCAACAGCAACTTCACTAATGTAGACTTCCCAGAACCAGAACGCCCAACTAAAGCTACTGTTTGGTATGGTTCAATTAACAAGTTAATATCTTGCAAAACTTGACGGTTGGCATCGTACCCAAAATTAACGTGGGAAATCTCTAATTTTCCAGTAAATTTATAGGGTGCTTCTCCTTCATTTTCCTTTTCTAAAATACCAGCTGCATCAGCACCTGTTGGTTCTTGAAGAAATTCGTGAAACCGCACCATCGGAGAATAGCGACGGGCGAAAACTTCTGCCAAGGTACTGATAGGTTCTAATTCAGCATAAGCCATACTGGAAAGAGTTAAGGTCATAACAAAATGACCAAGAGAAATTTTACCGTTTATTGTTGCCGCTAAAGTTAAACCAAGAATAGCAAACACGCAAAACTGAATCACAGTTCTTTGCCAAGTATTCAGTTTTGTATAACCTTTGTGGATGCGATAATCAATTACTTTGAATTCACGATCCAAACGTTGAGTTTGCCGCTTCAGTTCCCTAGCTTCGGTTGCAAATGCCTTTACTGTTTTGATATTGGTGATGATTTCAGAAGTGCGGCTTTCTGTACCTTCTGCGTATTTATCGAGACGACTTTCATACTGAATAAGTTGCTGTAAATCCTTCAAGCTGAAGCCGAGGATAATGATAAAGGATATCAGATATAAAATGGCAATTCGCCACTCAATCACCAAGATAAATACAAAAATTCCCAGTACTCTAATTAGTTTGGGAATCAATTGCCCAGCAACTTCGGGATAAGACCAAGTGTGATTAGTAATACCTCTAGCTACTCGTCCAGCAATACGCCCTGGATTATTTTCATCATAAAATTCTAGTGGCAGAGTGAGAATTTTTTCTATGGCTGTCTGGCTTTTACTGCGACGCGTCTTGAAGGCTATATCCCAGTGAAACCAACCGGTTAACCACGGTTGTGTTGGCGCCCTAACTACGGTGACAATAAAAATTAAACCCAGCAATACACCTAAAGATAGAGGTTGATTTACTGGGTAGTTGGTGATGTCTGAAAAGATTGCGATCGCTGTTTGTAATGGTTTGTCTAATGGCTGATTTGACAAGATATTTAAAATCTGCCCAATCGCATAAGGCACAACCAAATCAAAAATTTCGTAAATACTGGATGCTGCAATAGTAATAATACTCAGCTTCCAATCGGCACGATAGTAAGTGAGAATGTCTCGAAATTTTGCCATGATGCACACTGTTCCAGAGCGCAAATCTTTAGCTCCGGAATTATATACTACATATATACTACATAAAAGTCAATACCTAAAGTAGTAAATCATTTTTTAGCAGTAGAAAGCACTTGAGAAGCAAAAAACTCCAAACGATAGCGATAAAGGGCGACTGGTCGAGAATCTGCGGTAAAATAATTTGGATCTTGTGGTGACAGGTAGACAGCCGTAACTTGATCTGCCTCAATAGCCGGATTAGATGTAGAAAGTTGATGGTAGGCGGTAGTGGATTCCACAGAGTTGAAATAGGGGCGTGAACCACCTTTAAATAATTGTTGAAACACTTCTGTGGTGATAAACTTACCATCAGGTGTATTTTCTGTGGCGCGTGCCGTGACGATGGAAACTAGTTGGCGATCGCTACGCAAAAAGGTAATCTGACGATTGGGCGAATCTGGATCAACTTTGACTGATAATACAGCTTCATTCCCTAAATAAGCCCTGGCTAAATTTAAACTATTAAATGCTCTATCCGCCACTAAACTTTCTGATTTATTATTTGTCCAAGGGAGAAATTTTAATTTAGTAACAGGCGATCGCTCTTTCACAAATCTGACAAGAAAACTCACAGGTTTATTTAGTTGTTGGCGATTACCTTCAAATCCAGGTGTGACGATATCCGGTGCTAAAGGCGCAGCCAAATCCACCAAAGTACTCGTAACTTCCCAATCACCACCCATCCATTCCGGGTAAACCAAATCTCCCGCAGCTGGTTGTACAGAAGTTAATTTTTCCCACTGGGGAAAGTGCGCTAAACGTTCAGATAACTCTCCTGCTTTAGCGTCCCCACTCCACAGCAGCAATAAAACTATCAAGCAAAAACTCCAAATTGCCCTCATTGGAAACATCAGCATAATTGATAATGTGTGATATGCCAATCCTCAACTACAAGATTCCCGATTTTTTAGAAAAATCGGGAATCTGGAATTTTCAAAATTACCAATCAGAAATTACTAATATTAAATCTCTGCTGGTAAAGGTTCCCAAACTTCGCCATATTTTTCACGTAAAGCCTGCCAATTTTCTACTTGACCTGGTTCATATTCACCTGGTTTACCCCATTGTAAAAATAGGCTTAAAGCAGGCTCTTGTTTTTCATCTAAAAACCTAATAGCGTAGGTTGTAAAATTCCCTCTTTTTGCTTCACCCGTTTCAAATTTAACTTGAGTAATTTTATCCATATTCAAGTGAAATTCAAAGCCTTCAGTGTGCATATTCGCATACTTACCTTTAGGCAATTCGGCATAAAATAGCTTTTCTAATTTGCCGCGTGCTTCTAAAACAGCAGCACTGCTAGTAACAATTAAACGCAAAGTTCCTAAATTCTCGCAAGCTGCTAAAAAGTCTTTCAAATTAGTATTCATGATTAGTTGTTAGTTGTTAGTTGTCAGTTGTTAGTTGTCAGTTGTCAGTTGTTAGTTGTATTTGACCACTGACCACTGACCACTGACTATTTTTCGTGTTGTTCGTAAGCAGCGACAATGCGCTGAACTAAAGGATGACGTACGACATCTCGCTGAGAAAATTCACAAAATGTAATGCCTTCAACATTTTTTAAAATTTGCAAAGCTACTGTTAAACCTGATTGTTGGTTGAGTGGTAAGTCGGTTTGTGTAATGTCACCTGTAATTACCATCCGAGAACGGAAGCCTAAACGAGTCAAAACCATTTTCATCTGGGCAGGTGTGGTATTTTGGGCTTCATCCACAATTACAAAAGCATTATTTAAAGTCCGTCCCCGCATATAAGCTAGAGGTGCTACTTCAATGACACCACGTTCCATTAAATTTGGGACTTTTTCCGGGTCGATGAATTCATAAATAGCATCGTAAAGTGGACGGAGATAAGGATTAATTTTTTGCTGTAAATCTCCAGGTAAAAAGCCGAGTTTTTCACCAGCTTCCACAGCAGGACGAGTTAAAATCAGTTTTTCAACTTGGTTGGCGAGGAGTGCTTGGACAGCGACGACGACAGCAAGGTAGGTTTTTCCAGTACCCGCAGGGCCGATGCAAAATGTCAAGTCGCGCTTACGTATCGCCTCAATGTATTGTCGCTGGCGAAAGGTTTTGGCGCGAACTTCCTCACCTCGCCGAGTTTTGGCTAGGACATCCCGCCGTAATTCTTGTAATTCGTCTTCCCTATGGGTATCTAAAGCTTGACGAGCTGTTAAAATGTCGGCACTGGAGATAGTATTGCCTTTTATCCAGAGGTCTTCTAGCGATCGCACTAATCGAGAAGCTAGTTCTTTTTGTTCCTTAGTACCAGAAATGTATAATTCTTGTCCACGTAGTACCAAACTAGCTCCTGTTTGTCGTGATAGGATTTTCAGATTTTCTTCCCCATCACCAGCTAGGGCGATCGCACCAGTAATATTAGGCAGCTGAATGATTAAGGCATCTGCCATAAGTATTTCTTAATTTGTGAGGATGCTGTTTTTGACAAAGCTTAATATTTGAAGTAATTTTTGCTCTCATTAGAACTTATACCAATTTGAAAAATGATTGCAGCAGATGGAATGCCCAAAAACTTGTCAATGAACTTGTTCACAATCCCAAATCTCAAATCCCAAATGGTATCAGACTGATGGAGAAAGAGTAGAGACAGGAACAATCATGTCTCTACCTTGTGTAAATTTGAGCTAACAATGCTTTCAAAGCATAACTTACACAATTAATATACGTTAGCTCCCTTAACCAAAGATATTACCCTGAATTTATTAACGGAAACCTCTGCGTGAGGCTTCAGCTTTGCGCTTACGGCGCAAACTGGGTTTTTCGTATCTTTCCCGGCGTTTAACTTCAGATAAAATCCCAGCTTTTTGAATTTTCTTTTTAAAACGTCTCAATGCTGAGTCAATCGACTCATTTTGATCTAAACGGACTTCAGCCACTCCTTGGTTTCACCTCCTTACAGAGATTATTTGAAGTGTGAAGTATGGAGGGGCGCAATACCTTGCGCCCTGAGTGTGAAGTATGAAGTGTGGGATTAAATCCATTAGATTTCATACTTCATCGTTGTATTAGATTTGGTCTGTGCTTTTAAACTAGCGCAAACGGGGTTTAGCAATAGGTCTATCAGGCCCATTTTCACCTCGTTCCCTGGTTTTTGGGGGTGGCGATCGCTCTTCTGAATCTTCATCAAAAGACGTACCCTCCCGGCCTGGAGTAGTGCTGCCATAGATATCCAGGTATACTGATTGTCTAGCAGATTCGGCTGCTGCGGCAATTACTGTCCGAATAGCCTGAATATTGCGTCCTCCTCTACCAAACACTTTTCCTTTATCTGTGCTGTCAAAGGCGATGCGAATCCAAGCCCGTTTGAGGGTGTGTGAAATTTCACAATCGACGCTTAAAGTCTCTGGAGATTCTAAAAACGGCTGTATCAAAAAACGTACCAGATCAACATAGTTGGGACTAGCTGTAACGGATTTTGTTCCGACATTAGGATGAAGGTTGGGCACTGACCTGTTCAAAAACATTAGCTTTTACTAAAATGCGACGTACCGTGTCAGTGGGTTGAGCGCCTTGTTGTAGTCGCTTGACGATACCGGGAACGTCTAGTCGCACTTCATCAGTTCTGGGGTTATAAAATCCTAGTTCTTCTAGGGGACGACCATCACGGCGAGCGAGGCTGTTAATGGCGATAATGCGGTAGCTTGCTTCCCGCTTTTTACCGTATCGTTTCAAGCGCAGTTTGATCATGGTTGAGGAATCATTCTCCGATTTGTAGTGATTCTGAAATGCTAATTTTAGCACTTGACTAGGGTTTGCTGCTATGAGTCAATGGTCAAAAGTCAACAGTCAAGGGTCAATAGTCCATAGTCAAGAGTCTACAGTCCACAGTCAAGAGTCTACAGTTCAAGAAATTTTGACTATTGACCATTGACTAATAACTAAAGATTGCCAAAACCTTTTTTCTTTTTATCTTTGCTCTTTTTCTTTTTCGCGCCACCAGCGCCGCCACTGTAACCCCGCCATCCTGGGGCTGGACGATTCCCAGCGCCTGCGAAAGCGTTGCCCATACCGCCGCCACCAAACATTCCTGGCATACCAGGTAAACCACCTTGACCCATTTGTTGCATCAGCGATCGCATTTTTTGAAAATCAGCTACTAGTTTGCTGACATCGGACTCTTTATAGCCGGAACCAGAAGCAATGCGCCGCCGCCGACTGGGAGAACTCGCCAATAAATCGGGATCGTGGCGTTCTTGGCGGGTCATGGAGTTAATCATCGCCTCACAGCGCTTGAGTTGGGTTTCTCCCTGCTTGAGTTGGTCATCTGAGAGTTTATTCATCCCTGGAATCATCTTCATGATCCCTCCCAGCGAACCCATATTCTTCAGCAAGCGCAGCTGCTTGAGAAAGTCGGTGAAGTCGAACTTCGCTGACAAGATTTTCTCTTGCATTTTCTCAGCGTCTGCTAAATCAAACTCTTCTTGGGCTTTTTCTACCAAAGTCAAGACATCGCCCATTCCCAAGATGCGGGAAGCCATGCGATCGGGATAAAATGGTTGTAATGCCTCGACTTTCTCGCCCACCCCCACAAACTTAATGGGCGCTCCCGAAATTTGCCGCACTGATAGCGCTGCACCACCACGGCTATCACCATCCATCTTGGTGAGAATTGCCCCAGTAATTCCAATTTGTTCGTGGAAAGTACGGGTCAGATTAGCTGCTTCTTGACCAGTCATCGCGTCCACCACTAACAAAGTTTCGTGGGGTTGGACTGTTTGCTTGATGCGGGCTAATTCCGCCATCATGTCTTGGTCAATTTGCAATCGTCCAGCAGTATCAATAATCACCGTATTCACACCTTCTGCCCGACCGCGTTCTACACCTTGGCGGGCAATTTCCACCGGATCAGCGTCGCTTCCCAGTTCAAACACTGGCACATCAATTTGTTTACCTAAACTGATCAGCTGATCGATAGCTGCTGGGCGATACACGTCTGTGGCTACCAACAAGCAGCTGCGGTCTAATTTACGTAGATGTAAAGCCAACTTGGCAGTAGCTGTGGTTTTACCAGTACCTTGCAAACCAGCCATCAACACAATAGTGGGTTGTTCTGGGGCTTCTGCCAAGGGAACATTTTCTGTTCCCATCACCTGTACCAGCTCATCGTGAACAATTTTGATGAACTGTTGGTCAGGTCGCACGCCAGCCACCACCTCAGCGCCTTGGGCTTTGGCTTCAACCTCGCTGATAAAATCTTTGACTACTTGGAGGTTAACATCTGCTTCTAACAGGGCGCGGCGCACTTCCCGCAAAGCATCTTGAATGTTGGACTGAGAAATTTTGTCCTGCCCTCGCAGTTTCTTCCAGGCAGCTTCTAAACGGTTAGATAAAGCGTCAAACATAGTGTAATTACAGGTAGTTCGCCAATGGGGAAGCCCGAACCGCCGCTGAAAGCGATTCAGAATTTTAACGTGCTATTTATCAGCTTAGTAGTTTTTACTCCGACTTTAGCAACCGAATACCTGCCTGTGCTAGGGTGGTAAGCCGTCCAAAGTATGTAAATTTTTATTTTTTGATATATTTTCAACTCGCTTGGTGCGATCGCTCATGAAAAACCATTCCTACATGGATTGTCAGTAACAATTTGTCTAATTCTGGTTAAACTCACACTTCCTGTAGAAAACAATCCAAAAATCTGTGGCGTACTGGGGACTCTTCAAGCACGTATTGCAATACCCCCCTAAAGAGCAGCAGGGCTGTTTCATTCACTCAAATCAGGATTTTGTCAAGAGCATCAGGCAAAAATTTTCAGAAGTTGGTAATCGAAAAATTACGGCTTCAACCGATAAATTTAAGTGCGATCCGCAATGTTAAAACCAAAAAACCACAAATCACGATGAAACCAAGTACATACAAAGATTTAGTGGTACGTTGAACCATCACCCAGATTTCTTTGTAGGAAAGTTGACTATTCTGAATGAGAAAGAAGGCTGGCGGACTAAATATAAACGGCAATAGCCGACTAAGTAAAAGTCGGATCAAAAAGTTGATATTCCACAGTTTACTGCGAAGCGGAGCCTGATTATACTGCCACGGATAACCAATTTGAACAAGCCGTACTAGGGCTTCAGTATCAGCCAAGCGCAATGACTCGTATAGAGGTAGGGCGCGGTCAAGATCATCATCACTTTCAGAAAGAGCTTGATTCAGGACACACACATCCTCCAATGCAGAATTGACTCCTTGTCCGAGATCTGGAGGAAAACAATGAATGGCATCACCTAAAAGTACTACTCCAGCAGTAGAAGTTGTATCTACTGGTGTTAACAAAAATTGCAATCCAGAACAATATTGAGGAATCGGAAAGTAACCGCCTTCACTGAGAGCAAATCGTTCAACTTCTTCAGGCGACAGTATTTGATTAATAGGTAATTGTGGGAAAGCTTTCTCAAAAAAGTTATAGACCTCAGCACTATTTTTTAATTCCCATATGGCATTGTTTGGTCGTGTAATAATATTGGCAGTGCGAGGTTCTTCTGGATTTTTTATCGGCAGTATACCTAGAGAGACAGATCGTTTGCGCTCTGGAAATGCCCCACGAATAGCGTATGCCATATCACATACAGCGTGTTCATTGGCAGTACTATCAAGAGGGAAATTTGGCGGCAGGCTTAATACTTTATACCTCAAACCAGAACTGGCTGAGGGAAAATATTTCATCTCAAATTTGTTTGATATTGATTTGTCCCACTCTTTCAGAGTGTTGCCGACAATCGAGTTAAGACCATCACAACCAACCAAAAGAGCAGCCGTAAATTTGCTCACAGTACCTTTTTCATCTTCAGCAACAATTTCCAGTTTTGTTGTTTTGTTGATTTGCACACAGCTAGTATTAAATAATACAGTAATACTCTCTGACCAATGCCTGACAATTTCTTGGTACAGCATAAACACAAATGCTCTACGTGGCATCCAGTAAGCTGTTTTGCGGTTAGGATTTATAGTAGGCAATTTTGCAGTTTTGCGGCTGCCATCTGGTTTAATTCGCGTTAAATAAAATTCTGTATTGGAAACGCCGATTTCTGCTAAATGGTCGCTAATTCCGAGCATGTCAGTGAATTTTTGACCACGGCCATCAATTAAATAATTGAATGATTTATCAGGTTCATAATAATCAGCAGCAGCACGTTTTTCCAAAATTGTAATATTTGTCCAACCACGTTTTGCTAGCATTAATGCAGTGGCAAGTCCTGCCGGGCCTCCCCCAACAATCAATACACTTCCGTGAGAATGCTTGATTTCTGGTGTCAGGGATTTTTCAGTAGGCATATCATTATTGGTTTTGGTATGAGGTATTACTTTCTATTTTATGCAACAAATTATATAGCAGTCCTAAATCATTCGTGAGAAACAAGATTCCCGACTTCTCAAAGAAGTCGGGAATCTGAAGCTTTCAATTCTCACAAATCAAATAGGATTGCGATAGGTAATTCGTAGATGACCCTTACTCTTAGTAAAAAACACGAACGCGCAAAGTCTTTGCGCGTTCATAACTTGAAAGGTACTTAACTTATAAAAAACACCCGAATTCAATTCGGGAGAGTGTTAATTTGTACAACCCTAGATTTTAACTTGTAGTCTATGCTTTTGCTTTTGCCAAAAATCTGAGCTTTTTCTGGAGGAAGATAACACCGCCACCAGTGTTCAGTAGCATCAAGCCAAGAAGCGAAGAAGGTTCGGGTATCGGCTTGGGAACCTTCGTGATTTGGGCATAGAGACCAGCGGTGTCCCTTGCATTTTCCAGAACATTAAATTGGTTAACTATTGTAGTACCACCATCTTTACTAAAACCAAGCAATTGGAGAGTGTAGTCTTGCCCACCAAAGTTAAAGCTAGTACTACTAAAGGTACTAGGTGGAAAAACAAAATCTGCATTCTCTTCTGGAGTACCCGTGTTCTCAGTGCTAACAAGATTAAAGTCAAAACTAAAACTTTTATTTAATCCGCCAGGATCTGTAAAAGCTAGTAACACATCCAATGGAACAGAACTAGGGGTTGTTCCTACTACAGTAGTGCCGTTGAAATAGGTTAAATTCCCAACCTGAAATGGTGTGTCGATACCTGTGGAGAAGGAATTTCCATCAAAACTTAGAATATTCGGGCCAGTACCGAAGCCATCTGCATCTCCCCAATCGAATGTGTTAGTACCAACACCATTATATACGTAAGGAGAACCTGAAGGCGTGGGAGTTGCCCAAGTACCGCTAGAAGCACCAGTAAAGGGTGGAGCAGCTTGCACGCTGTTTGCTATGGTCAGGGAAGCCACTGTAGTTAATGTAGCCGTTGCTAGGGAAGCTAAGTAATTTTGTTTCATGATTTTGTGTTTACTGTTTAAGGGTTATGAAACTCGAACCAAATTATGTAATAATTCGTAATGAAATTTAAAGCCTTGGTTAATTTAATTACGTGCTTTAAACTTATTAAGTCTTACTGAGCATATAGAATATAGAAAATAAAATAATGAAACAACCAGTATTACAGGGAGTTTCTTAAAAATATCATGAAGTTACTGTGTTGTTGAGAATTTTTAACTAACTACTTTGTTGGGTATAAATTTTTAAATACAGTTGATAAATTTTGTTACAAAGCGTAGATTTTGCAAAGCGCTTTCCCAACCAGAAAGAGAAACACAATGGCAAGCGATCGCTCAACTTAACTGTGTAATAATTTGAGACAGCGATCAAAGCTAACATGTCTAAGCGAATCAAAGTATACTCATACTCCATATATCACTCCGCCAATTCATACATTGGCCTTACTCTTGCGGAAAAATCATTGCAGGGTTTGTCGGTGGGTAAGGATCGTGTCGATTGGCTCACTGAGAAGGTCAAACAACTAATAAATTGTGATGACTGATGACTGTAATCGTTCAGCAGTCAAGGAACCTGATTAGTCACTATCCTGTAAATAAAGGTTAGGGTTGTCAAAAGTCCAGAGTCAATAGTCTTGAATTAAGCTTTTTTGGACTATGGACTATTGACTCTTGACTATTACGAATTAGTCAGAGTTTCTACAGTATCAGCATCATTTGGTAATGCGGCTGTGAGAACTTCAGCACCTATATCTGTAACTAAAACATCATCTTCAATGCGGATTCCTCGGACATCGCTAAATTGAGATAAGCGTTCCCAATTCACGATATTCTGGTATTTTGCACGCAGATTCATATCATTTAAAATTGCTGGAACTTGATAAAAACCTGGTTCAATGGTGACTAACATTCCCGGATGCAGGGGACGATTTAAACGCAGGTAGCTTAAGCCAAAGCGATCGCTTCTTTCTCGTCCTTCTTCATACCCTGCTAAATCCCCTAAATCTTCCATGTCATGGACATCTAAACCGAGTAAATGCCCAATACCGTGGGGGAAAAAGAGTGCATGGGCATCAATTTCTACTAAATCTTCGGCATTTCCTTGGAAAATGCCTAAATCCACTAAACCTTGAGCTATGACTGTAGCAGCTAGCAGATGAATATCGCCATACTCTACACCAGGACGTATCTTGGCAATGCAAGCATCATGAGCTGCTAGCACAAGATTGTAAATTTCTTTTTGAGTAGGTGAAAATTTGCCAGAAACAGGCCAAGTACGAGTAACATCAGCTGCCCATCCAGTCTCGGTTTCAGCACCAACATCAGCAAGCAGTAAGTCTCCTGGTTGCAAGGGGTGATGATAATGTTCGTTATGCAAAACTTCGCCGTGAACGGTGACAATACTGTTGTAGGAGGTGGTCATATTATGAGCGATAATCACTCCTTCCATAGCTGCACGCACTTGTGCTTCTAGTTTTGCTTGAGGTGTCGCTACCATACCAGCTTTGTGTGCTGCAACAGTGACAGCCGCAGCCTTTCGCAACTCTGTTAATGCCCCTTCGTCATGGGTAAGGCGCAGAGAAACAATTGCTTTGGCTAATTTTAAGTCAATTCCTTGGAGTGGATTTTGCGGTAAAACCCATCTATTCAATAGCTGGGACTGTTGCGTCCAAGTAGCAGCATCCTGTACAGCAATTGTAGCTGCGTCTTCTACCCAAAACTCTAATTCTGACATTGGTTTAGCAGCATCCGCGCCAATTGTCTGGGCGATCGCGTCTCGCTTGGGCATTTCTCCATACCAAAGGGCGCTACTAGGTTTAGGATCATCCATGAATAGTTCTAACTTGCCCGCTTCTAGGCGAATTGCGGCATTTGTCAGCGGTAGCCCTGCAAAATAAAGGAAATGGCTGCTAGGACGGAAGGGAAAGAGATTGGCGGGAAAGTTGCGGGGACTACTGCCACCTGACCACAGAATTGCTGGAAAATCAATCAGGTTGGCTAGTTGCTGCCGTCTGTGGCTGAGGGTATTAGCCAGTGAGCTATCAGTGTTGTAGATATTCATAAGTGTAAATTAGAACAAAAAAATAAAACTTTTAAGTTCAAGCACATCTAAATTTGTAAAGGTCGATGACTGATGACTGATAACAATCATTAATCAAAACACTTAGATACGAAACAACTTACTACTACAGGACTTACGCGCATTGTCATATTTTTTTCGTGTGGGTTGTCAAAAGTCAAAAGTCAAGAGTCTAAAAAATCCTGATTTTTGACTACTGACTATTGACTATTGACCGCCATCGCAGAAAATATGTGTGCCAGTTGCGTAAGTCCTGTACTACTTTGATTTAATCTTTATCGTCATCTTTATCATCATCTTTATCATCGTCTTTATCATCATTGTCTTGCTGTTTAGGCTGATTGGGCTGCTGGGTAGGTTCCAAGGCTGGTTTTTGTTGTTCAATAGGAAGCGGCAGTGGTTCTGGTTTTTGGACAGCACAGCTGGCTAATCCTGAAATAATCATGCCTAAGTTAACGACAGCAAAGATGCTCTTGATGATTTTGATCCTCCAGTTGACGTTTGTGTTTAACATTGACTCTAGCCTTTGAGATAGTATTTCTAATCTCTAAGGTACCGTGTAAACGCTTTGGCTTGCCGCGTAAATCTCTAACGCACTGCTGATATGATATTAAGCTACATTCCAGGGTGGATCTATGGGACAAATTATTACTCAGGTTGATGCTTTCACTAATAAACCCTTTGCAGGGAACCCTGCTGCTGTGTGTGTTTTATCTACTCCCCAAGATGATGGCTGGATGCAAAACGTGGCACAGGAGATGAATTTATCTGAGACAGCTTTTCTAGTCAGACAGGACGACGGCTTTAATCTGCGTTGGTTTACGCCGACTGTGGAAGTACCGCTTTGTGGTCATGCTACCTTAGCTAGTGCCCATGTGCTATGGTCAGAGGCGCATCTGTTACCTGATGAAATTGCGCGTTTTCATACCAAAAGCGGAGTATTGATTGCTAAACGTCAAGGTGCTTGGATTGAGTTAGATTTTCCCGTGAATCACTCCCAAACAACAGTTGCCCCTCCAGAACTCAGCCAAGCTTTAGGTGTACCTTACAAAGCAGTTTTTCAGAATTCTCTGGGTTATTTGGTAGAAGTTGAGTCTGAAGATTTGGTACGGCAAATGCAGCCGAATTTTCAGGAGATAAAAAAATTACCTATAGATAATGTGATTGTCACCAGCAAAACTGATGCTGATTCAACTTATGACTTCGTTTCTCGCTTCTTTGCACCAGGAGTAGGTATTAATGAAGACCCAGTAACAGGTGCTGCCCATTGTTGCCTTGCTTCCTTCTGGCGCGATCGCTACATTAAAGATGAGTTCTTAGCTTATCAAGCATCTAGTCGTGGTGGAGTCGTAAAGGTACGTTATCAAGGGGGCGATCGGGTCTTTCTCGGCGGACAAGCTGTTACTGTGCTGCGAGGAGAATTAACCTTGTAGGGGCGTACAGCTGTATGCCCCTACAATCAAACCATGTGTCGCAAAGATTATTGAAATTGGTATTACGCATCAATACAAAGAGGGCCATACATAATTCAGCCCACCTTTTTTAAAGGTTAACTGCAACAGCTTCAGATTCTATAGTCTTACTTTGTTTTCCTATGTGATAGGTAACTACTGCTTTGACTCGCTCATGTCCTTTATAGCCGCTTTTGTTAGCTAATTCTATAACAATCTCAGAATTTTCTAGAGGTTTTAATTCAATCTCTTTGTGCTGAGACGTAAAATTTTGTCGTTTCCCATCTAAGAAGTTGCGGATTTCAACTTGAGTAATTTTGACGGTGACACTCTTATTTTGAGGATTTTCCAGGCGAATAAATACAGAAGCAAAGCCAATATTTCGTTGAGGATTATTAGGAATACCCAAGGGTGGTAAATTTTCTTGTCTAGGGATGAGGGTTACTTTTTTAATCAAACTATTATTTATCATGTTTTGTCTAGATTTAGATACAGAGTGAGTTTGTGCATGGCTCAAAGGAATACCACAGGCTTTAGTTGAACCAGCTACAACCAATAAAGCAATAAAAGTTGTAATATTTTTTTTCATCAGAGTTACTAGCTAGAAAATGTTACTGAATAAAATCCGGTAAGGATGAACCTATTCATCCCCACCGAAAATTAGAGAAAATATCAAACCTTAATTAAAGTTAAGTGTTTGACCAGGCAAAATATGTCTTCAGATTGAGCAATTGTTCCCAGGTTAATTCAGCGTGTTGATATCCCCAAGGATTACGGATTTTGAATTTTCCAGTTGCCGCATCGTAACTAGTAACACTATAGGCATGTCTATCAACTACGCCATAATTTGCACCATTAATAAAGCCAGCAGTTAAGACTTTGTTGGAATTGACTAAATCAATTAGCTGAGTTTTGGTCATGCTAGTAACTTGTTGTTTAGTTGCATCCAAGCCAGTTACTTGACGGGTTACATAATCCATCCATCCTCCGTCAATAGAACTGTAAGCATTTTTAGTATAGCCAGGACGACTCCAACCTGATTCAGCCAATTGAGCGTAGGCTTTTTCTGCCAGGGCTACCCACAATTCATTAGTAGAATTGTTGTAAGAACTACCATAGCTAGCATAAATTAAACGTCCGTAAGCATCAGTTGGTAAATATCGATCAACTGTGACATAGTTGGCTACACCATTATTGAAGAAACGAACAGTGAAGGTATTATCACCATTGTCAATAAACATATTTTGGATATAGTTTGGCTTTTCCTGAGCTATGGAAGATAGGGTAGCCAGATAATAACAATCTCCCAAAGTCCCTTGCTTAATATCATCTGCACTAACACCATTTTGGAATAAAGAGCCACTGATTGTTTGATAGGTGGTACTATTGGATGCTGTGGGGCGATCGCTTCCTAAAAACCACTTACCAATCAATTTTTCCATCTGTGCAGCACTACTACTAGCATAGAGGTTTCCTAATGTTGTTTGAGTTGCGCTACCCCCAGTCCACCATTGGTTCGCTGTATTCCCATTCACTACATTGTCTGACAGAACACGAACATAATCTAGCATGGTAAAGCGGCTGGCATTACTAACAATAGTGCGAAGATCAACTAATTCAGTCGCATCAATAACGCTACTATCTTCACTATCACGGAACAGAGAAATCATATCATTTCTACTTAAATTCCCGTCTAATGCGAGAGAGCGAGTTAAATTAATCAATCCTGCATCTTTCAAATTTTGACTATACCAGTCATTATTAATCCCTTGCACTGTAATAGCAGTGGTAAAAATATTATTGATTTCATTACTTTCAGCAACATAAGCATAACCATCAGCTTGATGAAGCAGATAATAATTACCAGCAGCAGTGGTCTTTGCAATGCTGACTGTAACCGATTCAGAACTCACAGCACCAGCAGCAAGACTGGTAACGTAGTCGTAGTTTAAGAACAGATCATCACTGCTATAAGTAGCATCTTTGGAGAGATAAAACTTGCTGTAGCTAGAACCTGCACTCACATTACCTTGGTTCTTGATTTGATAGTTAATTTGGATGGTACTACCAACTGTTGCACTACTTGGCGCAGAGACATTTTGAAGTATTAAGTCTGGTGCAGGTGTAGTAAGAGAAATAGCACTGGCAAAAATATTATTGATTTCATTACTTTCAGCAACATAAGCATAACCATCAGCTTGATGAAGCAGATAATAATTACCAGCAGCAGTGGTCTTTGCAATGCTGACTGTAACCGATTCAGAACTCACAGCACCAGCAGCAAGACTGGTAACGTAGTCGTAGTTTAAGAACAGATCATCACTGCTATAAGTAGCATCTTTGGAGAGATAAAACTTGCTGTAGCTAGAACCTGCACTCACATTACCTTGGTTCTTGATTTGATAGTTAATTTGGATGGTACTACCAACTGTTGCACTACTTGGCGCAGAGACATTTTGAAGTATTAAGTCTGGTGCAGGTGTAGTAAGAGAAATAGCACTGGCAAAAATATTATTGATTTCATTACTTTCAGCAACATAAGCATAACCATCAGCTTGATGAAGCAGATAATAATTACCAGCAGCAGTGGTCTTTGCAATGCTGACTGTAACCGATTCAGAACTCACAGCACCAGCAGCAAGACTGGTAACGTAGTCGTAGTTTAAGAACAGATCATCACTGCTATAAGTAGCATCTTTGGAGAGATAAAACTTGCTGTAGCTAGAACCTGCACTCACATTACCTTGGTTCTTGATTTGATAGTTAATTTGGATGGTACTACCAACTGTTGCAGTCGTTGGCGCAGAGACATTTTGAAGTATTAAGTCTGGTGCAGGTGTAGTAAGAGAAATAGCACTGGCAAAAATATTATTGATTTCATTACTTTCAGCAACATAAGCATAACCATCAGCTTGATGAAGCAGATAATAATTACCAGCAATAGTGCTATTAGCAATAGTGACTGTAACTGATTCAGAACTTACACCACCGGCTGCAAGACTGGTAACGTAGTCGTAGTTCAAGAACAGATCATCAGTGCTATAGCTAGCATCTTTGGAAAGATAAAACTTGCTGTAGCTATATCCTGCACTTGCATTACTTTGGTTCTTGATTTGATAGTTGAGTTGGATGGTACTACCAATTGTTGCAGTCGTTGGTGCAGAGACATTTTGAACTATTAAGTCTGGTTTTAGAGAAGAAAGTGCAGTAACTGAACCAACGCCTGTACCATAAATATCTCGGATGCCATTGATATCATCTTGGTAGAGGAAAGAAGTTCCTAAACCTGAATAAAGTCCTTTGTAATACGGATTCATTATTGCTTGAGTACTTGAATCATGCTCAAGACCTAACGCATGACCGATTTCATGTACTGCTACATATAGTAAGTCAGTACCACCAGATGGGTTTGTTTTCCAGGTTTCACTACTGTCAAAGTGGACATCGCCTGCTAAACCTGAATCAGTGGGATAATAGGCATGGGCTAAAACTCCACTGATACCATCAATATTGTGATAACCAAAACGCATTTGAGGAGTATTTCCTGCTGCATAATAGCTATCAGATGGAGTAGGGCCGCTATCAACAACTTCCTTAAAATTGATTGGGGCATATTTTGCCCAAAGCCCAAGAGCTTCTTCAATTGTTGCTTGAATTTGTTTAGAATTCAGATCATCTTTAAGAGTGCCATCTAAAAGATTACTATAGCTGTAAGTAATACTAATTGCTGAACCCTTGCCTCCTGGTTGTGACCATTTATAACCACTGCTGACTGATCCGACTGTAGGCTCATGAGCTTCATAACCAGGAGCATAAATGCTATCAGGAGCATAGCTACTATGGTTTATATTTAATCCATAGCTATTTTGATTTATATTTAATCCATAGGCATTATCGGTACTAGATAAACTGATATTTGAATTATTTCCGAGAAGACTATTTGTATTGACGAGATTATTTTCGCTAAACAACATAGATTAATCCATTCAAAGTTAACTATTTTGGCAAAACGAATCTGATAGCCTTTGCAATTTCAAAGGTTGAAAGATAAATATTTCAGAACTTATACAAATGTCATAGATTTTTGTTGGGGCTGTCACGAGTCAAGAGTCAAGAGTCAAGAAAACCTTGATTTTGACCCCAAGTCATTTATCCTATTGACTGTTGACTGTTGAAAACCTTCACTCTTGTTTGTATCAGTTGTGTAAGCCCTAATATTTATTACTAGCAAAAATTGAAATGTAAATACTGGTTATATATTACACTAACTTAAGCAGCATATTTCTTAAAGTTTGTAATAATTTTTACTATATTTTTGCTTAATACGTAAATAGCACTGAGTTTTTAAAAATATAAAATAGGATAAATATTATACATTTACCAATATCAAGACTGATATCATTACCGAAAAATTACTTATAAGATGTTTGCAGTAAGGGTAACTGACATCTTGCACCAGTTGTTTTATTGCAATTACAGTGCGGTGGGCAATGCTGAAACTTTGCTTAAACCCTGATTATTACTTGTCGCATTGCCCACCCTACAATTATTGAGAATGATGCAAGTTAAGAGGTAACGAAGTTAAGCGATCGCCTGCTTTGTGTGTCAGTATGTGGTTTTGTACTTAGACAACAAACAAATTTTCATGAGTCACAATATTTAAGTAAGCCTATATTTAAGTTTTAGAAATGTCCGCTAAACATACAAAGAATAAAAGTGCGATCGCATCTTGTGACTGGCCGATTCAGCAATTACCCGGATTGAGTCACCAAGAACAATCCCAACTTCAAAATTGTGGTATTTCAACCACAAGAGTGCTATTCAAACAAGCAAATAGCCCAGCTGCTAAGCTGGCGTTAGCTAATAAATTACAAGTTCATCTGCAATACGTAAACAAATGGGTAGCTTTGGCTGATTTGGCGCGTATTCCCAGTGTAGGTACACAATATTGTGGTTTATTACTCCATGCGGGTATCGGTTCTGTGGCGCAGTTAGCTGAGGTTCCGACTCACAGATTGCATCAGCAAATTATGCGCTTGCAAGTAGCGACAATGCAGCGACGAGATTTGTGTCCGGCGATTGAACTAGTGCAACAGTGGAGTCAACAAGCAAAGATAGTGTTGACGGTTGACTGATGACTGTTGACTGTTGACTTTTGACTGATTATTCTTTGACTAGGACGCCATTGAGGAAAATATCAGCAAGTCCTTCTGCCATGTGTTGCATTTCTTGGGGGGAAGCGTCGGGTTCCATGAGGGTGTTGTTAGAAAAACCTGCGATCGCAAACATTCCTAAGAAAACTTTTGCCACCAGTTTGGCATCTGTTTGGCGATAAATGCCTTTATCCATCGCAGTTTGAAAGAATGCTTCAGCAACATCGGTCATTTTGTTAATGACTTCTATTTGAATGCGATCGCGTAAGTCTGGGTGAAATTGCACCTCCATAAAACAAACTCGCATCAAATCGACATTTTTGTGAAAATTCCACATCCGGCGACGCATCACTTGAGCTACAGCTTTATAGCTGCCCATTTCACTCAATTCTGTCAGTAAATCTGTGAGAATTTCTACCCAGCCGCTGGTTGCTACTTCAATCAAAATCGCCTTTTTATTGGGAAAATGCCGAAACAGGGTACCCTCAGCCACACCTGCTGCTTGTGCTAAGTCGCGGGTGGTAGTGCCATCAAATCCCTGAGAGGCAAATAACTTTTGTGCCGCTTGTAAAATGCGGGTACGCGTTTGAGCCTCTGAGGGTGGGGGAGAATTAAAAACTCGCATAACAGTTATTGTAAAATCTGCGGAACACGACTTGTAGCATTATTGTCTAACGGTAAGTAAAAAAGCACCGAAAGCTTAATACAAGATTAAGACCTTGTTTGCCAAGCCGTGTATTTCTCAGGTAGTCTAACTTTACTTCAATTGTCGCTTATGAATCAGCCCACCCGTCTAATTTTGCATTGCTCAACTAGAGTTTACATTTCATGGCGTCGGCTATTTGTGACTTTTTTGGCGCTGACAATACTCTGCTGGGGAATAAATCCAGAGATTACCTTAGCACAAACTCAAACTGCACCTCCTCCCCAAAGAGTGCTACAACCAAGCTTAACCCAAACTCCACCAGCAGCAAGTTCGATTCAACCCTATCTAGATCGGGTGATTAAGCAGTTGAGTGAGTTTCGCCTCGACAATGGCATGAAGTTCTTTGTTTTAGAACGGCATCAAGCACCAGTAGTTTCTTTTGTGACCTATGCCGATGTAGGTGGTGTAGATGAGCCAGATGGCAAAACAGGTATAGCACACTTTCTAGAGCATTTAGCCTTCAAAGGTACGACACGCATCGGTACAAAAGACTACAAAGCCGAAAAACCTTTACTAGACCGATTGGAGCAGTTGGATACGCAAATTCAAGCAGCCAAAGCCAGCGGCAAAAAAGATGAAGTTGCCCGCTTACAAACTGAATTTAAGCAGGTAGAAGCGCAAGCAGCTAAGTTAGTCAAGCAAAATGAAATGGGGCAAATTGTCGAACAAGCAGGAGGTGTAGGTTTAAATGCCACTACTTCTTCAGAAGCCACTCGTTATTTTTATAGCTTTCCTGCTAACAAGCTAGAACTTTGGATGTCGCTAGAGTCAGATCGATTTCTTAACCCTGTGTTTCGTGAATTTTACAAAGAAAAAGATGTGATTTTGGAAGAGCGACGTATGCGGGTGGAAAATTCACCCATCGGCCTAATGCTGGAGAAGTTTATCGATACTGCTTACAAGGTTCATCCTTACAGGCGTCCGATAATTGGTTATGACCAAGATATCCGTAATCTGACACCAAAAGATGTACAAAAGTTTTTTGACAGTTATTATGTACCGAGTAATTTAGCGATCGCTATTGTTGGTGATGTCAATCCGGCTGAAGTCAAAAAACTGGCACAAACTTATTTTGGACGTTTTCGGGCGAAAACAAAAGCTGTTGGGCAATTGCCGGTGGAACCGCCGCAAACACAAACCAGGGAAGTGACTCTAGAACTACCTTCTCAACCTTGGTATTTGGAAGGTTATCATCGTCCAGCAATCACTCATCCTGATAATGCAGTTTATGAAATCATTGGCAGTTTATTAAGTGATGGTCGCACATCACGGTTATACAAGTCTTTGGTTGAACAACAGCGCTTGGCAATCAATGCTCAAGGTTTCAGTGGATTTCCAGGGGATAAATACCCAAACTTGATGCTGTTCTATGCTCTCACGGCTCCAGGACATACAGTCGATGAGTTGGGGGTGGCTTTGCGAAAGGAAATTGATTCTTTGAAAAATCAGCCTGTGGGAGCAAATGAATTACAACGGGTAAAAACCCAAGCCAGGGCGAGTTTGTTACGCATTCTCGATTCCAATATGGGAATGGCTCAACAATTGTTGGAATATGAGGTAAAAACTGGCTCTTGGCGGAATTTGTTTAAGCAGTTGGACGAAATTGCAGCGGTGACTCCTGCTGATGTTCAGCGGGTGGCGAAGGCGACTTTTACGCCGGAAAATCGCACCATTGGTAAGCTGTTGTCGAAACAGGGATGATACTGAGTTGCACTCAAAGGTAGTGGCGAGATCAGGGGGATGAGGGGGATGAGGGAGATGAGGGGGATGAGGGGGATGAGGGGGATGAGGGAGATGTTACTTCCCTATGATGCTATTTTTGAACGCAACTTAGGATGAGAAACGAACCGCAGAGGACGCAGAGGAAAAAAGATATGCAGAGGTACAAGGTGAAGGGTAAAAGGCAAAATGGTAAGAGGTTTGTTTATGCTTTGGTAGTTGTTTTTGCCTTTTTAGTTTCCAGTTTTAATTTTTCTCTAGCGGCGACGGCGCAGGCTAAGGAATATACAGAGTTGCAGTTTGCACCGCTACCGGAGATTAAGTTACCTAAGTATGAGCGGTTTGTGCTGCAAAATGGCTTAGTTGTGTATTTGATGGAGGATCATGAACTGCCATTGGTGAGTGGTATGGCGTTGGTGCGGACTGGAAGTCGTTGGGAACCAGCCCAGAAGGTAGGGGTGGCTGGTTTTACAGGTTCGGTGATGCGGACTGGCGGCACCAAGAAGCATTCGCCTGATCAACTCAATGAAATATTGGAACAACGGGCTGCTGCTGTGGAAACTAGTATTAGTGAAGCTGTGGGTAATGCTAGTTTTGAGGCACTCAGTGAAGATTTAGAAACGGTGTTTGGGCTGTTTACTGAGGTGCTACGAGAACCAGTGTTTGCTCCTGAAAAGCTAGATTTAGCTAAGACACAGGCTAGAGGTGGTATTGCCCGTCGCAATGATGATCCAGATGATATTGCCGGTCGAGAATTCCGCAAATTAATTTATGGTCAAGATAGCCCCTATGCTCGCACCATTGAGTATGCGACAATTGAGCAAATTGGGCGCGAGGATTTGCTGAAGTTTTACCAGCAGTATTTTCACCCTAATAATATGATATTGGGGATTGTGGGCGATTTTGACTCGAAAAAAATGCGATCGCTCATTCAAGCGAAGTTGGGCGATTGGCAGCGTAACCCCAAAATTACTAAACCCCAGTTACCACAGGTTTCGCCAGCCAATGCAGGTGGCGTGTTTGTGGTGAATCAGCCGCAGCTGACGCAGAGTAGTGTTCTCATTGGACATTTAGGCGGACGCTTCGACAATCCAGATTATGCAGCATTGGATGTGTTGAATAGGGTGTTCAATGGGTTTGGTGGACGCTTATTTAATGAAGTGCGATCGCGTCAAGGTTTAGCTTACTCTGTATATGGTCTATGGAGTCCCCGCTTCGACTACCCTGGCATATTCATTGCTGGCGGGCAAACCCGCTCTGATGCTACAGTACAGTTTGTCAAAGCTTTACAAGCTGAAATTAAGCGTGTCCAAAATCAAACACTCACCGCCAAAGAATTAGCTTTTGCTAAGGAATCTACACTCAACTCCTTTGTATTCAACTTTCAAGACCCCAGCCAAACCTTATCACGGCTGATGCGATACGAATATTACGGCTATCCGGCTGATTTTTTATTTCGCTATCAAAAAGCTGTAGTAGCAACAACAGTGGCTGATATCCAACGGGTAGCAAAGCAATACCTCAAGCCAGAAAACATTGTGACATTGGTAGTGGGCAATCAAACTGCTATTCAACCGCCCTTAACACAGCTAGCGGCTAAGGTAACGCCTATAGACGTGACAATTCCCTCGCCACCGCAGGCTCAGAATTAGGGAGTATAGCAAAGTGCGATCGTAGAAACCCTGTTGCTTCATTGTTATGAACAATTAACACTGTCCTAATACCAAGCATGAAAAATGATTGTTATATCAAGTTCGGCTAATTACTTACGATATAGTCGGTTTGCTTGGTAATAGGTAATGGGTAATGGGTAATGGGTAATAGGTAATACTCAAAACCAATTACCAATTACCAATTACCAATTCCCAATTACCGACCTCCACAGATATCATAAGTGTTTAAACGGACATGATATTAGGGATACAAATTCTTTCCCCCCTGCTCCTCTGTTACCCCTAATCCCCAACGCCACTGCGGTCGTGGGGCCCGGAGTTCCTCTGCTCCCTATTTGTATCAACATTTTTATGAAACGGCATAAGTCCTAATATGGGAACAACACCAAAACCAAAAACTTAATTAATAGAAAATCATAAGTTTACCAGACACAAGTCCTACATTTTTGTCTATAAAGTTAGTCTCAAAACATTGACTTTATCAGATGATAAAGCAAAATGATATAAGACAATGATTGTGCATTTGAAGCGTCAAATTATCCTAGATCTGTTACTTAATATCATTGTATTTATGGAGGTGAGTAAATGGTGAGGATAAAAATTTCTGATTTGCATTCTAATGTAGATAAACCGCTTCTCAATGAAATAACCCAAGGAGAAATAAAAGCGGTGGAAGGTGGTGTGGTACAAAGACCATACCCTAATGCATTTTACCCAGATGATACACCTAATACAGACAATACATCCAGCAACAATACATCAATATCAAGTACCCTACAACAAGTGAATGGTCTTCTTGATAACCTGAGGTTGGAACTGGATAAAATATTTGGTAGGTTGTAGTAAGGATAAATGTATCAGTGAGCAGACATTCTTGACTGAAGTTTTCTGCTTATTATCGTGCGTTTTGATTTCAATTGAAATTGAAATCAAAACGCACGATTTTTTATGCAAATTCTTAAATTATAAAACTTTTCTACTAATTCCTAATTAAAACAGACGCAAATAACCGCGATTTGAATCGTTCGCTACTTTAGTGGAATGTGAGTTGGACAGACTTTGAAGAATTCTTCTGGTAAAGTTCTCTCCGCAAGGAGGAGACACCTAAAAACCTTATTCTTTCGTACCAAGTTGTAGATTTTTTGCCCCTTTCCTTCTAGGGAACTCCTCAGTTATGCTAACTCAGCACTTGCAAGACAGATATGAGCGCCCGACAACACAGAAGTCAAAAATATTAAACTTCCTGGCTACGAATCAAAATAAAAATAATATGAAAGCTAGACAGAACTCATTCATAAATGTCTTTTAAAACAGCTTCATGGCATTGACTTTTACCAATTTGATAAATAAAAATTGCAATAGCAGTTAAGCAAAACGTAGCTTAATCGCTAGCCAAACCAAGTTAATTGGAAGCAAAATTTTTAGGAGAAAATCATGGCAAATATCACTCTTTCTGAACTACATATTGCTGGCTCTGAATTGTTCCAAGATTCTGAAAGCTTTCTCAATGAACTGAACAATGTAGACTCGATTTCTGGTGGTTACTACGGTGGTCACGTCAGTGATGCTTCAACATTAACCAAGCTAGCTGAGGCATTTGTCAACGTATATGGCATTGGTCACATTGGCTATTTAGCTAAGTCATTCAGCCACAGCAACAGTACAGGCTACGGTTACTAATAATAGCTGAAGAGTTAACTAATCAGCTAGATGGCTCTTTTGGGATTCCAGCAAAAATAATTTATGTATTTCACATGAATTATTTTGATAACAAACAATCCCAAAGAGCCAGATTCAGCAAAACACAGGCTAATTAACCCTAGATTTCATTTAATTGAAAGCAAGTTGTTTTGGAGAAAATCATGGCAAATATCACTCTTTCTGAACTACATATTGCTGGTTCTGAATTGTTCCAAGATTCTGAAAGCTTTCTCAACGAACTGAACAATGTAGACTCGATTTCTGGTGGTTACTACGGTGGTCACGTCAGTGATGCTTCAACATTAACCAAGCTGGCTGAGGCATTTGTCAACGTATATGGCATTGGTCACATTGGCTATTTAGCTAAGTCATTCAGCCACAGCGACAGTACATTCGGCTACTAATAGCTGAAGAGTTAACTAATCAGCTAGATGGCTCTTTTAGGATTCCAGCAAAAATAATTCATATGTTTCACATGAATTATTTTGACGACAAACAATCCCAAAGAGCCAGATTCAGCAAAATACAGGCTAATTACTCCTAGATTTCACTTAATTGAAAGCAAGTTGTTTCGGAGGAAATCATGGCAAATATTACTCTTAGTGAACTACATATTGCTGGCTCAGAATTGTTCCAAGATTCTGAAAGCTTTCTCAACGAATTGAACAATGTAGACTCTATTTCTGGTGGTAGCTACAGTACTGGCGTCAGCGATATTTCGACATTGACCAAGCTAGCTGAGGCATTTGTCAATGTATATGGTATTGGTCACATTGCCTTTTTAGCTAAGTCATTCAGCCACAGCAACAGTACAGGCTACTAATAGCTGAAGAGTTAACTAATCAGCTAGATGGCTCTTTTGGGATTCCAGCTAAAAAATAATTCATGTGAAACACATAAATTATTTTGATGGCAAACAATCCCAAAGAGCCAGATTCAGCAATATACAGGCTAATTACCCCTAGAATTCACTTAATTGAAAGCAAGTTTTTTTGGAGGAAATCATGGCAAATATCACTCTTTCTGAACTACATATTGCTGGTTCTGAATTGTTTCAAGATTCTGAAAGCTTTCTTAACGAACTGAACAATGTAGACTCTATTTCTGGTGGTGACTCCAGTAGTGGCGTCAGCGACTTTTCAACATTAACCAAGCTAGCTGAGGCATTTGTTAATGTATATGGCATTGGTCATATTGCCTATTTAGCTAAGTCATTCAGCCACAGCAACAGTACAGGCTACTAATAGCTGAAGATTTAACTACTGAATTAGATAGCTTTTTTGGAGTTATAGGTAAAAAGTAATTTCTGTTACGACCAGAGTTTTATTGATTACTAATAACTTAAAAAAGCTCGCTAATCAAACAGTCTAGAGTTTAATTACAATAAGTGGATTAGGACAAAATCATGGCAAATATCACTCTCACTGAACTACATACAACTGGTTCCGAATTGTTCCAAGATTCTGAAAGCTTTCTCAATGAACTAAGCGATGTAGATTCTATTTCTGGTGGTACTGATAGCTACAGCAATGGTATCAGCGATTTTTCTACACTTGTGAAGTTAGCTGAGGCATTTGTTGATGTATATGCTATTGGTCACATTGCATGGATAGCTAAGTCATTTAGCGACAGCAGCAATACGGGTTACTAATAGTTGAAGAGTTAAATACTGAAATATATGGCTCTTTTGGAATCAAAGGTAAAAAGGAATTTATGTACTCAACATGAATTTTTTTGATAAAAAACAATCTCAAAGAGCCAGATTCAGCAAAATACAGGTTAATTATCTGTAGATTTGACTTAAGTAGCTCAACCGAATTAAACATGAAATTCAAAGTTGACCTACTTAATTCAAAGCAAGCTTTTTTAATGAACTGAGCAATGTAGACTCCATTTCTGGTGGTAGCTACAACAGCATCAGCGACGTTTCGATTTAATTGCAAATCTTTTCACTTAAAAGAGAACCTGACTGATAGAAGGAAATCATGGCAAATATTACTCTTCCTGAACTACATATTGCTGGTTCTGAATTGTTTCAAGATTCTGAAAGCTTCCTCAATGAACTCAGCGATGTAGATTCTATTTCTGGTGGTACTGATAGCTATAGCAATGGTATCAGCGATGTTTCTACACTTGTGAAGTTAGCTGAGGCATTTGTTGATGTATATGCCATTGGTCACATTGCTTGGATAGCTAAGTCATATAGTAAAGCTTAATAAGCATAGCTTGATAGTTAACTACTGAGCTAGATAGCTCTACTGGGATTGGAGATAACAACTAATTCATGTTATTAACAATTCCAGTGAGCCAAATTAAGCAGGGATTTATTGATTAAAAATCAGTAATTTATTAGTTATTCGACCTCAGATAAATTAATAATCAATGGTTGAACTGGGAATTGATTAAATGGCAAAAATTATAATTGCTGAACTCAATTTATTTGATTCAGAAAGCTACCTGACCGAAATGAATGATATGGATTCTATGTTTGTATATGGTGGTGATGATTATGCATTATCTCAAGTTATTAATTTTGCTTTAAAGCTGCTTGATTTTGTATTAGCCGTTTATGCAATCTACAACATTACCTCGCTGGCAAAGTCATTCAATAGTAATCAGCCTAATGCTGATGCATTTATTTCTAATAATTGAACTATCAAGATGATGAGCAATAAGACTTTGTGTGCAATCTATGTATGGGTAACATTACTGTGGTTTTACAGTTTCTTAATTAACCAACAGCAACTTTCCACTCTCCTAAGAAGTATCTGACATTATGCCTTTTTTATTAAGTTCGCAAAACGTCCTTGACTACTTGATTCCCCTAGGATTGTGTACTCAAGAAGAACAGTCATTAGCTAAGATTGAGCTAAAACCAGCCAAAAACTTTAACTTATTAATTAGCTTACCAGAGAATCGGCAACTTCTAGTTAAGCAAGAGCGTCTCAATCGAGAAGGAAAAAGTGCTGGTGAGTTTTTCCAAGAGTGGAGAATTCACAATTTCTTCCGAAGATTCCCAGAAATTAGTTATATTGGCTCGTCTTGTTCGGAAGTGCTGCATTTTGATGCCGAAAATTCTATCATTGTTTTCAATTATCTCAGTAACTATCGGGATTTAGCAGATTTCTACGCCAAAGATAATTTATTCCCAACTGAGATTGCTAGGGCAGTCGGAGCTACTTTAGCATCAATTCATCGTGTAAGTATTAACCGTCAAGACTATCGTGAATTCTTTCAAAATCCTCAGGATGCATCTAGTCAAAAAACTCCAGACCTCAATATGGGAATGGATAGAATTACCCCAGAAATTTTTGGTCAAATACCTGCCGATGGACTGAAATTTTTTGCTCTCTATCAACGTTACGACAGTTTAGGACAGGCGATCGCAGATTTAAGTAGTGGTTTCACTCCCTACTGTCTAACTCATAATGACTTGAAGCTGAACAATATGCTCATTTCCCTCAATTGGGAACAAGCAGTTTTGAATGAATCATTCTCTGGTGAAAGCATCATTCGCTTGATTGATTGGGAGCGGTGTGCTTGGGGAGATCCAGCTAATGATTTAGGAACAGTGCTGGCTAGTTACCTGCAACTATGGTTGAATAGTACGCTTATCGGTAAGGAAATGGCGATTGAAGAGTCTTTACGCCTAGCCACAACTCCCCTGCAACTTATCCAGCCTTCTACGGCGGCGCTAGTGACTGCTTATTTAGCTGAATTTCCCCAAATATTAGAAGCTCGTCCTGATTTCTTATTAAGAGTCACGCAATTTTCCGGTTTAGCCTTGATTAGAGCTATTCAAGCAACACTCCAGCATGAGAAAAGATTTGGTAATGCCGGTATATGTATGCTTCAAGTTGCCAAAAGTTTGTTGTGTCGTCCGCAAGCATCTATACCAACGATTTTTGGTGTAGATGCATTAGATTTGTTACCGACAAACTTATCTCGCGTATAGAAGGAAGATAAGGAAGAATATTTGCTTGCTCCCTTCCCCCCTGCCCCTCTGCCCCCCTGCACCTCTGTTTACCCCTTTTATTCACAGGCCAGCCGTTATGCAACTATTAGATTCGCTACAAACTCAACTGTCAGATATTCCAGAGTCATTGCAGATATCATTAGACGACATTATTCATAAAGTTGAAATTCAGTC
This sequence comes from Nostoc sp. UHCC 0702, assembly GCA_017164015.1. Classification (GTDB taxonomy): domain Bacteria; phylum Cyanobacteriota; class Cyanobacteriia; order Cyanobacteriales; family Nostocaceae; genus Amazonocrinis. The sequence goes on from CP071065.1 coordinate 6,807,129, forward strand.
TCAGTATTGTATTAAACATCCAGATTACAAAGCAATGGAATTGCCAGAGTCGGCAGTTTCCCGCTTTCTGCAAATGCCCTTGGATTTCCAAAATCAGTATTTGAGTTTACAATTACGTTCATTTCTCTACGGTATCTATTACAACGGTTCTTTAAAACTTGCACTCGCACCAGATGCAGAAACAACAAATGCAGCATTAAACCAAAATCTGGAAAATAACACTCTTTTGGGTGTAGACGTAGCTTTTTATGAACGCTTGCACACAAGCAATAAGGGACAAGGCTACTTGAGCCATGATTGGCTTGTAGTTAAAGAAGAAATGCATAACATTTTAGTAGTGTATAAGAATGGTTTGAAACTGCATATTGAGCGCAATGTCCATCTACGACCAGAAGATCAAGCCGTTAATGTTGGCAACTCAGTTGCAATTAAAATGCCTAAGAATTTGGTACAAAGTGCATTTTATATGGCAGTTGGTGATGCAGCTTCTCATGGGAATCAGAATATTGTACGTATTTACTTCAACTTATCCCCAGAAGGTGCAGTTGCAGTTATGGAAAGTTTAACTACACAACTTAATTCTATACTTATTCCTTTCTCTTTTAAAGCCTTATTCAATCCTTCTGATTATGGACGTTGTGACTCAGCAGTACTGTACTTCGACAAACACAACTATGAAGCTGTTCACCCAATATTAGAGAGAGTGTATTTAGAGCATAAATCTTATTTTCAAGCAGAAGTGCCTTTGTTTACAAAGTTGATGGCTCCTGGTTTAGCGATCGCTGAAGAACCAGACCAAAAATTTAGCGACCACGAAAGTTTTGGTACACACCGATGTCAAATTATTGCTAATGGTTTATTAGATGCTTGGCAGCAAGAAAATGATACACCCGAAGGTAGAATATCTGCAATTTTGCAACATTTTTCTTTGAATCAAATTGAATTACAGCGTCCTTATCTCAACGCTAATTCTGAAGATATCTATACTCCTTTTCAGATATAAAAGCAAGATCCCCACCCCGCCAAAGCTACGCCTTGTCTCCCCTCCCCGTTTACCTACGGTGTACACACAAGTAGAATTACCCCCCTTAATCCCCCCTTATAAAGGGGGAAATGAGATTTCTGGTTCCCTCCCGTTCATAAGGGGAGGGTTAGGGAGGGGTAAAACCTGTGTCAGCTATTTTCAGACTTGTGTGTACACTGTAGTGCCCGTAAACGGGGAGGGGATTAAGGGGCGGGGTAAGGCAAGAACTGCAATAATAATAGGACTTACGCGCATTGTCATATATTTTTGACAAAAATCGTCCAAAGTCAAGAGTCAAAAGTCCAAAAACCTTGACTTTTTACCCTTGACTATTGAACGCCAGTCGCAATCAACGAGGGAACCTCCGCAACGCGCTGGCTCCTATTGACTGCCATCACAGAAAATATGTGTGCCAGTTGCGTAAGTCCTGAATAAGTAATCATCCGAACTTGATATAATGTTCTGATTCAGTAATATCAACTTATTAATTAGAAGTTTTTTTGATATTTTTCAATCAATAGTTCATGTGCTTATATAATATAGAACCAATAAATACACAAAGAAAGATATAATAATTAGCCATTTGTTGCTGATATGATCTTTCTTTGTGTTTTACTGTTAATCTCGCCTAAATTTTAGTTAATGGCATTATCTCTAAAACTAAGCTGGTTTGAGCAAATCTTTGGTTGATTGAGAATTTGCATTCTCTTGAAGTTTAGCCACAATTTCTAAACTAGCAATTTGTTGCTGTAACCAATTGGCAAAAAAATCTCCTATAATTTGAAGACGCAGTTGCTCATTTAGTTGTGGTTTAATAATTTCCTCAACTGCAATTATATGTACTCCTTTTGGTGTAATTATTGGCTTAAGAATCTGTGGAGGAGTGGCGGCAAAGACCGCGGCAGCAATCTCTGGTCTAAAATCAGTACGATGGCGAATTCCCTGATAGCCGCCAGCACGGCGAATTTCTGGATTTTGAATGTATTGGCGAGCAATTTCTTGGAAACTGATTTCACCTTCTTGCAGGGCATAAAAGATTTCTAGAGCCAAGTCTTCATCATCCAAAACCACTTCATAAGTGACTGCTCCAGAATAATCAATCTGATGGGCATAAAAAAAAGGTTCTACTTTATCTGCAAATAAATGATTTGCTAATTTTGCAGAAAGTAAATTTGTTTTGACTATTTCTTCAAAATCATCTAGAGAAAGATGATGTTTTTCTAGCCAGGCCCAAGTATCTTCTGCTTTAACCAGTTTATTAGCCAAGCGCATATTATCTGCTGCTTGTTGAAGTTCTTCTGTTTCCACCTCAATTTCTGCTTTTTCAGCAGTATCAGCAATAATTTTCCTAGTGGCGATCGCTTCCAATATACTAGGAATTTGGCAAGATAATTTGATATGGTAAATAATATCTTCAGTAGAAATATTTAAAATATTTTGCATCAGGCATTCCTCCCAGTATAAAACTAATTCAACATTGTTTATTTGGGCTGTTGTAGCTAATTCTGTAGCTTATCTATCATATTTACTTGATATAGTATTTCACGTCTCTATCTGATGATACTTTTAATATTCAAATTATTAATTATCATGAAAAGCTTTAAGTTTTAATACTGGTTTATGCGTGTAATATGTTTATCTACGAGTATCTAAAATAAAATAACAGGTAAAATAGTTAATCTTAATATATTTTTGTTAAATTTAGATATCAAAAATCAATTATATGAATAGTATTTAATTTATGGAAAAAATTATTAGGGCAGATTAAGCCAGAGCATCATTAATAATTTATAATATTTTTAACTTGCTTTTATAAGTTTTTTCTGCTAAGCTTTTCTGCCTACGTAAGGAAGTCCATAAAACAAAGCGGACTGCTCTATTTATCCTAAATTACTGATTTTACTCTCAAAATTGCATTTATAGAAAAAATTTGTATATAATGGAAAACGTGCAGACAGACACTCATATCTCATCGCACGTCTTAGGGATAATAAAATATCCAGTGGCAAACAATTAAACTATTAAATAGACAGTTAATCTTGAAAAGTCAAGAGTAAAAAACTTGTTATCAGAAAAATTGAACAGACTACCACGTTTTTCTGATGTATTATTTACACCATCGTGAATAGTAGTCAATTGAAGACTGGAAGAATCATTGTCCGAAGGCAAAATACCATTGCCTGATACAGCATGAATTTCTTCTGAAGTAAGGTCATGCAAAAATATTTTTGCATCCACAGGATCTAAGTCAGAAATTACTATTTTAGCCATTGTCTTATTTTCGAGGTCAGGATTTAAACAGTTGTAGAACTTTAATGAGCCTTAATTGGCAACATATAGGCAACTTAAAAAATAGGCGTTGCAAAACAGTGCTATGAATTTAGTTAGGTAAGGGAGGTAGCCACACAGTCAGGGTTTTCCGACTTGAGCAGGCTGCAAGGGAGCCAAAGAAGCAGGGCGAGAGATGAGCGTAAGTAGGGGCGGGTTTACGCTTACATAACTATTAACGAGGATATGGGTAAACTTTCAAGAAATACAGAGAGTGGGGAGTAGGCTTCGCCGTGAGCGTCAGCCGAACGGGAGTGAGGGAAGAAAGTGTTTCTTTGGTTTTTTTCATTGGTAGCGGGTGGCGCACTGCCCGTTGGACGCTCTTAAGAAACACATTTTGGGACTATTAAAAATGTCTCTACATCAACAGAATATAAGTCTGTAATTAATAGTTTAGCCATTGTGATACTCTGTGGAATCATAGTTATTTGGACAATTCAATTCTTACATTAACTATAAAATTTTGAGTGTAAATTTATTATATAAAAAACTGACCTAATGTAAAGATTTTATATATATAACTATCTCATTAATTTTCAGGCAATAAATATCTGAATCTTTTTAATTGATGTTTTGATGTTTTTATAGTAATTTTTGATTTTTTTATATCTCATAAAGAACAAATAGATCAAATCACAGCTAAATATAAAAAAATAACTGAATAATTTATACATTATTTATTGTTAAGCGAATTTATTTAAGTATTACTTATAACTGGTTTTAGGTAAATTTTCTAGATAAAAATGATTTCATGTTTTTTGTATGACTAGTAAAGAAGGAAATATAGCATTTTCCAGTCTAATCAAGTACATCTAATAACCTCACCCCCGACCCCTCTCCTTACTAAGCAGAGGGGAGATAAAGCACAGCTTTATTGGGGTGAGGTTAAGGTGTACCTCACTTGCTCAGGAAAGGCTATAAGTTGATAAATATAGTGGTTCTCACTTTGTTGCAATACAGTCCCAAGCCCACCCCGCATTTAAAGCGTGCAAACGCTCCCTGCTTGCGGGGAGGGGTTAAAGCGTACCTCATGCAACTGAGAACCGCTCGCTATAGCTTTTCAATTAATTAAAAAACGAAGAGGCGTTGAAATGCGAAAATTAGAGCAGTCTGTATTGACTGCTCTAATTTTCGCCAGCAAGATACATGTTTTACCCCAAAAAGAGTAGGGATTTACTAATTACTAAAGCTCCAAACCACCTTTTTGTAATTTCTTAAACGGATCTAAGATAAAGTCAATCACTCGACGCTGACGGACAATTACCTCTGCGGTTGCTGTCTGACCAGGCGTTAAAGTGATATTTTTGTTGCCAGCTTGGATATAAGGCTGATTGAGGATGATATCCAACTCATAGGTTTCTATTTTGTTTTCGCTGTTCGTCTGAACTTTCGAGTTGGGTGAAATCCAATTGACATGCCCTTGCAGTACTCCATAATCTTGGAAGGGATAAGCATCAAACTTGATCTTCACTGGCATTCCTACTTTCAAAAAACCACTTTGTTCGCTTGGCATTTGAGCTTTGAGAATCAGAGGGGCATTGTTGGGCGCAATTTGGGCAATCACCTGTCCGGCTTCGACTGCGGGGCCTGGTTTTTGAATGGGTAACTCAAAAATTGTACCATCGATAGGCGATCGCACCACTCGTTGCTCTAACTGCAACTTGAAGGAAAGGATTTGGCTTTGAGTCTGAGCTATTTCTGATTGCAAACTGGTGATTTGCGTTTGCATGTCTTTGAGTTGTTCTTGATTTTTCAGCACCGCCAGTTTACCAGCTTGCACCACGCCTTGATAGCTGCTTTGCTGTTCTTGTAGGCGAAGTTTTGCTTGCTGAATATCTTCTACAGCCTGACTCATTGTCGTCTGATAGCGACCCATTTCTTCTTGTAAACGTAGTTGGGCTTGAGTTACCTGTGATTTGGCTTGTTCTTGGGAAATGAGACTTTCTTCTGCTGTTTTTTCTAATTCTACAACTTTGGTTTGGGGAATTGCACCCAGGTTTAAAAGTTGGCGATAGCGGGCTGTTTCTGCGACATCTCGACGCAGACGACTGCTAGCTAACTTCTCGGCGATCGCAGTAGAATTGATATTCTGCCTAGCCTGCTCAACTAAAGCTAGTTTTTCCAATTTTTGTAAGTTATACGCACTCTGTTTGGCATCTAGATTTTGCTGTGCCTGATTAACTTGAGCCATTTTTTCCAATGCTTGAGCTTGGTTTTGTTGCTCTTGGATATTAATTGCCAGCAGAAGTTGATTTTTCAGCAGATCTAATTGCGATCGCCGATTGATTAACCCTTCTAACTTTGTCTGTGTCTGCTGTAAATCCGTTTGCAAGACATCAGTATCTAGTTGCAGCAAGACTTGCCCAGCTTTCACAGTCTGACCTACTTGAACGCTGACAGATTTGACACTACCAGCAACAGGAATGCCCAATGTTTGCGTTGCTCCTTTGGGTTCTAAGCGCCCTCTGGCACTTCCTGTCTCATCAACTTTGGAAAACATCGCCCAAGGTAAAATAACCACTGCAAAGCCTGCCAGCAAGTACAGCATTGAGCGTGTCCAGACCTTTGGTAAGGCATCTAATAGTTCTTCAGTGCCGTAGAACCAATCGTTGGCCTCAGTTGCTGGCTGTGTCCGATAATCAACAACAGCATCAGAGTCATCAACCTGGGGAAGTGCATTCTGCCTTGGTCTGGCGAGTATAGATGATGAATTTGGATATGGATTTGGCATAAGTAATTTAGGGTATTGGGGATTGGGGATTGGGGATTGGGGATTGGGGATTGGGGATTGGTAATTGGTAATTGGTAATTGGTAATTGGTAATTGGTAATTGGTAATTGGTAATTGGTAATTGGGGATTGGGGATTAGGGATTGGGCATGGGGCATTGAGCATCGGGTATTACTCTTCCTCATCCCCCTATCCCCCTCATCCCCCCATCTCCCCATTCCCCTCATCCCCCTCATCTCCCTCATCCCCCCATCTCCCCAGCCCCCAATCCCCATGTCAACCTGTAGGTGCTAGTTGTTGTTGGTTGAGATAAAAATAATGACCTCTTCTGTCAATTAATTCATCGTGGGTGCCGCTTTCGACTAATAAACCACGATCTAAAACTAGAATGAGGTCAGCATGACGCACGGTGGACAGGCGATGAGCGATGATTAAACTTGTCCGCCCTTTGAGAATTGTTTTCAGGTGATTTTGAATAATCCGCTCAGATTCAGCATCGAGGTGGCTGGTTGCTTCGTCTAAAAGTATTAAGCGGGGATTTCCTAGCAAAGCACGAGCGATCGCTAGCCGTTGGCGTTGTCCTCCAGATAGCATACCGCCGCCTTCACCAATTTCGCTTTCATAACCCCTTGGTAGTTGCTGAATAAAGTCGTTTGCTCCTGCTAGACGCGCCGCTTCAATAATTTCTTCTAGGGTGGCCTCTGGGTGAGCAATGCTGATATTTTCACGAATTGTGCCGCCAAACAAAAAGGTATCTTGATCGACAACACCAATTTGAGAACGAAGCGATCGCAAGGAAATACTAGTTACATCTTGAGCATCAATTAATACTTTGCCATCTGTCGGCGGATATAAACCCAAAATCAACTTAGAGAGTGTAGTTTTGCCAGAACCGCTACGTCCGACAACAGCTACAGTTTGCTCTGGCAGAATTTCAAAACTCAGATTTTCTAGAACGTTAACATCACTATCTGGATGGTAGCGGAAAGTAACGTTTTCAAAGCGAATATGACCTTGCAATTTCGGTAAAATTTGGCGGGGGTGATGTTGTAAATCTTCTTCTGGTTCCGCTTCTAAAACATCATTAATTCGCTCAGTAGAAATGATTACCTCTTGCAATTGATTCCACAACACCACGAGCCGCTGGAAAGGACGAATAATGTTGCCCAACAACATATTGAAAGCGACTAATTGTCCAATGGTGAGTTGGTTTTGAATCACCAACCATGCGCCATACCAGAGTAACCCCGTGCTTACCAAAGATTCAATTGTTGAACTGAAAATTTGTAATTGATTACTAATTATTTGCCCCTTAAAGGTTTTTTTAATCACATTATTCAGCAGTTCTTCCCAATGCCAGCGCACTGTCTGCTCAATTGCCATTGAACGAATCGAACGAATCCCGCTGAGGGATTGAATTAGATAACTATTTTCGTTGGCTGCGGCATTAAAAACTTCGCGGCTAATCCGACGCAAAAAAGGTGTAGCAATTAGCGCCAGTAGCAAAAAGGGCGGTACAATCAACAAACTCAGCAATGCCATTTGCCAGCTGTACCAAAACATCAAGCCGACATAGATAAACACTGTCAGCAAATCCAAAGTGATAGATAGTGCTTCACCGGTGAGAAAGCGCTGAATTTTCTGATTTTCTTGGACGCGAGAAATAATATCGCCCACATAACGCGACTCAAAAAATGCTAAAGGCAAGCGAAAGGTATGTTTGATAAAACCTACCAACAAAGCTAAGCTGATGCGGTTGGCTGTGTGATCGAGCAGATATTGTCGTAGTCCATTAATGCCAACGCGGAACAATCCAAAAATGATCAGCCCCAAACCCACGGCATTTAAGGTGAGAGTGCTACCCTGCACTATTACTCGGTCTAACAATAACTGAGTGAATAAAGGCGTAATCAGTCCAAATACCTGAATCAACAACGAAGCAACGAACACTTCTAACAGCACTTGCGAGTGGGGTTTGAGTAGATCAAAAAACTGCCACAATGATGTGCTGGTTTCTTCGGTGTCTTGAAGTAGGGGTGTAGGTTGCAATAACAATGCATAACCAGTCCAACCAGCTTTAAATTCCGCCACCGAGAGAGTGCGTTGACCAATGGCTGGGTCGCCTACTATCACCTGCTTTTTGTTAATCTCATAGACGACAATGTAGTGCTTGCCTTCCCAATGCGCGATCGCTGGTAGGGGTTGTTGTGCTAATTTATCCAGGCTAGCTTTTACAGGACGGGTAGCGAAACCAATAGTTTCTGCTGCTACTGTTAAACCCCGCAGTGATGCGCCACTGCGGTTGACGTTGGCTTGCTCCCGCAGTTGATTTACACTCAAACGCTTACCCCAATAGCGACTTATCATCACTAAGCAAGCTGCTCCACAGTCTGAGGCGCTTTGTTGTTCAAAAAACGGATACCGTTTGGTCAAGCGTCCCCACCAATGCCCTGCTTTCACTTTCGGGCTAGGAAAGTAAGCTCGTCGTTGCTTTTGTTTTACTTGGGGATTGGGGATTGGGGATTGGGTACTGGGAATTGGGTACTGGGGATTGGGTACTGGGAATTGGGAAGAGTCTTCTCGACTCCCGACTCCCGACTCTCCACTCCCCATCTCTTGTAATTTAAGTAAATCTGCCAATTGCGGCCAGTATTCTAGTGCTATTTGCCAATCATCATTTTTGAGAGTGTAAACAATAGTTGGTTGATTGACTCGCCAATTTCCTACCTTTGGAGATGCATAAATATTTCCTGGTGTCAATGTATGCCCATCAGCATCTAATACTTCTCCTCGACGCAACAGCCAAAGCTTGTTTTTTTTGAATAGCTTGGTTGGAAATGAGCCAGTTTCTAAGGTGTGTCGCTCAAATAAAGATAATGCTTTGAGAACCTCTTCCACAGAGCCATTGTGAGGAAGTAAAGTGCTTTGACATCGTAACAATAATAAATCCCAAATTTCGGCACTTCTTTTGAGGCGATCGCGAATACTGGGATATTTGTGCATCACCTTCTGCAATACTGCTTGTGAAAGATAGCAAAGTTTTAAGTTCACAGAAGCTCTAGCAACGTAAGGGCTAAATTCCTCTTCAGGAAATAAAGTTAATTCACCAAATGATGCCCCAGTTGAGAGGGTAGTAATTAAGTTATTAAAGCTATCTAGGAGTCTCACTTTACCTCCAAGAATGATATAAATTCCGGGGGGTGCTGCGACTGCTTGCCAAAACTGCTTTGCTACAGATGGTTCGACAATTTCCACCCCTAACAAGCACATATCAATTTCACTATCTGACAACTGCTCACCCAAGGTTTGGGTAAGTTGGTGAGTTAACTGTTGCCGAGAAAACGCTGATGGCATTTCCTTACCTCCTTTGGGAGTGACGATAAAAAATGCAGGGGGGCAGGGGGGCAGGGGAGATGGGGGGATGAGGGGGATGAGGGGGATGAGGAAGAAATAACTAATTCCCCATGCCCAATGCCTAATGCCCTATGCCCCATGCCCAATTTAATGATTAGTTTGAATCAAATTAAATGACCAATTAAAATTAGTTTCAGGTTGATATTGCAAGTCAGCAATTGTAATTGCAGCATCCTGATTTTGGTCAGTTTCTGGTTGAGAGGAAATTTTCCGTTTTGTGGAAAGTCCCATTTGTTTTAACAGGCGGTTAACATGGCGATCGCTGATTTCAATACCTAATTCATTTGCTAGATGCTTGCTTAACCATTGGGCTGTCCAGTAAGTAAATGCATAACCATAATCACGAGGACTATTGCTTACTAATTCTTTCAAGCGTTCAATATATTGATTATTAACAATCTTCGGTCTACCTATGGGTCGTTCACTCCATTTATGCGCCAAACCTGCTTCTGCTAAACCAACCCAGTAGCGTGCCATTTCCTGTGAACAGCCTAATATCTCACAGATTTGGCTTTGAGATTTGCCTATGTCTGCCAATAACATAATTTCAATTCTTCGCCGATATTCTGGCTGTAAATTATTCTGCAATTGTTTCAACAAAGCCTTTCTTTGAAAGGGTGTTAAAAACTTGCTATCGTGCATGTCGTAGTTTTGAAAAATCTTGTCTTTGCTAGAATGGTTTGACATAATCATTACCAGTTTCTATCTACTGAAAAATACAGAAAAATCTCTTCAATGCCTCTGTTGCAACAATTTCATACTTCAGGGATCACACATGCTAAATTCATCACCATGCCTTTGATTAAAGTCGCGGCTACCTGTAGACACGCCTTTTTTGGCTGACTACAGAGTACAAAACCCTTATTTTTCTCTGAGTTTGTCTAGACAAACTACCCTTCGGGTTCTGCTTTGCAGTAAGCATCTACATTTAAGGGACACCAGTTGTAGCAACTGGCGCGCGGACTTCTAGAACACCAATTCAGTAATCCTGGAAGAACCTCTCCCCCTACCCCTCTCCTACGAGGAGAGGGGAGTTGAGCTACCCCTGACCTTCAAGGGAACTCGGGGCCCCCATTAAATTAGGGCGAGCGCCCTAATTTAATGGGGATTAGGGTCAGGGGGCTGGGGGGTTAGGTTTTTGATTACTGAATCAATGCTCTAGTCCTTTGGACACCTGATATTATTTCTCTGCTACCGCCACTTTTAATCCTCAATATATTGCCTGAATGTGCTGTGTTGGGTTCAGAGGTTAATCAAAAGCTTTCTGGCGTGTCATGGGATTTTTTTATTTTTTTCAGCCAGCAAAAATTTAGTCAATAGTCAATAGTCAATAGTCCAAAAAAGCTTAATTAAAGACTATTGACTCTAGAACGCCACTTGCTCCACTTGGGGAAACCCCAAGACCGCAGTGGCTCCTTTTGACAACCATAACCATTATTTAGTGTGCCAGTTGCGTAAGTCCTATTATTGACTTTTGTACGGGCAGAAAAACTTGCGTCTGTACTGACTAATTGTTAACCGTGGACAGTCAGCAACCAACAATTACAATGAGATACTTTTTATTTGTAAGTGCTATAGTTGCTAATCCCAGACAAGTTACAGTCTTCTAGTCACTCCTATGTTGAGGATGTTACTGAACTATCCAATATAAGTTCATAAGTAAACCTCAATATATTTCAATTGGTGATGTTTTGATTCACAAAAAAGTTTGCAACTGGTTCTATTGATTGGAAACTCAAGGCAGCTAAGGTCAGGTATGAGTGCAAATCTACTTCTTACAATAACGTAATACAGGCTTTTTTATCATCAGCAGATTGTGATACATCTGAAGTAACCTGGAACAGAAGTTCAATGAAAAAGTGACAGTTCCTCACTCTATTGTTTTAACCACTGTTATTTTTGTAGAAATTTTTCTAAATATAGTCAATACCTTTTAACAGAAAAGCCGTTATTTTAATAAAAATTTATATTAACTTCATTCAAAATTAACAATTACTTGTATTATCAATAAACTAGCTGAATTATTGAATGTTTTGTTACCAAAATATCTAGTATCGGAAATTGCTGATCAAGCCATAGTTATTAATATTAACTTCTATATTTTCATACATAACTAATATCATAGGATAAATTGACTTTAGCAATAACTAATAATTGTGCATCTATCTTTGGCAGTAACAAATATATTTAGGGAATGGGGAATTGGGCATAGGGCATAGGGCATGGGGCATGGATCATATCATGTCCTTTACTTATTACTTATTAAAACCGAAGAACCCCAAACAGCCAAAGCTATGCTTTGTCTCCATGCATCATTACTCCAAAGGGGGCCGCGAGTTCCCCGTCAACGGAGAAGGGTTGGGGCTGGGGTGCAATGATTGCGGGAATCATAACTAATTAACCGGACTTGATATCATAGGGCATTGGGAATTGAGAATTATTTCTCCTTCATCTCCCCTGCTCCCCTGCTCCCCTGCTCCCCTGCTCCCCTGCTCCCCTGCTCCCCTGCTCCCCTGCTCCCCTGCTCCCCTGCTCCCCTGCTCCCCTGCTCCCCTGCTCCCCTGCTCCCCTGCTCCCCTACTCCCCTGCTCCATCAAGTTATCTCACAGAAAAAGCTTCGCTAAATCGACGAGTAACAGGCTCGATTATGAATGTCAAAACTGACTTCTTACGAGTGATAATTTCACCATTAGCAGCCATGCCTGGAGTAAATGTAACCTCTTGACCCCGCACATTTATTGAGTGTTTATTCAACTTAATTCTGGTAGGAAAAACTAAACCTAGTTCTTTATCTACAATTGCATTGGGACTAACTTGAACGACTTCACCATCAACTGTGCCAAATTCTTGGAAGGGGAATGTTGCCATTTTCACCTTTGCTTTCATACCCTGACGAATAAAGCCAATATCCCGGTTGATGACTTTCACCTCTAGCAACATTTCTTCGCCTTCTGGCAAAATTGAGAGCAATTCTTCACCTGCCTGTACTGGGCCCTTAGTTGCTTTAATTTTGTAAATACTGCCTGCAACTGGAGCTTTAATAGTTTCTTCTTTTTCCTGCTTTCTAGCTTGTTCGAGTTGACCGGAAACGTTGGTTAGTTCTTCTTTGCGCTTGTTGATTTGGGTTAAAATTTCACTTTGGCGCTCGGATGCTAAACGCTGTGCTTGATTGAAAGCTGCTTGATAGGCTTGTTCGGCTTGGCGAATTTCTTGAACTTGGGCAGCAATATCTTTTTGCAAAGATTCTACTTTATCTTGAGCTTCTGTGACTCGATTTTGGGCGTTGATTATCTCATCCTTGGCTTTGGTAATTTCTGTGTTGGCACGATTTAATCTTTCTTGGGCATCTAGGTAATCAACTCTGGGTACAGCGCCAGGAGTAACTAGAGTGCGTAAACTTTCTTCTCTGCTTTGTGCGATCGCTAGCCCATTTTCAACTTTACCTAAGATATTTTCTGCATTCGCCAAGTTAGCTTTGGCGTTGACAAAGCTGGTTTTAGCATTGGCTTGGTTTTCCTGCAATCGCTTGAGGCGTACTTTCGCCTGATCGATGGCTGCTAGTAGGCGATTTGCTTCGGCTTGCGCCGCTGCTTGACGCGCTTGGTAATCTCTCAACCTTGAGCTTAACAGTTCATCTTGCAGTTTTGTGCCAGCAGTTTTAACGCCGGTGCGTTCAGCGTCTAAACGCTGCAAATCGTCTTGAATCAACTTGCTGGATTTCGCAAGGCGGCTAACATCTGTTTGTTTTAAGTCTGGGTCGCGTTCAATGAGTACTTGGTCTTTAGTGACGCGATCGCCTTCTTTTACCTTCACCGCTAAAATTGAGCCACCACCAAGCGATGTTACTGGTCGCACCTGTGTAGAAGCAATTAATTCCCCTGGTGCGATCGCTACTTCATCAATTTGCGAAAAGTTCGCCCAAGCGATCGTGCCAAATACCACTAAGCTAATGGTTCCCGCTAACAATCTGGTGTACAGTGGTGGCAATTCTTGTACAGCCTTACCCAATTCATAAGACAGTTGATCTTCTGGTCTTGCAAATCGCTGTTTTGTCTGACGTGCTTGAATGGCATTTGCAACTAAGGGAGATTTCATAAAATTTTAATTATTTGTCCTTTGTTCTTTGTCAGTGGTTAGTGGTCAGTAGTCAGTAGTCAATAGCCAGTGATCAAGAACAAAACAACTAACAACTGACAACCAACCACTGACAACAAACTAATTCAAACTGCTAGATAGCGCCGCAGAAAACTTTCTAAACTTTCCAATTGCAAATTGAAAATCCTCTCTAAGTTAGCTGTTTCCTCTTTTGTACAGAAAAACTCATTTGACAACAATGTGCGATAGGTTCCCAAAGCTTTTTGGGCTTGGGGATTAAATAAACCAAAGGTAGTGCGTAACCCATCAACAACAAATAATGGTGAGTTAATTACTATTGCCTCTTTGCTGAAGACGCGACTAAAAATCCGGGGAATATCTTCACGCAATAAAATCTCCGGGCCGCCCACTGCTAATATTTGGTTACGAGCGCTTTCAAATGTGATTGAATCTACCACCATCCTTGCCAAATCATCTGTACTTACAATTGAGGTACGGTTTTTGGGATCACCAATCAGCAGATACAAGCCTGTTTCACGAAATCGTTCTGCCAAGGGCAGCAAGTTTGATGCTAATCCAGCTGGGCGTAAAATAGTGTAGTTCAAGCCACTAGCTTCTAAATATCGCTCTACTGCTCGTTTAGCCTTGAATACGGGAGCATCCTCATACCCCCGGTCGGCACCAAGCACGGAAATGAACACAAAGTGTTGTACTTTGTTGGCTTTTGCTTGGTCAATAAGTTCGATGTTGGCGCGGTAGTCTAAAGATAAAGCATCGCTATCAGAACCGTGGGCGCTGATAATATACTCAACGCCCTGACAAGCTTTCTGGATATCTTTGTCCTGCCGCAAATCACCGACGAAAATGTTTGCTCCTCGGTGTTCTAACTCGCTATAGCGCGAGTTGAGGCGGACAAAGACCCGCACCGATTTATCCTGTTGGCGTAAAAGTCGCACAACTCGGCGACCAATTCCTCCAGTTGCTCCAGTTACCAGAAACATATAAATACCTAAAATCAATAGTTTCAGTTTTTATCGTTGTCACACAGCTAGCTATCTGCTTAATATCAGTTTCTTAATTCTTGAACATGAAATACGAGCATACTTGTATACTTCGTAACTAAGTTCAAGATATCTTCATACTAACTATACGAATAAGTCACACTTAATCTATCTTAATAGTTCAAAAACTATCCACTACATCTAAGTGAGTAGCCTCTCCCTTAGAAATTTATGGCGATCGCTGGCATAAATGCAATATCTCAGCTGATAGAGGTTAGATGCTTGAGTTGCTGTGACTCAATAATCATCTCTTCATTGACATCAGGGTTTGGCTCAAATTTGTAGATGATACGGCAATCGTACTCGACCCAACACGCCCACAAACCTTCTAACTCACCTTTTAGCTTGTGTGCCTTCAATGGTGGCGAAAATGGGTCAACCTCAAGGACTTCCAAAGCCTCAAAAATCCTTTCCTCAAGTCTAGGGTTCTTACGAACGATTCGCTTAAAAGCCCCAATTACCAATTACCAATTACCAATTCCCAATTTATTTTAAAATTCCACAATTACAGGCGTATGATCGCTAGGTTGAGTTAGTTTTCTGGGTGTGACATCTATAATGCAACTTGTCGCACGCTCGTACAATACTGGTGTGAGATAGTGATGGTCAATGCGCCAGCCTAAGTTGCGATTAAAGGCGGCGGCGCGATAGTCCCACCAACTGTAGTGTCCGCCTTCGGTGGTGAATTTGCGAAAGGCATCAGCAAATCCTAGTTCTAGGATATCTCGTAAAGCTTGGCGCTCTGGTTGGGATGCCATTATGTGATTTTCTGGATTTGCTTTTGAATGAATATCTTTGTCTTCTAGAGCAATGTTGAAGTCGCCACACATACAGATGGCAGGTTGCACTAAAAGAAGCGATCGCAAATACTCTTGTAGCACTGTTAACCAGCGTAACTTAAATTCATATTTCTCACTGCCTACTGCCGAGCCATTGGGAACATAAAGATTGACAATGCGAATGCCATCAATTACACCTGTGATTACCCGTTTTTGCTCATCCCATTGGGGATCGAGGTTTGGCAAAATGGCACTCAAACCAGTGCTGACATCATTTAACGGTTGACGACTGATTAAGGCTACACCGTTATAAGCCTTTTGTCCCGAAAAATAAAGGTTATAGCCTAAGTTTTCAAAAGGCGATCGCGGAAAATCTTTATCTATAACCTTCGTTTCTTGCAAACAAAGCACATCCACCGGATTTTGACCTAACCAATCAATAACCTGTTCTAGACGAGTGCGAATCGAATTGACATTCCAAGTAGCGATTTTCATTAGTCACTTAATCTATATTCACATCAGTAACAATTTTGTTAATATTTTTTAGGATTATTTAACATTGTTTAATTTTCTGCTTTTTCACCTAAATTTTGCTAATTTGACGTTCTCGAAAATTGATCCCGTCTATATTTTTAGTAGTTTCAGCTACATAATTTACTAATTTGTCAGTTTTGCTACAAAATATTTTACTTGTTTATGATCCCCAAGGTAGATGAAATTAGGAAAACCTAGGTTATATTCTATAAGTGTAGTCGCCTAGCGGCTTTTGCTGAAG